>JAYVNN010000377.1:0-29248 GCA_043758435.1 Chthoniobacter sp.
CTCACCGAGACGCAGCCGGCGGGACTGCTCGATGGCAAGGAGACGGTCGGTTCGCAGGCCAGCGGCACCATCGACAACACGACTAACAGCAACACCATCACAACCATCACGCTAGGCTCCGGCGTCACCGGCACGGGTAACAACTTCGGCGAGCTGCCGCCCACCTCGCTCGCGGGCACGGTCTTCATTGACGTGAACAATGATGGTTTGCAGTCGGGTGCGGGCGAGACGGGCATCAACGGCGTGACCGTCACCCTCACCGGCACGGACGATCGCGGCGCGGCGGTGAATGTGACCGCCACGAGCAATGCGGCCGGTGCTTACTCTTTCGCGAATCTGCGTCCCGGCAGTTACGCCGTCACCGAAACCCAGCCGGCTGGTTTCCTCGACGGGAAAAACACTGCGGGCACCGCGGGCGGCACGACGGTCAACAACCCGCCGAGCGACATCATCAGCGCCGTCACGCTCACCTCGAATACCACGGCGACTGGCTACAACTTTGGCGAGCTTTCACCCACGTCGCTGACCGGCACCGTCTATCGCGACCTCAACAACGACGGCACGCAATCCGGCGCGGGTGAAACCGGCGTGACTGGCGTAACCATTACGCTCACCGGCACCGACGATCTCGGCAACGCCGTGAACGTGAGCACGGCCACCGATGCGAGCGGCAACTACTCGTTCGCCAGCCTGCGGCCCGGCACCTACACGCTCACCGAGACGCAGCCAGCCGGTTTGCTTGATGGCAAAGAGACGGTTGGTTCACAGGCCAGCGGCACCATCGACAACACGACTAACAGCAACACCATCTCGGCCATCACGCTCGGCTCCGGCGTCACCGGCGCGGGGAATAACTTCGGCGAACTGCCGCCCACCTCGCTCGCGGGCACGATCTTCATCGACGTGAACAACGACGGCCTCCAGGCGGGCGCTGGCGAGATCGGCATCAATGGCGCGACCGTCACCCTCACCGGCACCGATGACCGTGGCGCGGCGGTGAATGTCACGGCGACGAGCAACGCGAGCGGCGCTTACTCCTTCGCGAATCTCCGCCCCGGCAGCTACGTCGTGACCGAGACCCAGCCAGCCGGTTTCCTCGACGGAAAAAACACCGCAGGCAGCGCGGGCGGGACAACGGTGAACAACCCGCCGAGCGACGTCATCAGTGCCGTCACAATCACCTCGAACACGACGGCGACGGGCTACAACTTCGGCGAGCTTTCGCCCGGTTCGCTCGCAGGCGTGGTCTTCAACGACGTGAACAACGACGGCGTGCAGCAGGCCGGCGACCTGGCCATCAGCGGCGTCACCGTCACGCTTACGGGCACCGATGATCTCGGCAACGCGGTGAGCGTGAGCACGGCAACCAGCGGCACCGGCGCCTACTCGTTTGGCAATCTGCGCCCTGGCACTTACACTCTCACGGAAACCCAGCCCGCGGGTGTGCTCGACGGCAAGGAAACCGCGGGCACCGGCACGACCACGGCGGGCACGGTGAATAACGCGACGGTCAGCAACACCATCTCAGGCATCGTCGTTGGCAGCGGCGAGACTGGCGTCGCGAATAACTTCGCCGAGCTTTCGCCAGACTCGCTCGCGGGCACGGTCTATCGCGACCTGAACAACGACGGCGTGCAATCCGGCGCGGGCGAAACGGGTGTCAATGCGGTGACGGTCACGCTCACCGGCACGGATGATTTCGGTGCGGCGGTGAACGTCTCGACCACGACGAACGCGAGCGGTGCTTACTCGTTCGCAAACGTGCGGCCCGGCACTTACACCATCACCGAGACCCAGCCCGCGGGCTTGCTCGATGGCAAGGAAACGGTCGGCACGCAAGCCAGCGGCACCATCGACAACACGACTAACAGCAACACCATCTCGACCATCACGCTGGGCACCGGGGTCGCGGGCACGGGCAATAACTTCGGCGAGCTGCCAGCGTCGTCTTTCGCCGGCACGGTCTTCATTGACGCGAACAATGACGGCGTGCAATCCGGCGCAGGCGAAACGGGCATCAACGCGGCGACCGTGACGCTCACCGGAACCGACGACCGCGGCGCTGCGGTCAGCCTCAGCACGACGACCAACGCGAGCGGCGCTTACTCCTTCACCACGCTGCGGCCCGGCAGTTACACCATCACCGAGACGCAGCCCGCCGGATTCTTGGACGGAAAGAACACCGCTGGCACCTCCGGCGGCACGACGGTCAACAATCCGCCAAGCGACATCATCAGCGCGATCACCCTGCCGTCGAACACGAGCGCGACCGGCTACAGTTTCGGCGAGCTGCAAGGCGCGACGGTTTCGGGCAGCGTCTATCTCGACGCGAATAACGACGGCGTTTTCCAAGGCGGCGAAACCGCGCAGTCCGGCGTGAGCGTGGCGCTCACCGGCACCGACGATCTCGGTAATGCCGTCAGCCTCAGCACGACCACGAACGGCGCGGGCGCGTACTCTTTCACCACACTCCGGCCTGGCACCTATACGCTCACCGAGACCCAGCCCGCCGGGCTACTCGATGGCAGGGAAACCGTCGGCACGCAGGCGAGCGGCACGGTCAATAACACGATTGATAACAACACCATCGCCAGCATCGTCATCGCCTCGGGGCAGACGGGCGTGGCGAATAACTTCGGCGAGCTGTCGCCCGCGAGCCTCGCGGCCACGGTCTATCGCGACGTGAACAACGATGGTGTGCAACTCGGCGCGGGCGAGACCGGCATCTCCGGCGTGACCGTGACCGTGACCGGCACCGACGACCGCGGCGCGGCAGTGAGCACGGCGCTGGTGAGCGATGCGAGCGGCAACGTGTCCTTCAGCAATCTGCGGCCCGGCACTTACACTATCACCGAGACCCAGCCGGGCGGTTTCAACGATGGCCTCGACAGTAACGGTGCGCCCGCGGGTACGCTGACGAACGATCAAGTTTCTAATATTTCCGTCGTCTCCGGCACGGCGGGCACGGGTTACAAATTCGGCGAACTGCCAACGACCTCGATTTCCGGCACGGTCTATCGCGACCTGAACAACGACGGCTTTATCGCCGGCGCGGGCGAGACGGGCATCAGCAGCGTGACAGTCACACTCAGCGGCACGGATGATCTCGGTGCAGCGGTGAACGTCACGACGACGACCGATGGGAGCGGCAACTACACCTTCACCTGCCTGCGCCCGAGCAATGCCACGGGCTATACGATCACCGAGACGCAGCCTGCCGGTTTCCTCGATGGCAAGAACACAGTTGGCAGCGCGGGCGGTGCGACGGTCAACAATCCGGCGAGCGATGTTATTAGCGGCGTGGTGCTCGCGAGCGGCATCGGCGCGACGAGTTACAATTTCGGGAAACTCCCGCCCGCAACACTCAGCGGCTCGGCTTACCTCGACGCGAATAACGACGGCGTCTTCCAAGGCGGCGAAACGTCACAGTCCGGCGTGACGGTCACGCTCACCGGAGCCGACGATCTGGGCAATGCGGTCACGCTTTCCACCACGACGAACGGCGCTGGCGCCTACATCTTTGGCAGTCTGCGCCCCGGCACCTACACGCTCACCGAGACACAGCCTGCGGGCCTGCTCGACGGGCGCGAAACTGCCGGCACGCAGGGCAGCGGGACGGTGGATAACACCGCGAACAGCAACACGATTTCCGCCATCACGCTCGCGGCGAATGTCACGGGCACGGCGAACAATTTCGCCGACCTGCGCCCAGGCACGCTCGCGGGCGCGGTCTTCAGCGACGGCAACAATGATGGGTTAATCAACGGCGGAGACGCGGGCATCGTCGGTGCGACGGTGACGCTCACGGGCACGGATGACCGCGGCAACGCGGTGAGCACGTCGGCGACGACAATTGCCGGCGGTGCATATTCCTTTGGCAGTCTGCGGCCCGGGACCTACACGATCAGCGAGACGCAGCCAGTCGGTTTCCTCGATGGCAAAGACACCATTGGCACGCCCGGCGGCACGGCGGGGAATGATGTGTTTTCCAGCGTTATCGTGACCGAGGGGACGAATGGGGCGGCGAACAACTTCGCGGAACTCGCGCCGGCGGCGCTGGCAGGCAGCGTGTATATCGACGCGAACAATGACGGCGTGCGGCAGGGCGGTGAAAGTGGGCTCGCAGGCGTGACGGTCACGCTCACCGGCACGGATGATCTCGGCAACGCGGTCAATGCAACGGCGACGACGGACGGCACCGGCGCTTATTCCTTTGGCACGCTGCGGCCGAGTAATGCGACGGGCTACACCATCACGGAAACGCAACCCGCGGACTATGGCGACGGCACGGATGCCATCGGCACGCAGGGTGGCACGGCGGGCAACGATGTGCTCAGTGCGATTGTGCTCAGCGCCGGGATTAACGGAACCGGAAATACCTTTGGTGAAAGGATCGTGGCTGATCTTTCGGTAACGAAGACGGATGGCAGTGCGACTTACACTCCGGGGACGGCGATCAGCTATACAGTAGTGGTGAGTAACGCGGGGCCGAGCTTTGTGGCCGGAGCCACCGTCGTGGATACGATTCCGGCGAATATCAGCGGAGCGGCGTGGACGGCGGTGTATGCGGGCACGGGTTCGGGTGGAAATGCCAGCGGGAGCGGGAGCATCAATGAGGCGATCAACCTTGCTTCAGGCGGCAGCGCGACCTTTACGATTACCGGCACGGTGCTTTCGACGGCGACGGGTAACTTGGTGAACACGGCGACGGTGGTGGCCCCGGCGGGCGTGAACGATCTGAACGCGGCTAACAACAGCGCGACGGACACGGATACGCCGAATATTGTGGCTGACCTCGCTATCACGAAGACGGATGGCGTGACTTCGGTGGTGCCGGGGACAGCGGTGACTTACACGATTGTCGTGAGTAACACGGGGCCGAGCTTTGTGAGCGGGGCCAGCATTGCCGACACTTTGCCGGCGGCTTTGACGGGAGTGAACTGGACGGCGGCCTACACAGGCACGGGCTCGGGCGGTGCGGCGAGCGGCAGTGGTAACATCAGCACGCTGGTCAATCTGGCTTCTGGCGGAACGGCGACGTTCACGGTGACGGGGACGGTGGCTTCGACAGCGACGGGCACTTTGGTTAATACGGCGACGGCGACACCGCCGGTGGGGGTGACTGATCCGACGCCGGGCAATAACAGCGCCACGGATACGGACACTTTGACGCCGGTGGCTGACCTTGCGATCACGAAGACGGATGGCAGTGCGACTTACACGCCAGGAACGGCGATTACCTATACGGTGACGGTGAGCAATAGCGGGCCGAGCTTTGTGACCGGGGCAACGGTGGCGGACACCATCCCGGCGAACATTAGCGGAGCGGCGTGGACGGCGGTGTACACGGGCACGGGTTCGGGTGGAAATGCCAGCGGGAGCGGGAGCATCAATGAGACGATCAACCTCGCGTCGGGCGGCAGTGCGACTTTCACGGTCACCGGCACTGTACTCTCGACGACGACGGGCAATCTGGTGAACACGGCGACGGTCGCCGCGCCCGCGGGTGTGACTGATCCGACGCCGGGCAATAACAGCGCCACGGATACGGATACACTCAATGCGGTGGCCGATCTTTCGATCACGAAAACCGACGGTTCCGCGACGGCGGTGCCGGGGACGACGACGACCTATACGATTGTCGTGAGCAACACCGGCCCGAGTTTTGTCACCGGCGCGACGGTCGCGGACACTCTGCCCGCGGCCCTCACTGGAGTAAGTTGGACGGCGGCCTACACCGGCACGGGTTCCAGCGGCGCGGCGAGCGGCAGCGGCAATATCAGTACGCTCATCAATCTCGCGGTGGGTGGGACGGCGACCTTCACGGTCACAGGCACGGTCGCGGCCACCGCGACGGGCACGCTGGTCAATACGGCGACGGTCACGCCGCCGGTTGGCACCACCGATCCGATGCCCGGCAACAACAGTGCGACCGACACGGACACGCTCACGCCGACCGCGGACTTGAGTGTGACGAAGACGGATGGCAGAGCGACGTACATTTCAGGCACACCCATTTCATATACCGTGGTGGTGACTAACAACGGCCCAAGCTACGTCACCGGCGCAGTGGTCGCGGACACTATCCCGGCGAACATCAGCGGGGCGACTTGGACGGCGGTGTTCATGGGCACGGGCTCGGGTGGAAATGCCAGCGGGAGCGGGAGCATCAATGAGACGATCAATCTCGCCTCCGGCGGCAGTGCGACTTTCACCGTCTCGGGCACGGTGCTTTTGACGGCGACGGGTAATCTTACGAACACCGCGACGGTGACGCCGCCCGCGACGACGACCGATCCGACACCAGGAAATAACAGCGCGACCGACACCGACACGCGCGACACGACGAGCCTGGCGGGCTTCGTTTTCAACGACACCAACAACGACGGCATCCAGCAGGCAGGCGAAAATGGCATCACTGGCGTGACGCTGACGCTCACTGGCACGAACAATCTCGGCGCGGCGGTGAATGTGACGGTGACGACAGCGGTGGATGGCAGCTACAGCTTCATCAATTTGCGCCCGAGCAATGCGGCGGGTTACACGATCGCGGAGACGCAGCCAGTGGGTTTCCTCGATGGCACGGACACCATCGGGACGCCGGGCGGCGCGGCGGGGAATGATGTTTTCAGCAACATCGTGCTGGCGCAGGGCGTGAGCGGGACGGCCAATAATTTCGGCGAACTCGCGCCGTCGAGCCTGTCGGGGTTTGTCTATAACGACACGAATAACAATGGCACCGTGCAGGCCGGGGAAAACGGGGTCAGCGGGGTAACGGTGACGCTGACGGGGTCGAATGATCAGGGAGGGATCGCGCCAGTCACCACGACGACGGCAGCCGATGGCAGCTACTCGTTTGGCAATCTGCGGCCTGGCACTTATGCGATCACGGAGACGCAGGCGTCCGGTTTGCTCGATGGCAAAGACACCGCGGGGCCGCTGGGTGGAAATACCGCAGTGAATGACACAATCAGCGCGATCGCTCTGGCGACGGGAACGAACGGGACGGCGAATAACTTCGGCGAGCTGATGCCGGCGAGCCTGAGCGCCACGGTCTATCGCGATCTCAACAACGACGGCACCCAGGCCGGCGCGGGCGAAACCGGCATTAGCGGCGTGACCATCGCACTCACCGGCACGGATGACCTCGGCAACGCCGTCAGCACCAGCACGACGACCGACGCCAGCGGCAACGTGTCCTTCACCAATCTGCGGCCCGGCACTTACACCCTTGCCGAGACCCAGCCCGCCGCTTTCAATGATGGCCTCGACAGCAACGGCACGCCCGCGGGCACGCTGACCAATGACCAGGTGGCTAACATCACCGTGGTCTCCGGCACGGCGGGCACGGGTTACAACTTCGGCGAACTGCCGACGACCTCGCTTTCGGGTACGGTCTATCGCGACCTGAACAACGACGGACTTATTGCCGGTGCGGGCGAGACGGGCATCAGCGGAGTGACGGTGACGCTGACTGGCACCAATGATCTCGGCAACGCGGTGAGCTTCACGACGACGAGCGACGTGAGCGGTAACTACAGCTTCACCGGCCTGCGCCCGAGCAACGCCGCGGGTTATACCATTACCGAGACGCAGCCGGGTGGTTTCCTCGATGGCAAGAACACCGCGGGCACCGCGGGCGGGACGACGGTGAACAACCCGCCGAGCGATGTCATCAGCGGTGTGGTGCTCGCCGCGAACACGGCGACCACAGGTTACAACTTCGGGGCACTCCCGCCCGGCTCGCTGGCGGGCGTGGTCTTTAATGATGGGAACAATGACGGCGCGCAGCAGGCTGGCGACCTGGCGATCAGCGGCGTGACGGTCACGCTCACGGGCACGGACGATCTCGGCAACGCGGTCAGCACCACCGCTACGACCAATGCCAGCGGCGCATACGCTTTCGCCAACCTCCGGCCCGGCACTTACACGCTGACAGAAACGCAGCCTGCGGGCACGCTGGACGGACGGGAAAGCGCGGGCACCGGCACCACCACTGCGGGCACGGTGGATAACACCACCGTCAGTAACACCATCTCCGGCATCGTTCTCGCCAGTGGGGAAACGGGCGTGGCGAATAACTTTGCCGACCTGTCGCCAGCGTCGCTGGCGGGGGTCATCTACAGCGACTTGAACAACGATGGCGTGCAGTTGGGCGCGGGTGAAACGGGGATCAGTGGTGCGACGGTCACGCTGACCGGCACGGATGATTTTGGCGCGGCGGTCAGTCTTACCGCCACGAGCAACGGCACGGGTGCTTACTCCTTCGCGAATCTGCGCCCCGGCAGCTACACCGTAACCGAGACGCAGCCCGCCGGCTTCCTCGATGGCAAGAACACCGCGGGTACGGCAGGCGGCACGACCGTCAACAATCCGCCGAGCGATGTCATCAGCGCCGTCACCCTCGCGCCGAACACTACGGAGACCGGCTATAACTTCGGCGAACTGGCGCCTTCGACACTTACCGGTTCGGCTTACATCGACGCGAACAACGACGGCATTTTCCAAGGTGGAGAAACGGCGCAGTCCGGCGTGACCGTCACCGTCACCGGCACCGACGACCTCGGCAATGCCGTCTCGCTTTCCACCACGACCAACGGTGCCGGCACCTACACCTTTGGCAGCCTGCGGCCCGGCACTTATACGCTCACCGAGACCCAGCCCGTGGGCACACTTGATGGGCGCGAAACCGCTGGCACCCAGGGCAGCGGGACGGTGGATAACACGGCGAACAGCAACACGATTTCCAACATCACACTCGCGGCGAATACCACGGGCGCGGCGAATAACTTTGCCGACCTCCGCCCGGCCACGCTCGCGGGTGCGGTGTTTAGCGATGGCAATAACGACGGCCTTATCAACGGTGGCGACAGCGGCATCGCGGGTGCGACCGTGACTCTCACGGGGACGGATGACCGCGGCAATGCGGTGAGCACCACCGCGACCACGGTCGCGGGCGGCGCGTATTCCTTCGCCGCGCTACGGCCCGGCACTTACACCATCAGTGAGACCCAGCCGGCGGCCTTCCTCGATGGCAAAGACCTCATCGGCACGCCAGGTGGCACGTCGGCGAACGATGTGTTTTCCAGCATCATCGTGACCGAGGGAACGAACGGGACGGCGAATAACTTCGCGGAACTAGCGCCGGCCTCGCTCGCGGGCAGCGTGTATATCGACGCGAACAATGACGGTGTGCGGCAGGGTGGTGAAAGCGGGCTTTCCGGCGTGACGGTCACGCTCACCGGCACGGATGATCTCGGCAACGCGGTCAGCATGACCACGACGACAGACGGCACCGGCGCTTATTCCTTTGGCACGCTGCGGCCGAGCAATGCGACCGGTTACACCATCACGGAAACGCAACCCGCTGGCTATGGCGACGGCACGGATACCACCGGCACGCAGGGTGGCACGGCGGGCAACGACGTGCTCAGTGCGATCGTCCTTGACGCAGGGATCAATGGAACCGGGAATACTTTCGGCGAAAGGATCGTGGCCGATCTTTCGGTGACGAAGACAGACAGCAGCGCGACTTACACTCCGGGGACGGCGATCACTTATACGGTGGTGGTGGGTAACAGCGGGCCGAGCTTTGTGACGGGCGCAACGGTGGCGGATACCATCCCGGCAAACATCAGCGGTGCGGCGTGGACGGCGGTGTATGCGGGCGCAGGCTCGACTGGGGCTGCGAGCGGGACGGGTAGCATCAATGAGGCGATCAACCTCGCTTCGGGTGGCAGTGCGACCTTTACGATCACCGGCACGATGTTGAGCACGGCGACGGGTAACCTGGTGAACACGGCGACGGTGGCGGCTCCGGCTGGGGTGAACGATCTGAACGCGGGTAACAACAGCGCGACGGACACGGATACTGCGAACATTGTGGCTGACCTCGCTATCACAAAGACGGATGGCGTGACTTCGGTGGTGCCGGGGACGGCGGTGACTTACACGATTGTCGTGAGTAACACAGGGCCGAGCTTTGTGACCGGGGCCAGTGTCGCGGACACCTTGCCGGCGGCCTTGACCGGGGTGAGTTGGACGGCGGTGTATGCCGGCGCGGGCTCGGGCGGTGCGGCGAATGGCAGCGGTAACATCAGCACACTGGTCAATCTGGCTTCCGGTGGAACGGCGACGTTCACGGTGACAGGCACTGTGGCTTCGACGGCGACGGGCACTTTGACTAATACGGCGACGGTGACACCGCCGGTGGGGGTGACTGATCCGACGCCAGGCAATAACAGCGCGACGGACACGGACACGCTGACGCCGGTGGCAGACCTTTCAGTGACGAAAACGGATGGCAGCGCGACTTACAATCCGGGCACGGCGATCAGCTATTCGGTAGTGGTAAGTAACAGCGGGCCGAGCTTTGTGACCGGGGCCACTGTCGCGGATACGATCCCGGCGAACATCAGCGGGGTAGCGTGGACGGCGTTGTATGCGGGCGTAGGCTCGAATGGTGCGGCGAGCGGGGCGGGCAGCATTAACGAGGCGATCAACCTCTCTTCGGGTGGCAGTGCAACGTTCACGATCACCGGCACGGTGCTGAGCACAGCGACTGGTAACCTGGTGAACACGGCGACGGTGGCGGCGCCGGCTGGAGTGACGGATCCGAAGCCGGGCAATAACAGCGCGACGGACATGGATGCGGCGAACATTGTGGCTGACCTCGCTATCACGAAGACGGATGGCGTGGCTTCGGTGGTGCCGGGGACAGCAGTGAACTACACGATTGTCGTGAGTAACACCGGGCCGGGCTTTGTGACCGGAGCCAGTGTCGCGGACACCTTGCCGGCGGCTTTGACCGGGGTGAATTGGACGGCGGTTTATACGGGCACGGGCTCGGGTGGTGCAGCGAACGGCAGCGGTAACATCAGCACGCTGGTCGATCTGGCCTCGGGCGGGACGGCGACGTTCACGGTGACGGGGACGGTGGTTGCGACGGCGACAGGCACTTTGGCTAATACGGCGACGGTGACGCCGCCGGTGGGGGTGACTGATCCGGCGCCGGACAATAACACTGCGACGGACACGGACACGCTGACGCCGGTGGCCGACCTTTCGGTGACGAAGACGGATGGCAACGCGACTTACATTTCCGGTCAGCCGATCACTTATACAGTCGTGGTGAGCAATACAGGGCCGAGCTTTGTGACCGGCGCGGTGATTGCGGATGCGATTCCGGCGAACATTAGCGGGGCGACGTGGACGGCGATGTATGCGGGCGCGGGTTCGAGTGGGGCGGAGAATGGGAGCGGGGACATCAATACGGCGATCAATCTCGCCTCGGGCGGCAGCGCGACTTTCACCGTAACCGGCACGGTGCTGCTGAGCGCGACGGGTAATCTGACCAATACCGCAACGGCCACAAATCCAGTGGGCGTAACCGATCCGACACCGGGGAATAACACTGCGACCGATACAGATACGCGCGACCTGACGAGCCTGGCAGGTTTCGTTTTCAACGACGCGAATAACGATGGCATCAAGCAGGGCACAGACAGCGGCATTGCCGGGGCGACGGTGACACTGACGGGCACAGATAACCTGGGCAATGGGGTGAATCTGACGGCAACGACTTTGGCGGATGGCAGCTACAGCTTTGTCAATCTGCGCCCGAGCAATGCGGCGGGTTACACGATCACGGAGACGCAGCCGGCGGGTTTCCTCGATGGGGATAACACCGCGGGCACCGCGGGCGGGACGACGGTGAACAATCCGCCGAGCGACGTGATCTCCTGGATCGTGCTCAATCAGGGCGTGGTGGGCACGGGTAACAATTTCGGCGAACTCGCGCCGTCGAGCCTGTCGGGCTTGGTCTATAACGACACGAATAACAGCGGCACGGTGCAGGCGGGTGAAAACGGGGTCGCCGGGGTGACGGTGACGCTGACGGGGACAAACGACCTCGGGCCGATTGCGCCGGTGACGGTGACGACGGCGGCGGACGGCAGCTATACGTTTGGCGGTCTTCGGCCGGGCACTTATGCGATTACGGAAACGCAGCCGGCGGCGTTCCTTGATGGCAAGGACACCATTGGTACACCGGGCGGAGTTACGGGTAGCGATACTTTCACGGGCATCCTGCTCGCGACAGGCACGAATGGCTCGGCGAATAACTTCGGCGAGCTGCGTCCGGCGAGTTTGAGCGGGGCGGTCTTTGACGACCGGAATAACAACGGCACGGCTGATCCGGGCGAGGGCGGGGTCGGTGGCGTGAGCGTGGTGCTGACGGGGACGGATGACTTGGGCGATCCCGTGAACGTGAGCCTGACGACGCAGCCCGACGGCACTTATAGCTTTGGCAATCTGCGGCCCGGCACTTACACGCTCACGGAGACGACACCGACGGGTTTCCTCGACGGCACGGATACCATCGGCACGCAGGGCGGTACGGCGGGCAATGATGTGCTCAGCAACATCGTGCTGACGGAAGGCACGGGCGGGGCGGCGAATAACTTCGCCGAACTGACGCCGGCCAAGCTCAGCGGGAAGGTCTTCACGGATGCGAATAACAACGGCGCTATCGACGCAGGTGAAACCGGCGTGGCGGGTGTGACGGTGACACTTACCGGCACGGACGACCGTGGCAATGCGGTGAACGTGAGCGCGACCACGCTGGCCGATGGCAGTTACTCCTTCAACGGCCTGCGTCCGAGCAATGCGACGGGTTACACCCTCACGGAGACGCAGCCGGCGGGGTTGCTCGATGGGAAAAACGCGGTCGGCAGCGCGGGTGGCAGCACGGTGAACAATCCGCTGAGCGATGTTATCAGCGGGGTGGTGGTGACACCGGGCGCGGTGCCGAACGGCTATAACTTCGGCGAACTGCGTCCGGCGACTTTGTCGGGCACGGTTTTCCGCGATGACTCGAATGATGGCGCGCAGCAGGCCGGTGAACCCGGTGTGGGCGGCGTGACCATCACGCTCACGGGCACTGATGACCTTGGCAACGCAGTGAGCTTCACGACAGTGAGCAGCGCGTTGGATGGCAGTTACTCGTTTGGCAATCTGCGGCCGGGCACTTACGCGCTCACCGAGACGCAGCCGGCGGGTTTGCTCGATGGCAAAGATGCGCTCGGCACCGCGGGCGGCACGCTCGCTAATGATGCGGCCAGCGCGATAACGATCAGCGAGGGACAGACGGGCAGCGGTTATACGTTTGGCGAAATTGCGGCGTCGTCCTTTGCGGGCACGGTCTTCGATGACCGGAATAACAACGGCATTATTGACGGTGCCGAGACGGGCATCGGCGGCGCGACGGTCACACTCACGGGCACGGATGACTTGGGCAACGCGGTCAGCCTGACTACGACCAGTGCGCTGGATGGTAGCTATGGCTTTAGCACGCTACGGCCTGGCACTTACACGCTGACCGAGACGCAGCCGGCGGGTTTCCTCGACGGGCAAAACACCGCGGGCACGGCGGGCGGGACGACGGTGAACAATCCGCCGAGCGATGTGATCTCGGCAATCACGCTGCCGAGTAACTCCGTCGCGTCGGGCTATCTTTTCGGCGAACTAGCACCTGCGAGTTTCAACGGCACGATTTTCCAAGACCTAAATAACAACGGGGCGAATGATCCGGCCGACCTGCCGATTGCAGGGGCAACAGTGACACTGACCGGCACGAACGACTTGGGCAATGCCGTGACCGTCAGCGCAACGAGCGCGGTGGATGGGTCTTACAGTTTCGCCAATCTCCGGCCCGGCATTTACACGCTGACCGAGACGCAGCCTGCGGGCTACCTCGATGGCATTGACACCGTGGGCAGTGCGGGAGGCACGCAGACGAATGACACCTTCAGCGCCATCGCCATCGCGGCTGGCCAGACTGGCGGCGGTTATCTCTTTGGCGAGCGCACTGCGCCGGACCTGGTAGTTACCAAGAGCGACGGCACCGGCACCGCCAAGCCCGGCGACCTGCTGACCTATACGATCACAGTCGCGAATGTCGCGCTGCAACAGGCCGACAGCGTGACGGTGACGGATCAGTTGCCGTCCACGCTGCAATTCGTCAGCGCGTCGAATGGCGGCACGTTCGACCCGCTCACAGGGGTTATTACCTGGAACGCGGGCACCATCGCCGGAGCCAATGCGCAGACTGTCACGCTCACGGTCATCGCGCGGGTGACCGCGACTTTGCCGCAGGGTGTGAAAGGCGTGACTAACACCGTCATCGCGGCCGACATCAGCGGCGTGGATGGCAACCCAGCGAATAACACCGCGACGGATACCGACAGCATCCCCGCGGCACCCGACCTCTATGTCCACAAGACCGACAACCTTGTGAGCGCAAAGGTGGGTCAGCAGACGACCTACACCATCACGGGTGGCAATGCCGGCGAGCAGATCGCCGAGGGTGTGGTCATCACCGACGCGCTGCCGCCGGGCCTGCGCTTTGTCTCGGCGTCAAATGGCGGACGCCTCGTGAACGGCCGCGTGGTCTGGAACCTCGGCGATCTCGCGCCGGGGGCCACTTTCCAACTCACCGTGCGCGTAGTGGTGGAAGCCAGTGCGGGTGGAAAGAATGTGGTCAACTCGGTAAACATCGCCGACCGCTTCGGCTCGGTGGATGATGTTACTCCGTTCGATAACACGGCCAGTGATCCGACGCGGATCACCACGCCGTTTGTCTTCGCGTTCGACTCCTTCCACGACTTCGGCTCGGAGCACCGGCGCGACGGCCTCCTGCCGCTCCTCGGCAGCATCGACGTTACGCGCGAGGCGCTGCTCCCGCTGGCTCCCATCTACAGCGGCGAAGCTGACCCCGGCGCGACGCTGGTGGTCACGCTCTACAATGCGAAGGGTGAGCAAATCGGCGCGCAGACCGTGGTGGTCGATGCCGGCGGCAACTGGCTGACGACCTTCGCCAGCTCGACGATGCGCGACTCGCCGAGCAGCGTCCGCATTTCCCTGTTGCCCGCGCCGGCCAGCTATGGCGACACGTTCGGCCACAACCTGCGCACTTACTTCTCGCCTGCACTCAATCCGGGGCACTTCTTTGAGACGATCCGCGGCCTCGGTTCCGACCGCAGCTCCGCGCCGCTGCTCGATGGGCTGGGCCTCGAAAATCCGCTCCAGCTCGGCTCCGTGAAATACGGCGGCGAGCTGCTGAGCACGCAGGGCACGGCGAGCGGGGAGTGAGGGTGGGAGCCGGTCAGCCCATCTTTGAGGGCGTCTAAAAAAGCCTGCGCCGCTGTGGGGAAGCTAACAGCTTCCCCTACAGCAGCGCGGTTTTTTAGATGCTCCCTCAGTCCGAGACACCCAGCTCCTGGCGGGTCTGGCGGTAACTCTCGATGATCGGCGCGTCCCGTTCGGTGGACGTCAGTTCGCCCTGCGGCATGGCCCACGCCGCGAGGGCGCGCGCATGGCGGTCGCGCCGGAACTGCCGCGCGCGCCAGTCCTCCGGCGGCCGTGGCGGATGCGTCCGCGCGACTTCGCGCAAGCCGAGCCGCAGATCGTCGCGCTTGCGGCCCGGCGGCAGCGTTTCCGCCGCGCGGAGCAGCACCGGCCAGGCATCGGGGCCGAGCGTCAGTTGGTAGGCGACGTTGAGGGTAGAGCCTTGCGCGCGCCCGGTGTTGTAGCGGCAGACCCAGCCAATCACGTCGAGAAATTGCAGGACGAAAAAAAGCGCGAAGGTCGCCACGGCATTGCGCCAGATCAGAGCGGTCGCCGCGCGCCCGCGCCGCACGTGCGCGCAGAGGAAAACGAAACCGAGCGTGACGAGCAGGAGAAAGCAGCCCACGTACACGCGTTTCGCCGTCATCTCCTCAGTATCGACGTAGAGTTTCAGCCGGAAAAACACGCCGGCGATGAGCGCCAGATTTTGCGCGATCCACACGTAGGCGAGGCCGTGTAAAGTGCGCGACTGCGTGACCTCGCCCGCCTGCTGAAAAAGCACCGAGAGCACGACCCCCGCGAGGACCGTGGCGGCGATGAGGCTGTTCACGCCTTCGTGGAGAAACTGCTTGCCGTTCATCCCCGCGGGCACGGCGGTGTGCATCCAGAGATAGACCACGTCGATCGTGTTCACCGCGCAGAAAAGCGCGTTCAGCGCGGCGAGGATCAGCACGCTCTGCCAGAACGCGACACTGGCATCCGCGCGCCGCCATTCCTGCAGCGGCTGCGCCCACTTTCGCGCCAGCGCCGCACCCGTGCGCGGGCGGACGAAAACGAGTGCGAGTGTGCCGAGGAAGAACCAGAAAAAGAGGCGCAGGATCGAAAAGTCGAAGCTCAGAAACCACTCGCGGAAATGCTCGCCGAAGCGCCCGAGATATTCCGCAAAGATGTGATTTCCCGACGAGAAGACGATGGCGAAAACGGCCAGCAAAAAAAGCGCCGGAAGGCCGATGCGGACGAGCCGCGCCAACCGCTCTCCGAGGCGGCCGGTGCGGCCGGGCTGCGCGAGCGGCTGCTCATTGACCGCCCGCCCGAGCCACACCCAGCGGCCCGGCGCGGCGACCCACGCGACGAGCGATTCCGACCAGCGCGCCCAGCCCGCGCGGAGTTGCGGGTAGCAAAGTTCGCCGGTCAAAATCGCGAGCAGCGCCGCGATGACCGCGAGGTTGGTGAACGACATTTCCACCGCTGTCTGCGCCGCCGAGAGGAGCAGCAGCGCGCCGGGCAGCAGCACCCGCGCCCGGAGCGATGCGCGCCCGTGCCGCAGCAGCATCGCCACCGCGACCGCCGCGAAATACAGCGCGAGCGAAAGACCGGGCGCGTGATTCCAAAGCAGAAAATCGCCCAGCACCGTGAGCGCACCCGCGGTCACGAGGGTCGGCAGCAGGCGCTCGCCCTCGGCGAGCGCGCGAGGTTTCGCGGGCAGTGGCCTGACCGCGGGAAGCGCAGGGAGAGGAGGGGGATTCATCGAGCGGGAGGAGCGACGCCCTTACGACAGTCGCGTGGTGCGTGTGTTCATCTTTCCCTTCGGTCTAAAAGGGGGATTTCAAAAAGGCGTGTCATCCTGAGCGGAGTTCCCGGCGGGCGAAGGCGGGCGGGAACGCAGTCGAAGGACCCTGGCGGTCCGATGACGCGCTGCGCGTGAATGAACCGCCGGGGTCCTTCGACTGCGCTACGCCCGTCTTTCCGCCTCCGCTCCGCTCAGGATGACACGCTTTTTGAATTCCGATCCGCCCTCCAAAGCCGGGCAACGCGCGGCCGTCCGCGTCAGCCCGCGCGCACCGTGCTTTCGGTGAGCACGGCGTCCACGCTCTGGTCGTGCGGCTCGCACGGGATGTCGGCGACGATTTGCAACTCGAAGCACACGCCGAGCGCGATGGCGTGCGGGCGGTGGAGCGCGATGATGCGGTCATAGTAGCCGCCGCCGTGGCCAAGGCGGCGGCCATCGCGGGTAAAGGCGAGGCCGGGCACGACGAGGAGCGCGATCTCGGCGGGCGCGATGATCTGCCGGTCGCGCGCGGGTTCGCGGACGAGGGGATTCCACGCGGTGGGCGCGAGTTCCTCGACGTGCCGCACGGCGACGAATTCCAGCTCCGCCCCGACCACGCGCGGATAGCAGAATCGGTGGCCGCTTTTCTCCCACAGCGCCTCGATGTCCGGTTCGCTCGGGAGCGGGGCGAAAAGGGCGACGGTTTCCGCCTGGAGAAACGCCGGATGGGCGGCGAGGGCGGCGGTGATTTCGCGGGATTTGGGCGCGCGGGAATCGCCGAGCGTTTTGAGGCGGATGCGCATTGCGCGGCGGAGTTCGGCTTTGGTCACGGGGTCAACCTGAACCCCGCGGCGCGCGCGTGGCAAGCGGATGAAAACTTGGCACGGCGCGCGGCGGCATTTACGTTCTCCTCCGTGCCGAATCCGTTTCAAAAGCGCCAGCCCAAGGCGGAAATCCAAAAGTCCGCCAAACCCCGCGCAGCCAAGGCCGCGGCGGGCGCGACGAAGGTGGGGCTGAAGCCGAAGAACGGCTGGCAGAAGCGGAATTTTCTGACGGAGGTGCTGATCCCCTCGATCTTCGAGCCGCGCGCCGGCGGGCATGCGCCGCCGAATTTTCCCGAGCTGCAGGAGGGTGAAATCGGGATCACCTGGATCGGCCACGCGTCCTTTCTCATCCAGACGCGCGAGCAGAATCTGCTCATCGATCCGAACTGGGCGCAGTGGCTGAAAGTCTTCAAGCGGATGAAACATCCGGGGCTGCATCTCGACGATCTCCCGGCGATTGACTGCGTGCTCGTGACCCACGCGCACTTTGACCATCTCGACCGCAAAACCCTGCGCGGCGTGGCGGCGGATCAGCCGATCGTCGTGCCGTTCGAGGTGGGCAATCTCGTGCATGACCTCGGTTTTCGCAGCGTGCATGAGCTGCACTATTGGGAAAGCTACCAGTGCGGCCCGGCGAAGATCACCCTCACGCCCGCGCACCACTGGGGCGCGCGGGTGCTGCACGATTCGCATCGCGGCTTTGGCGGCTTTGTCATCGAGGTCGCGGGGCGCACGATCTACCACTGCGGCGACACGGCGTACTTCGACGGCTTCCGCGAAATCGGCGCGCGCCACGCCATCGACGTCGCGCTGCTGCCCATCGGCGCCTACGACCCGCCGAGCGGGCGCGAGGTCCACATGACGCCCGAGGAGGCGCTGCGCGCGTTCGTGGAGCTGGGCGCGCGCCGCATGGTGCCGATGCACTACGGCACTTTCCGCCTCAGCTACGAGCCGCTCCACGAGCCGCCCGAGCGGCTGCTCGTCTGCGCGCACGAGCAGGGTCTCGCCGGGCGGATCACGATGATGACGGAAGGCGAGCCGATGGTCTTTTGAAAAAAAGAGGCGCTGATCTTTCGACCAGCGCCTCTCGGGAAAAACTCAGCGAGCGGTTATTTTTTCGCGAGCACCGCGTTCCACTTATCGAGGTTCGCCTTCTGCGCGGCGAAAAGCTCATCGGTGGAGTCTAGGATCTCCACCGTCTTGATCGCATCGCCCGCCGCGATGGTGTCCACCACGTCCTGGCCCTTCGTCACTTCGCCGAAGACGGCGTGTTTGCCATCGAGCCACGAGCAGGGGACGTGGGTGACGAAAAACTGGCTGCCATTCGTGCCGGGGCCGGCGTTGGCCATCGAGAAAAGGCCGGGCTTCGTGTGTTTGAGCGCGGGGTGGATTTCGTCGCCAAACTTGTACCCTGGCCCGCCCGAGCCGGTGCCCGTGGGGTCGCCGCCCTGGATCATGAAGTCCTTGATGACGCGGTGAAACTTCACGCCGTTGTAGAAGCCGCTCGTGGCGAGGTTCAGGAAATTGGCGGCGGTCATCGGGACTTTCGAGGCGAAAATCGTGCCTTCGATGTCGCCGCGGGAGGTGTGGAGGATGATGCGGATGTCGTTCATAGAGCCGCGGAGTATCGGGAGCGAAAGCGGGATGGCAAATGGTTTTCCGGCGCACGCGCCGCGCCTTCCCGCGGGTGGGCACGCAGTGCTCCGCGGGAGGTTTTCTTTTTTGCGGCAGAGGAGAAAATCGCCAACCCGCTGACGAGAAGTGCGCAGTCCTCGCGGGGCCTGCGGCCCGGTGTTGATGGTTTTGCCGGGGTGGCCACCTGCGTTCGCCGGGCGGCGACACCGCATTTTTACATGGCCGGGCCGAATTGTCGTTTGAGTCGGAGGCGAGGCTGTGCGTTACAGGCGCCATGCGTACCACACCTGCCCATCTCCAGGCTGCCGCCGCCCGCCGCCGGGTCGCCGCGGGTTTCACCCTCATCGAGTTGCTCGTCGTCATCGCCATCATCGCCGTCCTCGCGGCGCTCGTGATGCCCGCCTATGCCTCGGTGAAACGCAAAGGCCAGCAGACCGCCTCGATCAACAATTTGCGCCAGTGGGGCGCGGCCCTCGCCGCCTCCCTCGGGGACAATAACAACACGTTCCCCGCCGATGGGCAGTCCTCCGGAAAGACCATTCACATCGACCAGCCCGAGGCGTGGTTCAACCGCCTGCCGACCTACATGGGCGAGAAACCACTCAGCGAGCGCCAGGAACAGACCGCCAAGCCCAAGGCCGGCGAAAAGTCCATCTGGATCAACCCCGCCGTGCCGCTGAACAGGAATGTGGAGATCACCGGCGACAAGTTCCTCTTTTGCTACGGCATGAACTACTGGCTCTATAAAAAGGACGCATACCTTAGCATGCCGATGATCGAGTTTCCGAGCGGCACGGTCTTTATGGCGGAGACGAATGAGGTTGGTTACTGCGTCTGCAACCCTAAGAACATCCAGGCCTATTTCGGCACCGGCGATCCGGTTAAAAGCCAGGAGAACGTGGCTAACTTTGTCTTTTGCGACGGGCACATCGCCTCGCTCAAGCGCAGTGACTTTGAAGCGACGGCGGCCGTGGATGCAAAGTCCAAGACGTTGAATTCGTCGTTCACTTTCATCCCCTACGTGGGGGCGGAACCCAACTGAGATTTGGGCTGACAGTAGGTCCGCGAGTTGGTGAGCTTTTCCAAGACCGGAGGCATGTTGCCGGTGATGCCTCGACTTATCCCACTGCGGCGATTTTCCAGCCGTCGCGATATTGCTTCGTGAGCAGGCGGTCGGCTTCCGGTTGGTTGGGAAAGCGGAGGGCGGCGGCGTCCCATTCGAGCGTCACGCCGGGGTGGCGGGTGGCGACGTTGCCGAGCTGCACGGTCTCGGTGAGCGGGCCGGCGTAGTCGAAGCCGTCGGTCGTTTTCGTCCCGGCGAGCGCGGCCTCGACCCAGGCGTGGTAGTGGTTTGCGCCGGCGACTTTCGGCATCTCGAAGGACGCGAATTTTTCCACCGGAAAAAGCTGTGGGATCGCGACGTGCGGGAGGAGGAGCGTGCCGCCTTCGCCGACGAAGAGCGACGCGGAGCCGGGGAGTTTTTTGTCCGCGGGCATCTGCGCGAGCGCGGGGTCGGGCTGGCGTTCGCCGTCGTACCAGGTGAGCGGGAGCGTGGGGCCGGCGGTGTAGGCGGTGGCGGGAAAGACGTAGCTGATCGTCTCGGCGGAAGGCCACGACTGCGGATTGAGGCCGTCGTTTTCGCCGCGGATGCTGAGGGGTGCGGTGAGCTGCAGTGCGGTGAAAACGGGGTCGAGAATGTGGCAGCCGAAGTCGCCCATGGTGCCGCCGCCGAAGTCCTGCCAGTCGCGCCATTTGAACGGGTGATACACGTCCGGCGCGAAGTCGCGCCCCGGGGCGGCGCCGAGCCACCAGTCCCAGTTCAGCGACTCGGGCACGGGGCCGGGCGCGGGCGGCGCGGTGAGTTTCGAGAAGCCGTTGCCGTGGTTGCCCTGCCACGAATGCACGGCCTGGATTTTCCCGATCACGCCGTCGCGGATGAGCTGCACGGCGGTGCGGTATTCGCTTGAAGAATGAATCTGATTGCCCATCTGCGTGACGACCCGCGACTGCGCCGCCTGGAGGCGCATCTGCCGCGCTTCCCAGACGGTGTGGGTGAGCGGTTTCTGGCAATAGACGTGCTTGCCGCGGCGCATCGCGTCGAGCGCGATGAAGGCGTGCATGTGGTCGGGCACCGTGACCTGCACGGCGTCGCAGGTGTCGCCGAGTTTGGCGAACATTTCGCGGAAATCCTGAAAGTGCGGGACGCCGGGAAATTTCGCGTCCGCCTTGTCAAAGCGCGCGGTGTCCACGTCGCAGAAGCCGATGAACGCCGCCTGCTTGTGCGAGCCGATTTGCTCGAGGTCGTAAAGCCCCTGGCCGTTGCAACCGACGATGGCGATCTGCAGTTTCGAGTTCAGATTCGCCGCGCGGAGGATGGCGGGAAAACCGAGCGTGGCGGCGGCGGTGGATTGGAGAAAAGTGCGGCGGGTGATGGGCATGGGAGAGTTGGTTTGGGGTGGTGCAGGATCAACCCGAGTTTGCCCGCGGGGTTAGCAGCAAATGTCGGCGCTCAGTGCATCTCGACGGCGCATGTTCCCAGCCCGCCGAGGAAGTAATTGAACTGCACACGCGGATGCTCCGCGAGCAGCGACATCGGCACGCTCGTGTCCACGATGCGCTGGGAAATCATGAACGCCGTGAGGCGCTGGCCGAAAGGATTGTCGTGCTGGCCCGCGTGCCAGATCGAGACTTTCTCCGCCTGCCAGGTCTCCACCGGCCCGACGGTGATCGCCTGCACCGGCACCATCGAGATATTGCCGCCGCCGCTGGTGCGCGCGTTTTGCGCGATGGTCAGCGGATGCAGCTCGACGACGCGCGTAGCGAGCCGGCGATACTCCGCGGGCGACGGCGGCGCATCCTTGTATTTGCCGCGGCGTGGGAGCGGATCGTTGAAGGCCCAGTGCTTCACATCGCCCTGCCCGCCTTGCATCACGGCGCAGCGCACCCCCGCATCCCACGTCTGGCGATACGCGGCGGTGTCGGCTTTGGGGAAATGCAGATGCGCGTCCGGCAGCCGGAGTTTTTTCCCGATGCGGTCGAAGCACATGGCGCGATCCGCTTTCTCAAAACTCAGCGGATGCGTGGCCGGCACCTCGCGGCCGGTGGCGGCGTCGAACCATTCATCCATTCCCCAGAAATGCCCGGAGCGGATATCCAGCCCGAGCGCATTGACGATCCGCGCGACGAGTGGGAGCTGCTCCGTCGGCCCGATCGGCCCGCAGATGCCCACGGGATTGTCGGCGGTGCTTTGCCGCCACGCGCTGATGTATTCGAGCGCTTCGGCGAGGTAAAAATCTTCGAGCGTGTCGTAAAGGACGACCGTGAATCCCGGACGCGAGAGTTTCGGGAAATCGCGCGGAGTGAGCCGCGCGGCGGCGTTGACAAGGTCGGCGTCGAGGGTGGTGTAATCCCACCAATCGGGAGCGATGGCGCTGAGTTTTCGAGGCATGGGGAAAGCGGGGCGGGGCGGTTCAGTGGGCGGTTTCGGGCGCGCGCTGAGAGGTTTTGTTGAGAAGATATTTTACGCCGAGCGCATCGCGCAGCGGGTCGGCGGCTTCGTCGCAAAAGCCGTAGTGCTGATGCCGCCGCCAGCCTTCCGCGTGGGTGAAGCGCCGCGTCTGCGCGCCGAGCGCGCGCGAAAATCCGTCCATCGTTTTGAGGTAGTTGTCCTGCCCCTGCGAGGCGTCGAGCCACTCTTTTTGCGAAGCGTGACACGCGAGCGCGGCGCGCTTGGTGGTGTGAACGCCGGTCGTGTCCACGTAGCTTTCCGGGGCCACTCGCCGGCGCATCGGATCGCGCTGCCCGTGCGGCATGGCGTGGTAAATCGTCGCGGGTTCCATCGTGGGTTTGCGGGCGGGGCGCGAGCGGTAGTGCGGGATGCCGCGGGCGAAAGTCGCCGTCACCGCGAGCCGCGCGGAGATCATGTGGTCTTCCATGTAATCCTCCAGCGCATGCGTGAGCACGACGGTCGGCCGGGCCTGGCGCACGACGGCGCAGATGCGGCGGAGATTTTCATCCGTGTAGAAAATCTGCAGGTCGTCGCACAGCGGCGCGTGCCATTTCGCGCCGAGCATTTTCGCCGCGGCCTGCGCCTCGCGCTGGCGGATGCGTGCGGTCTGCGCGGGCGTCAGGGTCAGGTGGCCGAAGTTGCCGGTGGAGACATTCAGGCAGTGAATCTCCCAGCCCGCCGCGCGCAGCAGGAGCAGCGTGCCGGCCATGACGAATTCGATGTCGTCCGGGTGGGCGGCGATGGCGAGGGCGGCGGGCATGGCGGATCAGGCGACGGGGATTTCGGAAAGTTTCACCGCCCTGTTTTCCGCCGCTGATTTGTCCGCGGCGGCGATGACGCGGTGCGTGCGGAAAGCATCCGTAAAGCTCGTCAGCGCCATTTCGCGGCCGTCGTCGAGCGCATCGAAGAACGCCTGGAACTGCGTCTGGTACGGATGGTCGGAGACCGCGCCGCTATCGAGCAGTTTCATCGAGAGCTGGCTCCACGCGCCGCGGTCGAGGCCGGCGATTTTTTGGGAGTGGAATTTGTTGTCGAGAATCGAGCCCGCGCTGCCCACGAGATGCGTGTGGAAGTAGTACGGCTGGAGGCAATCGACGACCGCCGCGCATTTGCCCACCGCGCCGCCGGCAAAGCGGACGAGGCTCGCGGTGCTCGTGGGATATTCGTAGGCGGCGAAATCGGGATGGCTGCTTTGCGTGGCGAAAGTGGTCACCTCCTCGGGCTCGCCATCCATGCAGAGCAGGAGCGCATCGAGCGCGTGGCACCCGGCGGTGAGGAGCGCGCTGCCGCCGAGTTCGCGTTTCGTGTTCCAGCGGTACTGCCCGTACCACGGGCCGATGCCGTGGAAGTAATCGACCTCGCCGTAATGCACGCGCCCCACGAGGCCCGCGTCGAGCACCGCCCGCGTGGCGAGGAACTGCGACGAGTAGCGGCACTCGAAGCACACGCAGACGCGCACCCCGGACTCCGCGGCGGCGCGCTGCATCGCGAGGATGTCGCGCCACTCGATGGCCAGCGGTTTCTCGACGATGAGGTGCTTCCCCGCGCTCGCCGCGGCGATGAAGTGCGCGGCGTGCTGATTGGGAAAGCTCGTGATGTCCACGACGTGAATCGCGGGGTCGGCGAGCATCGCGGCGAGGTCGGTGTGCGCGGTGATCGGCGAGCTGTGGCGCGCGCTCAGCTCCGCGGAATCCAGCGCCCGCGACGACCAGACGGCGGTGACCTGCGCCTGCGCGGTGGCATTGATCGCGGCGATGTGCGCGCCCGCGGCCCAGCCGTAGCCGAGGACGGCGACATGGTATTTTTTGCTCATAGGATGCGGGGAAAAAATGCGAGCGGCGTCTTACTTTTCGCCTTTGAGAAAAGCGAGCAAGTCCGCGAGATCCTGCGGCGACATGGCGGCCTCGAGCCCCGCGGGCATGAGTGAGCCGGGCAGGGCTTCGAGGCGCGCGACGCTGGTGCGCAGGATCGTTTCCTCCACGCCGCCGGGCAGGCGCAGCGTGAGGCTCGCGGGCGTCTCACTCGCGAGGATGCCCGCGAGCGAGCGCCCGTCTTTGGTCTCTACGGCATAGGGCGCAAAGGCGGGCGCGACCTCCGCCTCGGGGACGACGATGTGAAAGAGGATCGATTCCTTGGGCTGGTTGCGCATGTCGAGCAGGTCGGGGCCGACCGCGCTGCCCTCGCGGTCGAGGCGGTGGCACGTCGCGCAGTGCGTCTTGAAAACCTCGCGCCCATGCGCCGCATCCGCGGTCAGCGCGAGCGCGGCCTTCGCGTCGGCAAAGGCTTTCGTCCGGTCGCCCGCGACGGCTGTGCCAAAGAGCTTCTCCGCGCGTTCGCGGATGGCGGCGTCGGCGCTCGCGCGCACGAGTTGCTTTTGCTGCGTGGTGAGTGCGCTCGCGGGCAGCGCGCCGCTTTCCACCGCCTCGAGCACCGCGGGAAAATAGCCGGGCCGCGCGAGGCAGACGGCGAGCATCTCGGCGCGGAGCGAAGGCGGGCTGCGCCGATACCAATCGCTCGCGAGCAGCGCACGCGCGATTTCCGGACGGTCCCACGCGGCGAGCGCACGCAGCGCATCGCGGTCGCCCTCGGTCGCGAATTGCAGCAGCCGTGCACCGCCCCATTCCCACGGCGCGTGCGCGAGCACCGGGATCGTGGCGGCTGGATTCCAGTCGTGATCGGCGAGGATGCGCCGCGTTTCGCGCAGGAGCGCCTGCTGCTCAGGCGCGGCGGTATCGAAGCCGAGCTGGCGGCCTCGCGCATACGCGTCGGCGAGTTCGGCGCGGCTGGTGAATTCGTAGCCGGTCATCGCCGAGAGAATCGGCTCCAGCGAGCTGCCGCCGCGCGCGTGGTCGGCGCGGCCGAGCGTCTCGGCGAGCAGGCGGGCCAGCGGCGCGCGGGTGAGCAGGATGCCGCGGTTCTCCGAATTGCGCAGCATCCCGAGCAGCACCGGCAGCTCGCGCCCGGCGGATGCCGCGACGATGCCGGCCATGGCCCAGCGGTCGTCGGCGTAACAATGGTTCGCCGCCTTGATGAGCAGCGGCACGGCGATCGCATCGTCGCGTACCGCGCCGAACGCGGCGGCAAAATGGAGGAGGTCGGAATCCCACTGGCCGGCCGGCGGCTCGGCGAGGCGCTGGAGCAGCGCGGGTGAGCGGCGGCCGGCGGCGAGGTCTTGGCCGAGGATGTCGAGCACGGCGTCAGCGCCGCCCATCACGTTTTCAGCGAGCGCCCTTTCCAGCTCCGCGTCCGTCATCGGCGAAAGGAGATGCCGCACCCGAAACCAAAACGGATTCCCCTCCTGCCAGCGACTGTTCGCGCGAAGCACGACGGGCTCTTTCGCGCGGTCCTTTTCCAACAGCAGCCGCCGCGCGGTCTCGCGGGCCCACGGGTTGAGGCTCGTGAGATCTTCGCTGAGCTGCGCGGTCGTCGCGTGGGAAAAATCGGCGCGCGGCACCGCGGGGCCGGCGACCGCACGCACCCGCCAGACGCGGCCCATTTCCTTGCCGGCCTCGAAGTCGGTGCGCTTGCGGATTTCCTCCGGGAGGTAGTCGGGATGCTCGATGACCTTCCGGTACATGTCGGCGATGTAGAGCGCGCCGTCCGGGCCGCTCGCGAGGAAGACCGGCCGGAACCAGTCGTCGCGGCTCGCGAGAAATTCTTTCCCGTCGAACATCGGCTGCGCGGCGAACGTCGAGTCGCGGCGCACGAGCTTGTCGGCGTGGACGAGGTTGCCCGTGGGGTCGCACGTCAGCGCGCTGCCGCGATACGCATCCGGCAGCGCGCCGCCGCGCCAGATCGTGATCGCGCACGCCGCGCTGAAGGAACCGGCATGAGAGTCGGCGGTGGTGAGGTTTTGGCTGATGGGAAAAAGCCGCACGCCATCGCCGCCGCCTTTGAGCAGCGAATGCACGGTGCGCTCGTTGCAGTCCTGCACGGTCTCGGAAAACGCGAGGTGCGGATTGCGTGCGAGTATCTTCGACGGCAGCACGACGTGCTGCACCGGCACGCGGTTCATGCAGATGAAGCGCCGCCCGAAGTCATCGAAACTCATGCCATACTGCGAGCGGCCGTCCACGTTTTCGATCTCGCCGGTTTGCGGATTCCAGCGCACGTCGCCGGTCATTTTCACCGCCGCGCGCTCCGGGTGATCGGGCGCGGTGATCTCGCCGCCGCTCAGTCCGGCGGCGAAATAAACCCAGCCGTCCGGGCCGGGCGTCGGGCAGTTCACGCGGAGCTGCGTGCTGCCGCCCGTGGCAAAGCCGGTGAGCAGCACACGCTTTTCGTCCGCGATGCCGTCGCCATCCGTGTCTTGCAAAAAGAGCACGTCCGGCGCGCAGGTGACGATGAGCCCGCCGCGCCACGGCAGCACGCCATTCGGGAAAGTGAGGCCGCTGGCGAAGACCGTGCGCCGGTCCATGCGCCCGTCGCCGTCGGTGTCTTCGAGCAGCGCGATGTCGCCCTGCGGCGGCTCCGCGGTGCTCGGATAGCCGCGATTTTCCGCGACGAAAAGGCGGCCGCGTTCATCAAACGCCAGCGCGCACGGCGACATCACCAGCGGCTCCGCGGCGACCAGTTCCACGCGCAGCGCGGGATCGGCGAGCTGGAAACTTTTCTGCGCATCGGAAGGTGAAAGCGGGGATTCCTGGCTGAAGGCGGGAGCGGCCATGGCGAGGGCCGCGACGAGGTGAAAACGCGCGTTCATTTCACCTGCGGCGGCTGGTTGCCGTAGGACCAGCCTTCGCCTTTGAAGGGCGGCGCGGGCGGGCGCTGCGGGAGCGGTGTGGGTTTGAAAGTGTGCGCGAGTTCGAGGCCGGCGTCGCGGATTTGGTCGCCGGCAGTGATGTCGAGATTGCTGTAGGCGGTGAGACGCGTTTCGTAGCCGCCGCCGGTTTTCGGGTCGAAGGCTTCGAGCGTGGGGACGTAGCCGATGCAGCCGTTCGCCAGTTCGACGGGGAAGGTCATCGGGAAGCCGCTGCCCTTTTTCCAATCGAGACCGTACTGGCAGAAATACTCCGCCGGGCAGGCGAGGCAGAGCACCGGGCCGATCTGGATCGCCTGCACTTCGACTTCGACCTTCGGACGTTTCGCGATGAGCGCGTCGAGCATCGCCGTCTCTTTCGCCCAGACCCAATCGGGGCCGGCGGTCGCCTCGTCTTTCGCGGCGAGTTCCAGCGCGGCTTTCACGCGTTCGGGCGCGGGCACGCGGCGCGCGATGTTCCAGACTTTCGTCCGCACGTCGATGGGCACCGTGGCGACGCGCGTCTGCGCCATGCCGAGGAGCACCTTCACGGCTTCCGCGCCGACGCGCCTGCCGACGAATTGCGACCACGCATCGCCCTCGGGATTTTCGTGCGGGTCGAGATTGTTGACCTGCGTGACATCGCCGCACGCACCCTGGAGAAAGACGACGGTCGCCTCGGGATAAAAGCCGCGGATGGCGCGCTCCATGTAGTGGATCCAGTTCGCGGAAATCCACGGGCCGCTGGCGGTGGCGTGACACGCGAAATTCACCACGCAGCCGGTGAGTTTACCCTCGGGATTCCACCAGCCGATGACGCCGACCTCCGGATCCACCGGCCCGGCGAAGTCGACGTTGTTCGGATTGCCCTTGCCGGGATGCGACGCGGCGAGTCCGCTCTTCATGCGGATGCGGCGGTTGAACGCGACCGTGTCCTCGCGCCCGCTGCCAAAGCCGATCGTGCCGACGGCGCGCGATTCATATGCGGTGACGACGGCGTCGATGATCTGCTTTTTCAGCAGCTCGGTGTAGCGCGGATTCGAGACGACGGTTTTCTTCTCCGCGAGTTCCTTCACGAGCGGCGCGGCGTCTTCGAGATCGCCGGACTCGACCATGCCGATCGGCCCCGACGAATGCGAATGCGATGCGCCGATGAGGATGTTCTCCGCCTTGAGCCCGCAGCGTTTCGCGATTTCCGCGCGCGTCTCCTGCACGATGGACCGCGTGATGAAGAGCAGATCGAGCCCGACGAGCGCGACGCTCTGCGTGCCGTCGTCGAACACTGCCGCGCGCACTTTGCACGGGTCGTGGATGCGCGTGGAATAGACTTTGCCGTAGCCGCCCGGCACTTCCATGCCGACTTCCGGCGTGATGGCGCGCTCAGCGAAACCGGCTTTGAAATCCGCCTGAGCGGTGCCGAGTGACGCGCAGAGAAAAACGAAAATGGCGAACGATTTCATGGGGGGATTCTGGCGGTCTCGCAGACGGTGGATCGTCGGTGCATGGGGGGCATACGCTGAAGACCGGTCGCGGGCCCGCTGCTCGTGAAAGAAGTGGCGGAAGGGGGGGGATTCGAACCCCCGGAACGTTTGACCGTTCGTTCGATTTCGAGTCGAGTGCTTTAAACCGGGCTCAGCCACCCTTCCGTG
>JAYVNN010000378.1:0-3503 GCA_043758435.1 Chthoniobacter sp.
GCGCCAGAGGGCTACCGCTCAAAGTCGCTGACCTGCGTGGCGAACACGCTGAATCTCGATGTGGCGGCGCTGGCCGCGAACATGAAGTCGCGGCACAACATGATCATCGACGGCGGCTACGGAAAGCTGAAGGGCAAGACCTTCCGCCTCTCCAACATGGGCGACGAAACCCGCGCGACCATCGCCGAACTCATCGCCGCGCTCGACGACTCGCTGGATGCCTAAAACGGTGTACCGAAGTTGAAAAGGCGTGTCATCCTAAGCGGAGATTCGCCGTGGAAAGGTGGGGGCGAAACGCAGTCGAAGAACCCCGGCGGTTCGTTCACGCGCTCTACGTTATCGGACCGCCGGGGTCCTTCGACTGCGCTGCGCCCGCCTTTCCGCCTCCGCTTCGCTCAGGATGACACGCTTTTTTTGAGATTCGGCATCCTTTCCAATCAGCCGTGAACGACACCATCGCCGCCATTTCCACACCGCTGGGCGAAGGGGCAATCGCGGTGCTGCGAATGAGCGGGCCGCGCGCAATCGAGATCGCCGAGCAGGTTTTTCGCGGGAAAACTCCGGTCGCAAAACAGGTCGCGCGCGTGCAGCAGTTCGGGCCGATCTTCGACGGCGGGCGGAAGCTGGATGACGTGCTGCTCACGGTCTTCCGCGCGCCGCACAGCTACACGGGCGAGGACGTGGTGGAGATCGCGGGCCACGGCGGCGTGCTGGTGGCGCGGCGGATTTTGGAGCTGCTGCTGAAATGCGGGGCGCGGTCGGCGGAGCCGGGCGAGTTCACGCAGCGGGCGTACCTCAGTGGCAAAATGGATCTCACGCAGGCCGAAGCGGTGATGGATCTCATCACCGCGCAGACCGACCTCGCCCTCCGCGCCGCGACCGAGCAGCTCGAAGGCCGGCTCGGCGCACGCATCCGCGTGCTGCGCGAGCGGCTGGTCGAACTGCTCGCGCATGTCGAGGCGTTCATTGATTTTCCCGACGAGGACATCGACCCCGACACCGGCGACGCGCTGCGCGCCAAACTCGACGCCGTGCGCGCGGAGACCGAGGCGCTGCTCGCCACCGCCGGCCAGGGCCGCGTGCTCCGCGAGGGCGTGCGGACGGTCATCTGCGGCGCTCCGAACGTGGGCAAATCTTCGCTGCTCAATCTGCTCCTCGGCTACGAGCGCGCCATCGTCAGTGCGCGGCCCGGCACCACGCGCGACGTGATTGAGGAGGTCATCAACCTACGCGGCTACCCGCTCCGGCTTGTGGATACCGCGGGCCTCCGCGAGAGCGATGACGAGATCGAGCGCGAAGGCATGGCGCGCACGCGGCAGCAGATTGAGCGCGCGGATTTGGTGCTGCACATCGCTGATGCGAGCGAGGCGATTTCAGATTTCAGATTTCAGATTTCAGATTTGGAAAAACCTGCGCTGCTCGTCCTAAACAAGACGGACCTCGGCGAGCACGCGAGCTGGCGCGGCACCGAGGCGGTGCGGATTTCCTGTTGGCAAAACGAGGGCCTGACGCAGCTCGAAAACGCCATCATCACCCGCATCACCGGCGGCCAGGCTGCGCACCGCGACTGGTCGGTGGCGATCAACGCCCGCCATCACGCGTGCCTCGCGAAGGCGCTCGGGTACAGCCACGCCGCGCAGCAGGCGCTGGCCGAAAAGCTCTCGCCGGAATTTGTCGCGGAGGAATTGCGCGGCGCGCTGGACGCTGTGGGCGAAGTCGTTGGCAAGGCCGACAGCGAGGAAATCCTCGGCAAAATCTTCAGCACGTTTTGCATCGGGAAGTAGGAGTGCGGTCGTGGTTCATCCAGGTCAGCGATGAACGGATTAACTACGGCAGCAGCAGGACGGTCAGTTTCTTCGGCCCGTGCGCGCCGAGGACGAGAATGCGCTCGATGTCGCCGGTGCGGCTGGGGCCGCTGATGAAGGAGATGAAGCTCGGGTATTTCGCGCCGTACTTTTCCGCGAGATGCTCGTAGGCGGCTGCGAGGTCGGGGACGAGTTGCGCGCGGCTGGCGATGACGACGTGATGCGGCGGGAGCACGCTGAGCGCGCGCCCGCCGGAGCTGCGCGAGGTCACGCAGACGGAGCCGGTTTGCGCGATGAGCGATTCGCATTCGGTGAGCCCGGCGTCGCACGCTTCGAGGGCATTCTTATCGTAGCCGCCGTCGATGCGGAGCAGTGCGAGATCGCCGGGCAGGCCCACCGCCACGGCATCCGCGAGCGTTCCCGCATGCAGCGCGATTCGTTTCCAACGGTTCTCCCGCGCCAGCTCGGCGAGGTGCTGCGACGCCGCTTCGGGCGACGCGCATGCGTGAAACTCCGTGCGTAAAACCTCGGACTGCTTTGCAAAAAGCGCGACCTGTTCCTCCAGCGACGGCCCGACCGGCGGCAGCCATTCACGGAACGGCGCGGTGACGGTGTGCGTCGCAGGCTTCGACGGAATCTCGTAATGCCGCGGGGCCGGCACGCGTAGCGCCTCGGTCACGCGCGCCAGCATCGCGTCGCGATCGCCGTTCATTTGCGCACCGCCTTTCGCTCCTGCCAGTAGTCGTGAAAGGACTGCGGCGCGGCCTCGGGAAAGTCGCGCGTCTTCGTCCACGCGCCCACCGGATCGAGCGGTGTGCCGAGCACGAGGGCGTGCATTTTCTGCCCGAGCGGTGCGAGGCGCATGGCGATCTTGAAGGCCCACGGGCGCTTCATCAGCGCCACGTAGCCGAACCAGATCAGCCGCTCCCACCACACCTTTTTTTCCTGCACCGCGTTGCGCCGGTTGTGCAGCAGGTGGTGATGGATGTCGATTTTCACCGGGCACGCCTCGGTGCAGGCGCCGCAGAGCGACGACGCTCCGCTGAGATGTTTCCAGTCCTGCAAGCCGCGGAAATGCGGCGTGATGACGGAACCGATGGGCCCCTGGTACGTGGTGCCGTAGGCGTGGCCGCCGATGTTTTTGAAAATCGGGCACACGTTCAGGCACGCGCCGCAGCGGATGCAGTGGAGCGCGTCGCGCTGTTCGGGATCGGCGAGCAGGCGGGTGCGGTGGTTGTCGAGGAGGACGACGTGGAATTCCTCCGGGCCGTCGAGTTCGCCAGGCTGGCGCGGGCCGCCGTACATCGAGTTGTAGCAGGTCAGGTGCTGGCCGGTGCCGGCGGTCGCGAGCATCGGCAGGAGCAGCGCGAGGTCGGCGAGTTTCGGGATCATTTTCTCGATGCCGATGAGCGCGACGTGGATCTTCGGCAGCGCCGTCGTGAGCCGTGCGTTGCCTTCGTTTTCGGTGATCGAAATCATGCCCGTCTCCGCGACGATGAAGTTCCCGCCGGAGATGCCCATGTCCGCGTCGATGTAATGCCGGCGCATAAACCGCCGCGCGATCATCGTCAGCTCCTCCGGCGAATCGGTCTTCGCGCTGCCAAGTTCCTGCTCGAACAGCGCGCTGATTTCCTCGCGCTTCAGGTGCATGCACGGGAAGACGAAATGATACGGCGGCTCGTGCATGAGCTGCTGGAT
>JAYVNN010000379.1:0-3499 GCA_043758435.1 Chthoniobacter sp.
ATCTCCGCCTCGCGCTCGGCGAGGATGCCGTGGCGCAGCACCTCGCGCAGCACCGGCGGCGGCGTGAGCTGCGCGCGGATTTCCTGGTGGCAGCACGGCGCGGCGAGGATGAGCGATGCGCCGGCGCGGATGCCGTGGTGGAGCGCGTCGTCCGTGGCGGTGTCGCACGCGTGCAGGGCGATGAGCAAATCGGTCGCACCCTCCGCGGCGAAATCGCCAATCGCCCCGCACTCGAAATGCAGATTTTGGAAGCCGGTTTCGCGCGCCACGCGGTTTGTCAGCTCCACGAGGTCGGCGCGCGCTTCGACACCGGTGATCTTCGCCTCGACGCCGCGTTCGCGGAAAAACGCCGCGGTCGCAAATGTCAGGTAACCCTTGCCCGCGCCCATATCGAGCACGCGCAAACTCTGCCGATCCCGCAGCGGCGAGTCGTCCACGAGATGCCCGAGAATTTCCACGAAACGCTGAATCTGCCGCAGCTTGTCGGCCATGCCGGGCCGCGCCTCGCCCGTGGCCGAGGTCACGCCGAGCGCGCGCAGAAACGGCGCGTGCTCCACCGCCAGGGCCGCCCGCTTTTTCTGATCGTGCTCCGCCGCGGGCGCCACGGCGAAAACCGGGCGGCTCGCCTTCAGCTTCCCCTCGCCCTGCGCGTCGCACTGGAGCTGCCAGTCGCCCGTCGTGGTGAAAAGATGCGCGCGGCCAAACTCGGCACCGAGCAGTTTGCCGAGCGTCGCGACCGCCTCGCCGAGCGGCACGTTTTTCGTCACGTCGCGCGTGGCGTAGCGCCAGACCAGCGAGACCTGCGGCCCGTCGCGCAGCTCCACCGGACGCCCGTAGAGATTGCGCAGCCCGGTTTCCACGCCGCGGTATTCGCTGAGCGTCAGCTTCACAAACGCCCCCGCGCGCAAGCTGGCGTCGAGCTTGGCGAGGAATCGGGTGCGGGGCGAATCGGACATCGGGGTAGTTAAACGCGGAATATTTCCGCTGACGCTCAATCTCAAGCGAGTGGTGCCCGCTGTCCCCGAAAGGCCGCGCGCAATTGCTTGTCCGATGATCCCTCCTCACGCCGGATCGTAGCCGGAGCCACCAGCAGGCCGACGCGGCGGCGCTCGGCGCGGCCTTTGCGCCAATCCTCGATCGTGATCGGCTGGTTGATGGGAATGATGGGCGGTTTCATGGCGAAGGACGCTCTGTCTCCGCACGCACAGCGTCAAGCAACTCGGCGAATTCCTTTTCCACCTGATATTCTGGTCGCGCCGCCACGCGGCGGGCTTCTTCCCAGTCGATCTCCACGAGGCCGCTCACGCACGCGGAGGCCAGTTTCTTCGCGCAGGCGAGAGCCTCCTCATTCGTCGTGGGATACACGGCCACGAGCAGCCGCTCGGCGAGCAGATCCTCCGGTTTCGCAAGGAGCAGAACCCGGCGACCGTCGTCGCCGGTGATCCGCCGAAAAGGGGTGCGCGCCAGCGTTTCCACCTCGCCGAGCACATCGACAAACAGGCCCGCGATTTTGAAACTGCGCACGCTGCGATCCGTGCAACCCAGCCGGGCCATCACCTCCGCGATGAGGCGGGGTGCGGGTCGGGGGCGATTCACAAAGCACAGGTCGATGTCGCCGCTCATGTAGTCGCCGTCGGTAAAAAACTCGATGGCCGAACCGCCCACGACCACGGTTTCATATCCCGCTTCCGCAAACAACGCGCTCACCAGAAACGCCAGTCCGAGCGCTTTTTCCACAAGGTCTGGCTCGGCTTCGATTCTTTCCAATTGTGCGGCAATATCCATCTGCGGAGTTTGCCCGGCCCGGCGCACTCGTGCAATCTCCCGCACCACATGAGCGCCATCGAGACCAGCGGACTGACGAAAGTTTATCGCACCTACAAAAAAGCCCCCGGCCTGTGGGGCGCGGTGAAGGGGCTGGGGCGGCGCGAGTATGAGGACACGCGGGCGGCGGATGGCGTGACGTTTTCCATCGAGGAGGGTGAGTTCGTGGGCTTCCTCGGGCCGAATGGCGCGGGGAAGACGACGGTGCTGAAGATGCTCTCCGGGCTGCTCAATCCCACGTCGGGTACGGCACGGGTGCTGGGCTTTGTGCCGTGGGAGCGGCGGGATGAAATGAAGCGGCAATTCTCGCTGCTCATGGGGCAGAAGAACGCGCTGTGGTGGGATCTGCCGGCGCGCGAATCGCTGGAGCTGAACCGCGCGATCTACGGGATCGAAAAGGCGCGCTACACGAAGATCGTGGGCGAGCTGACGGAGCTGCTGGATTGCGCGGACAAGCTCGACGTGATGGTGCGCGAGCTTTCGCTCGGCGAGCGGATGAAGATGGAACTCATTGCCGCGCTGCTGCACTCGCCGCGCGTGCTTTTTCTCGACGAGCCGACCATCGGGCTCGACGTGACTTCGCAGAAAAAGGTGCGCGAATTTCTGCGCACCTACAACGCTGGGAACAAGATCGTGACCATGCTCACGAGCCACTACATGCAGGACATCGAGGAGCTCTGCAAACGGGTCATCATCATCGACGCCGGACGCATTTTTTTCGACGGCCCGCTGAGCGCGATCATCGACCGCTTCGCCACGCACAAGATCGTGGGGCTGACGTTTGAAAACGGCGCAGCGTGCGACTTCGCGGCGTTTGGGGAAGTCGTCGAGCGCACCTCGGCGAGCGTGCGGCTGCGGGTGCTGCGGGCGCGGGTGACGGAGGTGTGCCGCGAGATTTTGGGCACCTGCAAAGTCACGGACATCAGCGTGCAGGAGCCGCCGGTCGAGGAGGTCATCCGCCAGCTTTTTCACGAACAGTCCGGGGACAGCGCAGCGCCGCCCGCGGGCACGGCGGGCTAGCGGAGAAATCCTGCTCGTCTCTCCCCGGCGCTCTGCTTTATTGGCGCGCTCATGTTGAAAAAATCCCGTCTCCCACTTTCCCTGCTCGCCCTCGCGCTCCTCGCCGCCACGGCTTCGGCGGACATCGTCACGCTCAAAACCGGCGAACGCATTGAAGCGAAGATCCTGAACGAAACGCCGACGGAGATGACGCTCGAACTGCAAATCTCCGCGGGCATCAAGGACGAGCGCACGGTGAAAAAAGCGGACGTCGTGAAGATCGACCGCGTGGCCCCCGACGAGGCGGATTACCGCGCGCTCATGAATCTGCAGCCGGGCAAAAACTCGCTCCTCCCCACGCAGTACGAAGGCATCCTCGCCGCGCTCCAGGACTTCACCACGAAGTATCCCGAGAGCACCCACATCGCGGATGTGAAGCAGGCGGCGACCGCTTTTCTGGCGGACAAAAAGCGTGTGGACGCGGGTGAGGTGAAACTCGACGGCGTGTGGCTGAGCAAGGACGAGGCGCTGCGGCAGCGCGTGCAAATCGGCGGCGTGCAGTATTTCAACGCGATGAAAAATGCGAACGCCGCGGGCGACGCCATCGGGGCGCTCAACGCCTTCGCCAGGCTCGAGAAAAACTTTGGCGGAGCGAAGGTGCTGCCCGACGCCATCG
>JAYVNN010000380.1:0-3497 GCA_043758435.1 Chthoniobacter sp.
CGGCTGCCGGATGAGGATACGGCGGAGGAAAGCGACGTGGAGGTGGAGCACGGGGCGGGGGCGATGTTTGTGGATTTTTCCAAGACGCCGGACGGGGTGGAGAAAAAGCGGCGGGAGAAGAAGGCGCCGATCAATCCCGAGGAGCTGGAGATGATCGCGGATCTGACGGAGGTGGGGCAGGAATTTGTGCTGTGCACGGGGGGGAAGGGTGGGATCGGGAATGTGCATTTCAAGAGTTCGCGGAATCAGGCGCCGACGCAGTACACGGAGGGTGTGCCGGGGGAGCAGGGTTACTTTTACCTGGAGCTGCGGAAGATCGCGGATGCGGGGCTGGTGGGGTATCCGAATGCGGGGAAGAGCACGCTGCTGGGGAAGATCTCGGCGGCGCATCCGAAGGTGGCGTCGTATCCTTTTACGACGCTGACGCCGCACATCGGGGTGGTGGAGATGCCGGGTTACCGGCGGATGACGGTGGCGGACATTCCGGGGCTGATCGAGGGCGCGCACGCGGATGTGGGGCTGGGGCACGATTTCCTGCGGCACATCGTGCGGTGCAAGCTGCTGGTCTTCGTGGTGGACATGGCGGGGAGCGAGGGGCGGGAGCCGCTGGATGATTTGCAGAAGCTGCGGAAGGAGCTGGATCTTTATGACCCGAAGCTGAGCGAGCGTCCGTGGATCGTGGCGGCGAACAAGATGGATCTGGCGGATGCGCAGGCGCAGTTGAAGGCGTTCAAGAGCCGCTACAAGAAGCTGGAGATTTTTCCCATCTCGGCGCAGGCGGGCGAAGGGCTGGAGCCGCTGAAGGCGCGGATCGGGGAGCTGGTGATGGACGGGGAGCCGGGCGCTATTTCCTAGCAGCCGCAGGGCGGATCAGTGCCCGTTGTTCGTGGTGGAATTGGGATTGCACCAGAAACGGTTCGGGCCGCCGGACGTGCCATCCGGTTCGGCTTTCGCCTTTTCCTTGGCGATGTCTTCCTCCTTCATCACCTCCGCATGGCCGTCGAAGGAGAAGACGATGGTGCCGTTGTTGTGCCGGTGGGTGGTGGTGTCGGTGGGCGTGCCGGAGCCGTCCTTGATTTTGCTGCCGTCGGGCTTTTCATCCTGCTCCCAGAGGCAGATGGCGGTGCCGGGGAAGAGCATGATTTTCGCCGTGGCGGCATCGCCTGGGGCCGCGGTCGCTTTGTAGAAATTGACCGCCTGATTCATGCAGTAGCTGGTGATTTTCTGGGGGCGCTGCGCGAGCTGGGCGGGGGTCGGGTTGTCGGACGGACAGCGGTAGATTTTGGCCACTTTCACGTAGGGCCAGATGAGGCCGGTCTCGAGATCCTTGGCGTCTTTCATGGGTGAGTTTTTCTCGCAGAGCCAGCTATCGAGGGTATTGCCCTGGCCGGAATGCGGGAGCATGCCGTCATTGTCGGCGGCATAGGAAATGATGGCGGCCATGAGCTGCCGTCCATTGCTGGCGCAACTGGTGCGGTGGGAATTCTCGATCGCGCCGGAGAGTGCGGGGAGGAGGATGGCGGCGAGGACGGCGATGATGGCGATGACGACGAGCAGCTCGATGAGGGTGAATCCGCGGAAGGAGCGGGCGGGGGAGGGAAGCATGGGGTGGTGTGTAAGGTGCGGGGCGGCATGTGTCAACGGGAGCGGCGTCGGGCCTCGACAAAACGGCGCGGGATTGAGGAAAGTCATCGGCTCATGCCTGAAACGTCCGACCCATCCGCGAAGCCTGTCGTGGCCAGCTATTGCACGACTTTTCTCAAGCCGGAGATGCTCCACATTTACCGGCAGGTGACGGGGCTGCGGCGCTACTCGACCTTTGTGGTGACGCGGGAGCGGAAGGGCGAGGGGGAGTTTCCGTTCGGGGACATCGAGTTGCTGCCGCGGGCGCGGAAGAATTTCGTGAAGCGTTTCTGGCTGAAGTATGTGGCGCGCAAACCGCCGGTGTACTACCGCGGGGAGCTGCAGGTGATTTTGAAAATGCTGGAGCGGAGGCCGGCGGATCTGATGCACATTTATTTCGGGCACACGGGGGTGCATTTGCTGCCGTTCGTGGAGGAGTGGGCCAAGCCGTGCGTGGTGTCGTTTCACGGGATGGACATTCAGGAGCGCCCGCAGCAGGAGGGCTACGATGCGCAGATGCGGGCGCTTTTGCAGCGGGTGCCGCTGGTGCTGGCGCGGTCGCGGTCGCTGTTTGCGGCTTTGGAAAAGTGGGGCTGCCCGCGGGAAAAGCTGCGGCTGAACCGGACGGGGATTCCGCTCGGGCAGTTTCCGTTTCAGCAGCGGCCGATGCCGGCGGATGGCTCGTGGCGCTTTGTGCAGGCGTGCCGGCTGGTGGCGAAAAAGGGGCTGGGCACGGCGCTGCGGGCGTTTGCGAAATTTCACGCGCTGCATCCGAAGGCGAAGTTTTGCATCGCAGGTGACGGGCCGATGAAGGCGGAGCTGGAGGCGATGATCGGGGAGCTGGAATTGCGCGAGGCGGTGGAGTTGCGCGGGTTTCTTTCGCAGGCGGATCTGGCGGCGCTGTTTGCGCGGTCGCACGTTTTTCTCCACCCGAGCGAGATGCCGCCGGATCAGAATCAGGAGGGCGTGCCAAACTCGATGCTCGAGGCGATGGCGACGGGTCTGCCGGTGCTGGCGACGACACACGGCGGCATCCCCGAGGCGGTGACGCACGAGCGCACCGGGCTGCTCGTGGCGGAGCGCGATGACGCGGCGCTTTTCGCGGCGATGCGGCAGATCACGGAGGAGACGGATTTCCTCTACATCCTCGGGCAGGCGGCGGCGCGCGCGGTGCGGGAGGAGTTTGAGCAGGGGAGGGCGATTGAGAAGCTGGAGGGATTTTATGATGAGGCGCGAGAAGTCGGACTGCGGAGTTTGCCGTGAACTCCTTCGCCTATCTCTTCGAGCGGTTTCCGTCGTTCGTGCAGACGTTCGTTTATCGCGAGGCGGCGGAGATGGTGCGGCAAAAAATGGAGCCGCTGCTCGTGTCCGTGCGACGGCCTGACGATCCGGGGGAACTCGCGGAGCGGACCGAACTGGACGTGCTGTATTTGCCGGAGGAAAAGGAACTGCGCGCGGAAGTCGATGCCCGCCGCGCCGCACGGACACTTGATCGGCGGGCGCATCGCGCGATTCCGCGGCACCGCACGGAGCCGGATGCGCAGCGCATGTTTGAGGCGATCTGGCTCGCCCCGGTGCTGCGCGAGCGCGGGATCAAACAGGTCCACGCGCACTTCGGCGGACTCGCGGCGCGGACGGCATGGTGGCTGCGGAAATTATTCGGTTTCACCTACAGCTACACCGGCCACGCGAATGACATTTTCTGCGACACGGATTTTCCGGTGAGCAACGCGGACCTCGCGCGCGCTGCGAAATTCATCGTGACCGAGACGGACTACGCGCGGCGCTGGATGGAGGAGCGGCATCCGTTCGCGCGCGGAAAAGTCTTCCGCGTTTTCAACGGCATCGACCCGGCGGGCTTCCTCCCGCGCGAG
>JAYVNN010000381.1:0-3493 GCA_043758435.1 Chthoniobacter sp.
CGTGCGGAAAAGGAAGTCGCGGATGGTGTTTTTGTGCAGCACGCGATGCACGGTGATCCCCTCGCCCGTCTTCGCGAAATAGATGCGGTAGTCCTTGGCGCGGTAGCGGAAGCGCCGCTGCCCGTCGCGCTCCACCAAGCCGAATTTTTCCATGTCCAGCTTGTCCAAATCCTCCGGCAGGAACTGAAACTCGGCGAGGAGGTCGAGTTGCAGCAGCTTGGGCAAAGCGGCCATCTCGGCGGCGCTGATTTCATTGAAGATGATCTGGAGCACGGGAAGGAATTTAGGATTTAAGATTTAGGATTTAGGAAGTGAGAGGACGTGTCCCCGCACTTCCTAAATCTTACTACGGACTTTCTAAATAGATTCTTTCCACGCGCCGCCCGAGGCCGGTGAAAATCTCCCACGCGATGGTGCCGGCCTTCGCCGCCAGCTCGGCGGCAAGAATTTCCTCCGCGCCCTGCCGTCCGATCAGCACGGCCTCGTCGCCGACTTCCACCGCAGGCAGCGCGGTCACGTCGGCGACGATTTGATCCATGGTCACACGGCCCAGCACGGGACAGCGTTGGCCGCGGATGAGCACCTGCGCGCCGCGATTGGAAAGATGCCGCTGATAGCCGTCCGCGTAGCCGACGGCGAGCGTGGCGAGGCGGGTGGGCTGCGTGGTTTTGAAAGTGCGCCCGTAGCTGACGCCGTGGCCGGCGGGCGCGGTGCGGAGCAGGGTGATGCGCGTTTTCCACGTCATCACCGCGCGCAGCCGCGGCTGGAATTCCGGGCGCGGTGAGCTGCCGTAGAGCATCAGCCCGGCGCGCACCATGTCGCCCGCCTGCGCGGGAAAGCCGATGAGACCCGCGCTGTTTTCCACATGCACCACCGGCTGCGCGAGGCCGAGCGCGCGCAGCTCCGCGACCGTCGCGTGAAAGTGCGCGAGCTGTTCGCGGGTGAAGGCGTCGTCTTCATCCGCGACGGGCAGATGCGACGCGAGGCCCGTCACGCGCAGCCCGCGCAGCGCGAGAATTTCCCGCGTCACCGCGACCGCCTCGCTTTCCCAAATGCCGGTGCGGCCCATGCCAGTGTCGATTTTCAAATGCACCGCGAGCGGTTGCGAGCCGGCCAGCGCAGCGTAGGCGCACGCTTCTTCGACCGAGGAAATCGCCGGCACAAAACGCTGCGCCACAATCTCCGCACGCTCCTCCGGCAGCGCCGGGCCGAGGATGAAAACCAGCGTCTCCGCCGCATGCTCACGCACCTCCACGGCCTCGCGCACATTCGCCACGCCGAACATTTCCACCTCCCCGGCCAGCGCCCGCACGACCGGTCCGACGCCGTGGCCGTAGCCGTTCGCCTTCACCACCGCCATGACCTGCACGCCCGCACCCACCTGCGCGCGCACGGCGGCGAGATTGTGCCGCAGCGCGCCGAGGTCGATCTCCGCCCAAGTGCGGCTCACGGGAAAAAATGCGCTGGTGGTTTCATGGGAAAGACGGCGGGGATTTACGGACGCGCGGGCGGGCGTGTCGAGAATTCGGTGCGCGCCTGCGCTTGCGCTCGACAGATTTTTCCCCAGCGCACATTGTCCACGACTCGCCAATCCACCGACCTATGCAAAAATCCCTTCCCGTTTTCCTCGCCGTCCTCGGCTTCGCCGCCACCGCGGTCGCGCAGGACGCTCCGGCCAAAAAGCCCGCCTTTGTCCCCACCGCCAGCCCGGCAGAGCCGTCCGCCGACGCGCCGAAAAAAGAATCGCGCAGCGTTTTGCAAACTCTCTTTGGCTCGCGGCAGAAACGTCCGCCGGTCGCCCCCAAACCCGCGCCAAAAGTCGCCGCCGCCACACCCGCACCCGCGCCGCCCGAGCCCGAACCTGCACCGAAGCCGAAAATCGCAAAAACCAAACCAGGGAAAAAACCGGCCCAGACCGTGACCGCGCCGCTGGCCAAAAAAAGTAAATCAAAGTCCGACCCAACCGAGCCAGCGCCCGAACCCACCGTCGCCAAAACGGAGCCGCCCGCGGCTGCTCCCGACAAACCGGAACCACCCGCACCACCGGCGCCCGCGCCCGTCAAAAAAAGCCGCAAAGGTAAAACCGCCCCGACCACCGCCGCACAACAGGGCGTAGAGCCGCCCGCAGACGCCGACCCCGAGGCGAAGGAAAAATTCCGCTTTGACCAGGCGAAGGCGAAAGCCGCCGAAGACCCGGACGTGATGGAACTCAAGGCCAAGGCCGACAGCGCCATCTCCGACGAGGACGCCCGCAGCGCGCAGCGCGCCTACAACAAGGCGCTCTTCAGCAAAATGCGGAAAATCGACGGCAGCCTTGAGGAGCGCATTAACTCGATGGAAGCCGCGATCCTCAAGCGCCTCGACGCGAAACTCCCGTAAGCCCACGCGCCTACCGCGCCGCGGTCGTGGGAGTGAGCGGCCCGCGCTGCTCGATGATCGCCCCGGCAATCGCTCCCGCGAGCAATTCGCGGTAGCGCGGAGTCGCGCAGCGGCAGCCTTCGGCGGGGTTGCTGAGAAAGCCGCACTCGACGAGCACCGCCGGATATTCGTTGCGTTTCAGCACGCGGAAATTCGCCGTCTTCACCCCGCGCGACGACGCGCCGGGCAGCGTCGAAACCGCGCGCTGAATCCGCTCCGCCAGCTCCCGCGACGGGCGCGATTTGTAATACGTCTCCGCCCCGCGCGCCTCCCGCCGCGCGCCTTCGTTGAAATGGATGCTCACGAAAACCGCGTTGTCCTGACGGTTGGAAATTTTCGCGCGCTGGTTGAGTTCGACAAAATAATCGCCCTTCCGCGTGAGCACCGTCTCGAAGCCCGCGGCGCGCAGCTTCGGGTCGAGTCGCAGCGCCACATCGAGCGTGTTGTTTTTCTCCGCTCCGCCCCAGCGCGAAGTCGTGCCGAGATTGTGCCCGCCGTGCCCGGCGTCGATGACCACGGTGCGAAAGGTGTGGCTCGTGTCTTTCACATGCACCGCGCTCGAGCAGCCGGAAAACACGAGCGCGAACAGCACGGCGGGGAGCCAGCGGCGATGCAGTTTGCTTTCGTCGGTGGGCTTGTCGAAGGTCGGCACGATGCTGTTCATACGAAATTTTATGCGGAGAAAAAGCGCGGCCCTTCTCTTCGCTGCTGCCCTCGCCTGTCAAGCCGCCGAACCCACTGCCACCGTGACCAACCCCGCTTTCACCAATCGCCTCGCCAAAGAAAAATCGCCCTACCTGCTCCAGCACCAGCACAACCCCGTGGACTGGTATCCGTGGGGCCCGGAAGCCTTTGCCAAGGCCAAGGCGGAGGGCAAACCCATCTTCCTCTCGGTCGGCTACTCGACGTGCCACTGGTGTCATGTCATGGCGCATGAGTCATTTGAAAACGAGAAGATCGCCAAGCTGATGAACGACCTTTTTGTCTGCGTGAAAGTGGATCGCGAGGAGCGGCCCGACGTGGATCGCGTGTACATGACCTACGTGCAGGCGACCACCGGCGGCGGCGGCTGGCC
>JAYVNN010000382.1:0-3492 GCA_043758435.1 Chthoniobacter sp.
GTCCCGCTGGTGCGCGACCTTCCCGAGTCACTCCAGCGCCGGCTCATCCACGCCTGGCTGAAGGGAAACGCGGTGCCCGACCTCAGCTTCGAGGTCGTCGAGCGCGTCCGCTCACTCCTCAAAAATACCGTTGCCAAGGTGAACCTCCCCGGAGCCCGGCACGCCCGCCGCCGCGCCCATCTGCTTTTCGTCGAGCGATAAGATCTGCGCGACCTGCAGCCTTGCGCCGCCTGCCTGCCGTCCTAACATCCGCGACCATGCTCGCTCTCCAGCCCGCGACTCAGGTGGCAATTGCGGCGGTCCTGGTGCCCGCCTTATTCATCGGCACACTCGCCATCGGCCGCTGGCTGAAACGGCGGCAAGGAGTGCGGTTGAGTTTGCCCTACTTTCTTTTCTGCGCCGCGGTGTCGCTCTACGTCCCTCTGGCGCTTTTCGGCCCGGCCATCATGCCGACGAAAGTGGCAGCGAAAACCACCGGGACGACCGTCAACGCGGTTCAACTCCAGCAAATCGAGCAACAACTGGCGGAGTTGAAGGAGACAGTCAGGCAGACCCGCTCGCGAGTCGAAGGAGGGTCTGCGGCGGCTTCCGAGACTTACAGCCTGAGTCGTGGCAAAGTGATGCGCCATCTCGGAGCCGCGATCGCCTTGCTCGGCGTTTTCGTCATTCTAGCACTCGTCCGGCGTTACTTTTGGGAGCTGTGGTTTGAACGCAAACTACAGACCCCTGCGCCCAAGTTTCTCAGTCAGATCTTTGGTCTCATCTTCTTCGTCAGCACCGCGCTCGTCATCCTCTCAGTGGTTTATAACAAGGATCTCGGCGGCTTTGTCTTCGGGTCCACCGTCGTCGTCGGCATCATCGGCTTTGCCATGCAGGACTTGCTGGGAAACATCATCGCCGGGGTCGCTCTCGAGATTGGCAAACCTTTCAAGACCGGCGACTGGCTCGTGATCAGTGAGCAACATGCCGAAGTCATCGAAGTCAACTGGCGCTCCACCCGGCTGCGGACCAATGACGACGTTTACCTGGACATCCCGAACAAGAGCATCGTCGGCAGCACCATCACCAATCTGTCCTATCCGACCAAGCAGCACGCGCTGCGCATCAAGGTGGGCTTCGACTACAACGTGCCCCCGAACTTCGTCAAAGCCTGCATGGTGCGCGCGGTGGCTAGTGCCACCGGCGTGCTGGCGACACCGCCGCCGAAAGTCTTTCTCCGGGACTTTGCCGAATCGGCCTTAACTTACGAGATCAAGTTCTGGATCGATAACGAGGCGATGTTCAATGACATCTGCGACTCCATCCGCACCAACGTCTGGTACGAAGCGCAACGCAGTAAGATCCGCATTCCGTTTCCGATTCGGACCTTGCAAGTCGAGAAGCCGAAGCCGCGTCACGAAAAGACGCTCGAAGCTGCGCGCGACATGATGCGCAAGCAGGCGTTCTTTCAATGCCTCGATGAAGCGCAGATGAGCAAGCTGCTGCTGAATGCCAAGCTCCTGCGTTTCGGACGCCACGAAAAGATCATTGAGCAAGGACACAGCGGCGAATCGATGTTTGTCCTGCTCAAAGGTGAAGCGGACGTCCTTGTCCGCTCCGACAATCGCGACTCGCATGTCGCGACGCTGAAGACTGGTGATTGCTTCGGCGAGATGTCCCTTTTGACCGGCGCAGCGCGGAATGCCACGGTCGTCGCGCGGATCGATTGCGAGATGTGGGAGCTGGAGAAGCCGGTGCTGGCGGAGTTATTACAGGAAAACACGCAACTGGTGGAGAGGCTGGGCGAGTTGCTGGCGAAGCGGCGGATGGAAACAGAGGGCATCATCGCCGCGACGACTGAGAAATCCGAGATGGCCGCCAAGCAAAAGGAATACACCGCAGGCATCCTCGCCAAGCTCTCCTCGTTCTTCGAGTTGTAGGTCCACGGGGCAACTGGAGGGCACCGCGCCGTCGGTGCCCGGACTGGCGGCGACGGCGCGCCGCCCTCCAGTGCCTAACTCTTCTTTGCGGTGCTTTGGATGTAGAGCTCGCGGAGTTGTTTGAAGTCCACCTCGCTGGGCGAGTTGGTCATCAGGTCCACGCCGCGGTTGTTCTTGGGAAAGGCGATCACGTCGCGGATGCTTTCGGCGGCGCAGAGGAGCATGACGAGGCGGTCGAGACCTAGAGCTAGTCCGCCGTGCGGTGGCGCGCCGTAGCTGAAGGCTTTGAGCAAGTGGCCGAACATTGTTTGTTGTTGCTCGGCACTGACGCCTAGCACGTCGAACATCTTCGCCTGCAAGGCTGGTTCGTGGATGCGGATCGAGCCGCCGCCGATCTCCACGCCGTTGAGCACCACGTCATAAGCCTCGGCGCGGACCTTGGAAAAATCACCGCCTTCGAGGAGGGCCAGGTCTTCCGCGTGCGGGCGGGTGAAGGGATGATGGACGGCGTTCCATTTGTTGTCCTCGGTGCTAAAGGCGAGGAGCGGGAAGTCGGTGACCCAGAGGAAGTTCAGCTTGTCGTCGAAGTCATCGTGCAGGTGCTGCGGGAGTGTCTCGCCGGGTAACATGCGGCCGACCGTCTTCTGGCCGCGCTGGATTTCCATGACGCGCAAACGGATGCGGCCCAGCACTTCGCAGACGATGTCCCACTTGTCTGCGCCGAAAAGGAGTAGGTCGCCTTCTTCGAGTTGCATCTTGTCGGTCAGCGCGGCCTTCTCGGCGTCGGTGAAGAACTTCACGATGGGCGACTTCCACTCGCCGTTTTCGATCTTGATGAAGGCGAGTCCTTTCGCGCCGAAGAGCTTGGCCATCGTGGTCAGTTCTTCGATCTGGCCGGTGGTGATGCTGGCAAAGGCCTTGGCATTGATCGCCTTGACACAGCCGCCCGCGTCGAGCGCGCCGCGGAAGACCTTGAACTGACTCGCGGCGAACACTTCATCGAGCGCGACGAGTTCCATGCCGAAGCGCGTGTCGGGCTTGTCGTTGCCGTAGCGGTTCAGCGCCTCGGCATAAGTCAGGCGCGGGAAAGGCGTCGGGATCGCCACGTCCTTCGCGACCTTGAAGACGCGAGTGAGCAGACCTTCGAGCAAGGTGTAGATGTCCTCCTGTTCGATGAAGGACGCCTCCAGGTCGATCTGCGTGAACTCCGGCTGCCGATCCGCGCGCAAGTCTTCGTCGCGGAAACATTTCGCGACTTGGAAATACTTGTCCATTCCCGCGACCATGAGCAGTTGCTTGTATTGCTGCGGCACTTGCGGGAGTGCGTAAAAGCTCCCCGGCGCGAGGCGCGACGGCACGAGAAAGTCGCGCGCACCTTCCGGCGTGGACTTGGATAAGATCGGCGTCTCGATCTCGAAGTAACCCGCCTCGTCGAGGAAATCGCGGATCGTCTTGGTCACGCGATGCCGCAGCTTCAGGTTCCGCGCCATCATCGGGCGGCGCAGGTCGAGGTAGCGGTAGGCGAGGCGCAGGTCTTCGTTGCCGGCGTCGGTGTCGATGGGAAAAGGCGGCA
>JAYVNN010000383.1:0-10744 GCA_043758435.1 Chthoniobacter sp.
GTATTGCCAGTCGCTGCCCGGCGTGGAGGGGACGACGCCCTTCGGCCCCGAGGTGCTGGTCTATAAGGTGGGCGGGAAGATGTTTGCCCTCGCCGTGCCGGAGGAGCTGCCGCCGGGCGAGCCTTCGCCCTTGCCTTGAACCGGATGGCGGAATAGTGGTCGGCCATGCCAACCGCGATTTTGAAAGCCCAATACGACGGCGAGCACATCGTGCTGGATGAGCCGTTCGAGCTGCCAGCCAACGCTCCTCTCATGGTGACGGTCTTTGCGCCCGACGCCGAGCGTGCGGAATGGGCGGCGCTCGGCGCGCAGAGCCTGGCCCGGGCCTACGGCGACGACGAACCGGAATACACGACGGCCGACCTCAAGCCGCAATGAACGAGGGCGGTGTCGAGCGCGCCACAGTCACGCCAATGACATGACCCTTGCGGATTTTTGTGAGTATTGCCAGTCGCTGCCCGGCGTGGAGGGAACCACGCCCTTCGGCCCCGAGGTGCTGGTCTATAAGGTGGGCGGGAAGATGTTCGCCCTCGCCGTGCCGGAGGAACTGCCGCACCGGGTGAATCTGAAGTGCGACCCGGAGCGCGCGGTGGAGTTGCGGGACCAGCATGAGGACATTGTGCCCGGCTACCATATGAACAAGCGCCACTGGAACACGCTGACCCTGCCCGGCAGGCTGCCCTCGAAGCTGGTGCGCGAACTCTCGGACCACTCGTATGCCCTCGTCGTCGCGTCCCTGCCGAGGAAGGTGCGCGAGTCCTTGCCCGCCTAAGAGGGTGTACCGAAAGTCGAAAAAAACCTGTCATCCTGAGCGGAGCGGAGGCTTTGCGCAGCGGAGTCGAAGGATCTCCAATATCCGGCGGGGGCGAAGGCGGACGGCTGGCCTGAGTCTGTGGCCGCCTTTCCCCCACCGCCTCCGCCCACGAAAAGATGGAGATCCTTCGACTGCGCGCCGCGCCACCTGCGCCCACCGCGGCGCTCCGCTCAGGATGACACTGTTTTTGAATTCCGGTACACCCTCTTAGCGCGGGCGAATCAGGCAGCGCGCGGGCGCTCCGTCGCCTTGGTGAAACTTGATCGGCAGGCAGAGCAGCTCGTAGCTGCCCACCTTCACCTTCGACAAATCCAGCCCCTCGATGATCCACACCTCCGCGCCGAGCAGGATGTGGTGCGTCTCGATGCCGTCCTTGTAGAAACCGCCGACGCTCAGGTAATCCACGCCCACCGTCTGCACGCCGCAGTCCACGAGGTACTGCGCGCCTTCCTTCGCGATGTAGATGAAGTCCTTGTCGAACTGCGGCTGCGTCCAGCCGTGCGCGGAGTTGCGCGTTTTGAAAAGAACGCGCTCGCCCTTCCGTAGCTTCAGCTTCTTCAACTCCGCCGGCTTGATCGCCTCCTTGTCCTTGATCTCCACCACGCGCGCCGGGCCCATGACCGCGTCCCACGGCAGCCCGTCCATCGACTTTGCGCCGTGGAGAAAATGCAGCGGCGCATCCATGTGCGTGCCGGTGTGCGAGCTCATGAAAAACGCGGAGACATTGCACACGTCGCCCTTCGCCGTGCTGACGTGATTGGTGACAAACGGCACCGGGTCGCCGGGCCACGAGTGCATGCCGTTGCGCAGCGGCACCGAGATATCGATCCAGTTTTTTTTGCTCATAAAAGTGCGGGCGCGGGCGCTCAGCGGAAGTCGATCACGTTCTTGATGCCCGTCGCCTTGCCCACGAGCAGCTCGCGGTGCGCGTCGATGCTGTGCCGTCCGGTGATGAGTGCGCCGAGCGCCTGCGGCCAGCGCTTTTTGAATTCGCCGAGGTCGTGGATGGCGTCGGCAAAATCCACCGGGCTCGCGTTGACCGTGCCGATGATCGCCTGATTTTTCAGCGTGATATGGCGCATGATGTTGTCCGCAAAAACGGGAACCGGCGGCTTTTCCGCAGGGATGCCCGTGAGGATGAAAACGCCGTTGATGCCCAGCACGCGCATCACGTCAAAAGTCAGGTGCCCCTCGCCCACCGCCTCATAGACGAGGTCGATGTTGCCCACGCGCGCGGCGAGTTCATCCACGGAGACTTCAAGGTTGGAAATGTATTCCGCACCGATTTGCGCGGCGATGTCGGCCTTGAAGTTCGGCTTCGCTGAGCGCGAATAAATGAACACGCGGAAGCCCTCGATGAGCAGCTTCATCGCGCCGAGCAAACCGATCGGCCCGGCCCCGAGCACCACCGCATTGCGCCCGCAGCCGCGGCCTTGGCCGTCGCGATTGTGGTGCTCCCAGCCGGGCACGCGCTTCTGCACCTGCCACGCCTGAGCGAGCCCTTTTTCCGCGATGGTCAGCGGCTCCGCCATCACCGCCACATCGCGCAACTCCGGCGGCACCGGCGTGAGGTAGGCCTCCTCCTCGACGAAATATTCCGTGAAAAAACCATGCACCTGATTGATGCCGCGCTCGGTGAATTTCCAGGTGCAGCAAAAATCTTGACGCCCCTCGCGGCACGGCGTGCATCTGGGATCGGTGCAGGGCCGCCGCACACTCGGGACCACGAGATCGCCGACGCGAAAATTTTTCACCGCCTCGCCGATCTCCATGACTTCGCCGAGACATTCATGGCCGAGGATCAGGTAGTCGCTGCCGGCCGGCCCCTGACCGTAGGCGAAGGTGCAAATTTCGCGATCCGTGCCGCAGATGCCCACCTCGATGGTGCGGATCTTCAGCTCGTGCGGAGCGGAAATCACCGGTTCAGGGTGGTCGATCAGACGCAGTTCCCGTTGTTTGGGAACCACGCCGACGCCTTTCATGGTTTTGGGACTCATCGGGAATTTGCGGGGATGGAATAAAGCCCCGCTCGCCTCAAGGGCGGAAACGGGAGCCGGGGAGAATACCGAGCAACCGTGCTGTGGGAACAAAAATTTGGCCGTGGCGCGGACACCTGCCCGCGACTGTCAGGCGAACGCTACGCTCACCGATCTTTTTGCCCGTCTGACGCCGGCGGCCCTCCCCAGGGATGTTCCAGCAGCCACGTCAGCGCCTTGCGCATCTCGGCGTCTTTCTGCGTGGCGATCCACGCCTTCATCTCGTTCGGCTTCACCACCGCCCACACGCGCATGGAGCAAAAGGTGCGGTCGATCATTCCGCCTTCGTCGGGATAAACGTCCTTTCCGCTAAAGAATGACATCAAGCCCTCAGGCGGCGCGTAGTCGTTGCGCAGCAGGAAATCGAGCCCGTAGCGCGCAGCTTCGCCGATGTCGATCTCACCCCACTGCTCCATGATTTCCTCCCAATTCGTGAAATGGTCATTATGATAGCTCTCCGGAAGTCGGCGCGCATCGAATTCTTTGATCACGCCGAATCCGAAGTGGCTGGTGTTCCAAGCTCCCGGCCAATGGCCGGAAGCCGCAACATTCGCGACCTCCTCCGCCATCTCGGAGTTGTCGGTGGCGACCGCGGCATCAAGCGCCACTTTCGGATCCCATTCGGCCCACACTTCCAGCAGCCGATGCAAGTTGTCCTCATCCAATTTCGCCTCGGCGAACCAGCGCTCGCGCCGTCCTGCCTCCACGCGGCTCATCAGAAATTCCCGCGCTTCCATCGCAAAGTCGTCTTTTCCAAGATCGAGCGATTCCGTCCACTGGATCATCGCCGCCAAATCCGCTTTCGCCCAGAGGATGAACAGTTCCACCGGATCATCGGAAAAATGCTGATCGGGCGGCCACTTGGTCGCCTTCGCCCGCTTGAGGATTTCGGGTGCGGAAGCGGGGTCCGCCTCCAGCCACCGGCGCGCAGCTACCATGAAGGCGGCTTCGCCACGCGACATGTTGGACGTCTCGACGTAGCGGCGGAGTTCTTCCACGGACCGCGAAAACATTGCCACAAGGTCCGGCGCCACGTCCGAATATCCGCGAGCGTAGCTGTACTGCGGCGCGGGCCGCGGATACCCCGGCCACGAGGCGAAAGCCCGGAACCAAACGTCGGCGAATTCTTTCAAAATCTGCAATCGCTCCTCTTTCGGCAGCGCAGACTTTTCGATGCCGCCCGGAAAACTCAGCAACGCCTTGCGTTCCAGCCAAAATCGGGACGCGCGAATCGAAGACAGGTCTTGCATGGTGATTCGCTCCCGTCCGCCCCAACTGTCGTAGCTGAGCCAGCCGTCATCGATGCCGACAATTTGGAATAATTCCTTCGTTCGCTCCCAGCACGCCAGCGGGTCGCGCTCCGCCCAAACGGGCAAAAAGAATTCGACCAAATCATTGGGCGTTTGCGTGCCTTCGAGGTCGATGCAGAGGTCGAAGGTTTTGTTCAACTCCACGACGTGAATCGCGCGCAAATATTCGGCGAGCAGCGGATAGCGAATCGAGAGATTCGGCTCGCGGAAGATTGCGTCGAGCACGCTCTCGATCGTGGCGTCCGGCTTTTCCCACGGGAGGCTCGTGAGCGGTTCGAAGTCGGTGGGCTTTAATTTGTTCCGCTCCGCCATCGTGTAGGTGACCGGCGATAGCAGCAGGAACACCATCAGGAGGGCGCGCATACCTGCCATCATTATCGAGATCGCTGCGCGAGTCAGATGAAAGATCGCCGTCATGCCGGAGCTTTGCAGTTGACTCGTTTTTCCGCGCCTGATTTCTCGCAGCTCCCCTCTTTCAACCGCCATGACCAATCCCCTCCAGACCTTCACCACGGCTCTGGCTTTCCACCTCTGCCTCGCGAGCTTCACGGCCCGCGCCGCCGACCGCGGCGACCACCTTCCTTTCATGCAAAAAGAAACCTTCGGAAAAACCGCCGACGGCGAGACCGTCGAAATCTTCACCCTCACCAACAGCCACCGCGTCACCGCCAAAGTCACCACCTGGGGCGCGGGCCTCGTCGCCATGCTCGTCCCCGACCGCACGGGCGCGCTCGCCGATGTCACGCTCGGCTTTGACAAAGTGGACGGCTACCTCGCGCCGCATCCGCACTTCGGCGTCACCACGGGCCGCTTCGCGAACCGCATCGCCAAAGGCAAGTTCACCCTCGACGGCACCGCCTACACCCTCGCGATCAACAACGGCGTGAACCATCTCCACGGCGGCCTGCGCGGCTTTGACAAGCGCAACTGGAAAGCCACCGCCGACACGAATTTCGTCCGCTTCACCTACACCAGCGCCGACGGCGAGGAAGGCTACCCCGGCACGCTCGAAGTCGCCGTCACCTACACCCTCACCGACGCCGACGAACTCCGCCTCGACTACGAGGCCACCACCGACAAACCCACCGTCCTCAACCTCACCAACCACGCCTACTGGAACCTCGCCGGCCAAGGCACCGGCGACATCCTCGGCCACGAACTCACGCTGCCTTCCAAGCATTACCTCGCGGTGGATGACGGCAGCATTCCCACCGGAAAAATCGAGCCCGTGGCCGGCGGCCCGATGGACTTCACCCAGCCGAAAACCATCGCCCGCGACTTCGCGCAAATGACCGGCCAGCCCGGCGGCTACGACCACTGCTACGTCATCGAGCACCCCACGCCTGGCGCCCTCGCCACCGCCGCCGAAATCCGCGACCCCGCGAGCGGCCGCACCATGACGATCTCGACGACCGAGCCCGGCATCCAGTTCTACACCGCCAACTATCTCGACGGCACCGTCATCGGCAAAGGCGGCGCGGTTTACAAAAAGAACGCCGCCTTCTGCCTCGAGACCCAGCACTACCCCGACTCGCCGAACCATCCCGATTTCCCCACCACCGTCCTGCTCCCCGGCCAGACCTACCGCAGCACCACGGTGCATCGCTTTTCGTTGAAGTAGCGCAGTCGGCCGAACCGCGTGGCGCTGAAGCTCCGCGCGCTGTAGGGGAAGCTGTCAGCTTCCCCTACAGCGCGCGAGCAGCCGCGCGACTACAATTTTTTCCCGTCGTACTTTTCCCACCGCGCGAGACTGTCCTCGTGAAAATGCCGCGCCTTTCGCAGCTTGCGGAACAAGCCGTAGCGCGGGCTGAAAAGGTAGGCGGCGAAAAAAATCAGCCCGAGCACGAGGACGATGCACGCGCCAGACGGGAGGTTGAGCCGGTAGGAAACGAGCAGGCCGGTGCAGGAGCCAAACATGCCGATGAGTCCCCCACCCCACAGCATCGCCGGATACGAATCGCACAGCAGATAAACCGTAGCCGCGGGCGCGATGAGCAGACCGAGGAGCATGATGACGCCGATGGCTTGCAGCGACGCGATCATCGTGAGCACGAGCGCGATCATCAGCACGAAGTTGAGCAGGTTCACGCGGATGCCTTGGCTCGCCGCGACCGTGGGATCGAACAGCGTGAGCAGCAGCGGGCGCTGGAGAGCGGCGAGCAGCGGGACGACGACGAGGCTGATGCCCCAGATCATCCACAGGTCGGTATTGGAAAGGCCGAGGATGTTTCCGAAAAGATAATGCACCAGTGAGACGCGCACTTTCACAAAGCTGATGAGCACGACGCCGAGCGAAAACGCGACTGTGTAGAGGACGCCAAGCGCGGTGTCCTCCTTCAGCCGCGAGCTGCGCGCGATGAGCTGCGCGCCCACCGCCACGATGAGCGCCGCGACGAGCGCGCCGAAGAACAACCCCATCGGTGCGAGCCCGAAAATCATGAACCCCACGGCCAGCCCCGGCAGCAGCGAGTGCGAAAGCGAGTCCGCCATCAGCGCCAGCCGCCGCAGCACGATGAACGCGCCGAGGAAGCCACCGGTGAAGCCGATGAGCGCGCCGCCGACAAAAACGCGGCGCATGAATTCGTGCTGAAAAGGTTCGGTGAGCCAGTCCATCAGTCGTGGTCGTGGTGATGGTGATGATGCGGCGCGGGTCCGGCAAAGGTCGGCGTGTCGTAGGTCTTGCGGAGCTGCGCGTCGGTGAAAACTTCACCGATGCTGCCGGCGGCGATGAGTTCGCCATTGAGGAGGATCGCCTGGTCGAAAAGCTCCCGCACGCTCGCGAGGTCGTGGTGCGAGGCGATGATGAGTTTCCCCTGGTCGCGCAGCCCGCGGAGGAGCTGCTTGAGATTGTCCTGCGTCGGTTTGTCGAGACCGGTGAAAGGCTCATCGAGCAGGAAGACATGCGCCTGCTGCGCCAGCGCGCGGGCGAGGAAAGCGCGCTGCTGCTGCCCGCCGGAAAGCGCGCTGATCTGCCGCTGCGCGAGCGGCGCGAGCTGCATAGCGGCGATGGCTTCGTCCACCGCCTTGTCATCCTCGCTCCCATAGCTGCGCCACCAACCCACGCGCAGGTAGCGGCCCATTTCCACCAGCCCGCGCACGGTCGTGGGAAAGTCCCAGTCAATCGCCTCGCGCTGCGGCAGGTAGGCGAAATCCTGCGTCGCGCCCTGCACCTCGTGCCCGTGAAACGCGATGCGCCCCGTCTCGCGCGGGAGCAAGCCGGCGAGCGCCTTGAGCAAGGTCGATTTGCCCGCGCCGTTCGGCCCGAGCAGCGCCACGCACTGCCCGCAGCCGACTTCAAACGCGATGTGATGCAACGCCGGAATGCGGTTGTAGCTCACCGTGAGATCGCTCACCGCGAGCCCGTGCGTGGTGCTGAGAGAGGCGCGCAGGGTCATGGGAAAGTCACTACTTCTTCCGTGCTCCCCTGCCCCCAGATGCTGTGTTCATGGGCCTCGCCGGCCGGATCGGTCAGCACCGCACGCATTGCCGCGAGCGGCGCACCGGCGGGCCATTCGATTTGAAACTGCAACTCAATCCCCGCGTCGGGGTAGGCGAGCTTCAGCCCGCGCTCCATCTCCGCCGCCGGCGCGGTTTCGCTCCACACTTCCTTCCCGAGATGCAGCACCTTCACCGACTTCGGCACGAGCGTGAACGCCAGCTTCAAACCGACTTCCTTCGCCTCCACCGCCACCGCCTTCGGCTCAGCGCGCGGCGCATCGCCCGCCTGCGTCAACTGCCGCAGCGGCCAGCCGAGCGCGAGGATCGCGAGAAAAGCGAGCAGCGCCCGCAGCAGTGGGGAGCCGCGCATTTACTGGAGCGCCTTCACGATCGTTTCGACGTTGTGCCGGTACATCCCCTCGTAAGTCGCCGCGTCACCCTCGCCCAACCCGTCCGCATGCAGTTCCCCACCCAGTTTCGCGCCACTCTCTTTCGTGATTTCCTTGAGCACTTTCGGGTTCTCGATCTTCTCCGGAAAAATCGCCTTCACGCCCTGCTTTTTGATCGTCGCAATGATGTCCGCGACTTTTTTCGACGACGGCTGATCCGCGCTCGACAGCCCCTCGATGGCGTAAATCGTGAACCCATTCTCCTTCGCAAAATACTGAAACGCATCGTGCGACGTGACGAGTTTCCGCTGATCGAGCGGCAGCTTGGTCAGCTCCGTCTTCACCCATTTTTGCAGCGCGCCGAGCTTCGCCAGGTACTTCGCCGCATTGTCGGTAAAGAGCGCCGCGTCCGCCGGACTGGCCTTGATGAAAGCATCGCGCACGACCTTCACCGCCTTGCCCATATTCGTGATGCTGTGCCACCAGTGCGGATCGTCCACGATCTTGTTCGGGTCATTCTCCGCCTTCATCCGGAGCGGCTTGCAGCCCTCGCCCACCTCCACGAGCACGCCCTTCGTCCCCGTGCTTTCCTTCAGTTTTCCCACGTAGCCCTCCATGTGCATCGCCGAAAGCAGGATCACATCCGCCTCGCCGACCGCCTTCAAATCCGCCGGCTTCGGTTCGTATTCATGCGGATCCACGCCCGGCTTCACATGCCCCGTCACCGCCACGCGCTCTCCGCCCACCTGCTGCGCGATCTCCGTCAGGATCGTCGAAAAGCTCGACACCCGCAGCTTGCCCTGCGCGAAGGAAGGCAGCGTCAGCGCGAGCAGCGTCAGCAGGGAAAGGGCGTGGGCTTTCATCCCGCGGACAATAGGAAACCGGCGGAGCGCGGCAAGAGCATTGCATGCAGCCGGGAGCGTGACGAAAAACACTGGCCTGCTGGCCGCATCCGCGGAAAGTTCGCCGCCCATTTTGGACTCGCACATTTCCCTGACCACGCTGCTCCGCGGCCCCGAGCCGCTGCTCGCCCTCGCGCCGATGCAGGACGTGACCGACCTCGCGTTTTGGAAACTGATGACCGCGTACGGCGGCGCGGACCTTTACGTCACGGAATACTTTCGCGTGCATCCCGACTCGCGGCTCGATCCCGCCATCCTCTCGTCGATCACCGAAAATCCCACGGGGCGGCCCGTGGTGGCGCAGATGATGGGCAATGACATCGGCGCCCTCGTCCGCGCCGCGCGCGAGTTGCAGGAGCTGCCGGTGGCGGCGGTGGATCTGAACCTCGGCTGCCCGGTGCCCATCGTGTACCGCAAATGCGCCGGCGGCGGCCTGCTCCGCGATCCGCAGCGCATCGATGCGATCCTCGGCGCGCTCCGCGAGGCGCTGCGGATTCCCTTCACGGTCAAGACGCGCCTCGGCTTCGAGGATTCGGCGGGCTTCGACGAGCTGCTCGCCATTTTCGCCAAGCACTCGCTCGACCTGCTCACCGTCCACGGACGCACGGTGCAGGAGATGTATCGCAGCGCGGTGCATTACGATTTCATCGCGCGCGCCGTGGCCGCGATGCCGTGTCCGGTTTTGGCAAACGGGAACGTCTCTTCCGCACCGAAAGCCGCCGAGGTGCTCGCGCTTACCGGCGCACGCGGGCTGATGATCGGACGCGGCGCGATCCGCAATCCATGGATCTTCCGCCAAATCCGCGAGCACCGCCGCGGCGAAGCGATCTTCCGGCCCTGCGGCCGCGACGTGCTCGGCTACATCCACGCGCTCTACGAAGCCGTCTGCACGCCCGGCTTCGCCGAAGTCTCGCAGGTGCAGAAGATGAAAAAATACCTCAACTTCATCGGTCTCGGCGTGGAGCCGACCGGCACCTTCCTCCACGCCATCCGCCGCGCGATGACCCGCGCGGAGTTCTTCCGCATCTGCACCGAATACCTCGACCACCACGACCCGATGCCACTGGAACCATTCCCCATCCCGCTCAAGGCGCACGATGTCCTCGCCGGCGAGCACGCGTAGCTACTTCGCGTCGGTGAAAAGCAGTGGGGCGAACTCCGCGAGGTAGCGCCGCCAGACGGGCCACGAGTGGTCGCCGTCGGTGAGCTGCCAGGTGTGGCGGATGCCCTTGTCTTTCAGCACGGCGATGAACTCCTCGTTGCGCTGGCGCAGGAAGTCATCCTTGCCGACGGCGATCCAAAGCAGGCGCAGTCCCGCCGCGTCGGCGGCGAGTTTTTGCACGATGTCGGACGAAGCTGGCGCGGCGCTAAACGCTCCGATCCACGCGAAACGGTCGAGGTGGCTGAGGCCGGCGGTGAGTGCCTGCCCGCCGCCCATGATCAGCCCGGCAATGGCCCGGTGCGCGGCGTCTTTTTCCACGCGGTAGAGCGCCTCGGTGAGCGGCAGCGCGTCGTCGAAAAGCTCGCGCTGGAAAGCGTCCATCGCGGCGCCGCGCTTCGCCTCGTCTCCGCGCGCTGGCGTGCCGAGCGGATGGCCGTCGAGCATGAGCACGACCATGGGCTGCGCCTTGCCCTGCGCGATGAGGTTGTCGAAAATCCAATGCGCTTTGCCGTGCTCGACCCAGGTGCGCTGGTTGTCGCCGGAGCCGTGCTGGAGCACGAGCAGCGGATACATTTTCTCCCCGTCGCGCTCGTAGCCCGGCGGCGTATAGACCCACAGCTCGCGCGGGCGGCCGAGCGCCTTCGACGCGTAGCCGTGCTGATGCACGGTGCCGTGCGGCACGTCCTGCCAGTC
>JAYVNN010000384.1:0-3459 GCA_043758435.1 Chthoniobacter sp.
TGCATCAGCTCGGGGTCGGTGCTGGCGATGCTCGATTCGATGTTGGTCAGCACGTAATGCAGGAACGGCCACGTCCGAATGTGCCCGCGGATTTCCGCCAGCTCTTCCGCGCTCAACGCGCTCAGCCCCGAGCCCGCGCCGAACCACCCCGGCACATAAAACCGCGCCTGGCTCCAACTGAAAACCCACGGAATCGCGCGCAAATCCGCGAGGCTCGGCTGGCCCGTGCGGCGCGACGGACGCGAGCCGATACTGCTGTGCTCCAGCGCGTCGATCGGCGTCGCCTGACGGTAAAACGCGAGGAAGCCCTCGGTCTCAATCAGCCGCCGGTAGCCGCGCTGGCTCGCCGCCGCGAGCCGCTCCAGCAAAGGTGCCAGCGGGTGCAGAGCCGGCGCGCTGTGCTCGTGGCGGATGGCCGTCGCCGTCACGCCGGCGATAAGCAGTTCGAGATTGTAGGCCGCCGTCGCGAAGTTGCCGAACTTCTGCGCGATGGTTTCACCCTGCTCCGTGAGCCGGATGTCGCCGCCGAGTGAGCCGTCCGGCAGTGCCTCGAGGAAGCGGTTCGTCGGCCCCGCGCCTCGGCTCACCGTGCCGCCGCGTCCGTGGAAAAAACGGATGCGCACGCCCGCATCGCGCCCGAGCTGCGCGAGCCGCGACTGCGCTTTTTGCAAACCCCACTGACTCGCGAAAATGCCCGAGTCCTTGTTGCTGTCGCTGTACCCCACCATGACCTGCTGCGTGAGCGGCAGCTTTTCGCGGCCCCAATTCCAAGCGCCGAAATCGAGCGAGCGCCGCGTCATCGGATTTTCCAAAAACGACTGCAAAATCGACGGCGCAGCTTCGAGGTCGTCGAGCGTTTCAAACAGCGGCACCACCGGCAGCACGCACACCAGCCCCTCCGGCAACTGCCGCGTCAGCCCCGCCTCGCGCGCCAGCACGTACACGATCAGCAAATCCGAAAGCCGCCGCGTCATGCTCACGATCAGCGCGCCAATGCCATCCGCGCCGCACCGTCTGATGTGCGCTGCGAGCACGCGGAAACAGCCCAGCACCGTATCCGCCTCGCTGCCCGCCGAGGCCGATGGGTGCAGGAACGGGCGCGGGGAGCGCAGTTCCTTTTCCAAAAAGCGCAGCCGCTCGACCTCGCTCCATTCCTCCCACTGGCTGCCGTCAATGCCCGCCGCGGTCATCAACTGCGCAAACGCCTTTGCGTGGAAAACCGAGTTCTGCCGGATATCGAGCTGCGCGAGATGAAAGCCGAACACCTGCAGGATGCGCCGCACCGGGCGCACATCGGATTCCGCCAGCCGCCGCGCGCCGATTTCGCACAGCGAGGTGTGCAGCACGCGCAGGTCCTCCGCGAGTTCCGTGGCAAACTGATAGCGCCCGCCGCCCTCGCGCACCTGCGCCAGTTGATGCGCGGCGATTTCCACCGGCAGCCGCGCGGTCATCAGCTCCACGTACTGCCGCCACGGTTCGCCGGTGTTCGTGGAAAGAATCGCCGCCGCCGTCGGGCCCATGTCCGCCGCGAGTTTGTTGCGCGCGTCCACGAGCGTGGCCGGCGGCGGCTGCATCCACGAGGAGAGGCTCAGCTTTTCCGCGAGCGCCGTGAGCTGCCGGTGCAGCACCACGAGCGCATTCGCGCGCAGCCGTTCGAGCGTTTCCGCGGTGATCGCATCGGTCACGCCGGGGTGTCCGTCGCGGTCGCCGCCGACCCAGTTGCCAAAGCGGATGAGCGGCAGATTCGCCGCGTGGCGCAGCGTTTCGGGATCGAAGCCCGAGGCCGTCCACGCGTGCCGCAGCCGTGCGTCGATCTCCGGCAGCACCGCGGGAAAAACCTCGCGCAGATAATTCATGATGTTGCGCCGCTCATCGTTGAGCGTCGGTTTTTCGAGGAGGATTTCGCCGGTGCGCCAAAGCCGTTCGAGCGTCGCCTTCGTCTTGTCGCGGATGGACTCGCGCTCCGTCGGCGTGAGGTTTTCCCGCTCGCGCGCCGTGAGCAGCGCGAAAAGCGAGCGATGCTGATCGAGCACGGCGAGCCGCTTCGCTTCGGTCGGGTGCGCGGTCAGCACCGGCTCGACGCGCACCTTGCCCAGCGTCTCGGCGATCACCTTTTCCGTCACGCCGCCTTGCTTCAGCTTCGCCAACTGCTCGCCCCACAGCCCGCGCTCCGCGGTCAGTCCTTCGCTCACTTCGCGCAGCACGCGCATGCTCGCGGCGGCGTTTTCCTCGACCATGTTGAGCAGTTGAAACGCGATGGAATAAACCAGCCCGAGCTGCGGCGGCAGCGCCGCCACATCGCCTGTCTCCGCCGGCGGCCCGAACCACGGCAGTTGCGCCGCGAGTTCCTCGTTGCCCAGCTCGCGCAGCACTTCCCCGAGGCACTCGATGAGAAACCGGAGGTCGCGATCAATTTTTTCAAAGCCGATGCCGACGTAATCCGGCGAAGTTTTTCCCTCAGTCATATTTTTTCGTGCGCACGCACGGCCCGTGTCTTCGCACGCCACCGCGCCGCACTTCAAGAACTTCGGCGCGCTCCGCGCGCACTCCCCATCAACCTGTCATCCTGAGTGGAGCGGAGGCTTTGCGCAGCGGAGTCGAAGGATCTCCAATATCCCGCGGGCGGAGGCGGTGGGAGAAAACGCACGCCTCGCCCCGCCGCCTCCGCCCGCGGGATATTGGAGATTCTTCGACTGCGTTCCCGCCCGCCTGCGCCCGCCGGGAACTCCGCTCAGAATGACAGGTTTTTTTGACGCACCGCTGTCACTCCTCGATCCGGTAGAGATGCGTCTTGCTCCGCAAAATCAGCGCCTTTCCCGCGACCGCGGGCGATGCCATGAAACCCGCGTCGAACTGATTTTCCGCGATCTTCTTGAACGTGCGCTCCGCCGCGAAGACGACCACTTTCCCCTCCTCATTCCCCGCGTAAATCCGCCCGTCCGCGTAGAGCGGACTCGCGCTGTAGTTCCCGCCGATGCGCTCGCTCCACAGCACTTCGCCGGTCTTCGCATCGAGGCACACCGCGATGCCGCCGTCATTCACCGCGAACAGCAAATCGCCCACGAGCGTGACGCTCGGCTTGTTTGGCACCGTCTTTTTTAGCCGCCACGCCACGCTGTCCTCGCCGAGCAAACCGTGCCCGCCGAGCTTCACCGCGAGCAGCCCGCCTTTGCCAAAACCTGTGGCGAGGAAAATCATCCCCAGCCCGACCACCGGACGCGCCGCGGCGCTGTGGCTCTCGCGTTCCTCGAAGCGCCAGATCTCCTTTCCCGTGCGCGGCTCGTAGGCGTAGTGCGCCTTGGCACCGCTGGAAAAAAGCACCGGCTGCCCGCCGACCTCCGCGACGTGCGGCGTGGAGAAAGCTTTGCGCCAGTCGCCGTCGGCCTCGGGCTTGCCGTCCTTGAGGTCTTTGTAATCCACGGAGCGCGGCGTCTCCCACGCGGTCTTGCCGGTTTTTTT
>JAYVNN010000385.1:0-10641 GCA_043758435.1 Chthoniobacter sp.
CGCCACCGATGCGACCGCGCCGCGCACGGGCGGGAAGGGTTTCAATCCCACCTATGACCTGTGGAGTACCGGCGGCAAGACCGCTGCTCCCGGCACCAGCGCGACCGGGGATGTGACGAATGCCTGGGTCAAAAATTGGTAGGGCGGCCGGGCCAACATCCCGGTTTTCCCGATGAAGCTTTTTCGCCGCTGCGCCTCTCGCGCGGCGGTTGGGTTTCTGGCCGTCAGCGCGGTTTTTTTCCACCAGCTCGGCGCGGCTGAAAACACCGCACCGCGCCCGTGGACGGACTACCGCACGATCATGTGGATCGGCGACTCGGCGTATAAAAAGCCGGACAAACTCCCGCTCTTTTTCCAGCGCCTGCGCGAGATGGGGATCAACGCCGCGATGGTGCATCACGACGCACCATCGCCCGCCCTGCTCGATGCGAAGATGCCCTACTACGTTGAGAACATGGTCAACAAAGGGCTGTGCTTGAAATTCAGTTCCAAGGTTACCGATTGGGACAAAATGGTGACCGCGTGGAAGACCCCGCGCGACGAAAGCGGGCTGGTGCGTGATTACAGCCTCGACGACCCCCAATGGCGCGCGTGGGCGCGGGGCGAAATGCAGCGCCTCGTCAAACTCAACGCCCCGCACCAGCCGCTCGCCTACGACATCCGCGACGAACTTTCGACGACGATGTCGGCGAACCCTTTCGACTACGACTTCTCACCTACCGCGCTCGCCGGTTTCCGCGTCTGGCTGAAAGCGCAGTACCTCGACCTCGCCGCGCTCAACACGGAATGGGAGACGAACTTCGCGACATGGGACGACGTGAAACCCTTCACCACCGACCAGATTAAAAACCGCATGGCCAGCGGCGACGCCATCCCCCGCGGCAAACCCGACTGGCAGGCTGTGCAGGCGCTGAAATTCGATCCTGCCGAAGCGCGCAAAAAACCGACCGCGTGGAATCTTGCGCCCTGGTGCGACCACCGCAGCTACATGGATTCCTCGCTCGCCTCCGCGCTCGGCGACATCCGCGCAGCCGCACGGGAGCTTGATCCGCGGACGCCCGTCGGCATCGAGGGCACGCAAATGCCCTCCGCTTTTGGCGGCTACGATCTGTGGAAACTTTCGCGCGTGCTCGACTGGGTCGAGCCCTACGACATCGGCAACGCCCGCGAAATCCTCGGCTCCTTCATGCCCGGCAAACCCCTCCTCACCACCGTCGGCGAGCAGGACGCGAATGCCGCCCGCCGCCGCCTCTGGCACCTCCTCCTCGAAGGCGACCGCGGCTGCATCATTTGGTGGAGCGAGGACTGCATTGATTGGAAAAGCGACGACTACGCCCTCACCCCGCGCGCCGCGGCGCTCGCGCCGGTTTTGCAAGAAATGCAATCGCCGCTCGCGCATGTCTTCCTGCGGGCCGAACGCGAATACGACCCTGTCGCGATCCACTACTCGCAGGCGAGCATTCAAGTGGATTGGCTGCTCGAATCCTGTGAGGACGGTTCAACGTGGCTGCGCCGGTTTTCCAGCTACGAAGCCGCGCACAACCGCATGCTGAAAGTGCGCAACGCGTGGCTGAAGGCGTTACAAGATCTCGGATACTCGCCGCGTTTTGTCTCCTCGGCACAGGTGGAAAATGGGGCCCTGCGTCAGGTTCACACCTTCATTTTGCCGCAGTCCTACGCGCTTTCGGACAAAGAGCTGAGCGCCACACGCGAGTTCGCCGATACGATGAAAGGCATGAACGTGGTGCTCGGCGACGGTGTGCCGGGGGTATTCAACGCGCAGGGCAGGCTGAGCGCCGCAAGCGCCTTGCGCCCGCTGGTTCCGCTAGCGCTTTCAGAGCAGCGGTCATTTGCGATTTCGGCGCTGAAGCCACCCCGCTCGCAGCAAATGGAAGGCGACATCGCCACCTATACCGGTGCGCGGCTTGCCGCCAATCCGTCGTTCGAGTGGCCGAAGTGGATCGCCGGACAACTGAGTCAATTTGATCTCCCGGTGACTGCGCCACTGGAATCCCGCACGCGCATCTACCGCTACAAGCTCGGTGCCGCCCGGCTCGTCGCTTTCGAGCGCGGCGTTGATTACCAGATGGGCGAGGATTTGAAACAAACCGGCGGCAACAAACCGCTCGAAATCCCTGCTGACATCGCGGTCAGGCTCGCCGCGCCCGCGCACATCTACGACCTGCGCTCGGGCAAATATCTCGGCCAGTCCGACCGCCTCGCCGTGCGTCTCGATCCGTGGCAGCCCTCGCTCTTCGCCCTGCTCCCGCAAAGAATCCCCGGCGACGATGCCCTCGCGGCGCTTACCAAATTGTCCGACGCGGAGAAGTGAGGCTCCGGGGAGCGCGCACGTCCCGCGTGCTGGCGAAGGCGTCCCGCCTTCGCGGACTTCCTCGCGCATGAAATCCAGAATGCGCGTTCAGTCACGCCACGCGCCGTGGGAAGTTCGTCGTGTCGGGACGACACGACCAGCACGCGGGACGCGTGCGCTCCCCGGAACACCGCCACCGCACGCAAAACCAAATGGAGCGCCGAATTGCGAATTGAAGATGTACGTCCAACATCCCACTTCCAACGCCCCATGCTTTCGCCACTCCGCCATTTTCTCGCCCTCGCACTTTTTACCGCCGTGGTATCTGCCGACGACGCCGCGAATGAAGCCCGCTTCATCACAAACACGCGTCAGCTCATTTACGAAGGGAAACGCAGCGGCGAGGGCTACTTTCACCCGGACGGAAACCTGCTGATTTTCCAAAGCGAGCGGGAGCAAGGAAATCCGCTCTATCAAATGTATCTGCTCGACCTGCTCTCGGGCGAAACGGCGCGCGTCTCGCCGGGCATGGGCAAGACGACGTGCGGATTTTTCCAGCCCGGTACGGGCCGCGTGATCTTTGCCTCCACGCACGCCGATCCCGAAAGCGCGGTGAAGCAAACGGCCGAACTCGATTTCCGCGCGAGCGGAAAGCAGCGGCGCTACGCGTGGGATTACGACGCGGCGATGGACATCTACTCGTGCAACCAGGACGGCACGCAGCCCGTGAATCTCACGCACGCGCCAGGCTACGATGCGGAGGGCGCGTTCTCGCCGGATGGGAAGCAAATCGTCTTCTGCTCGCTGCGCGCCGCCTTCCCTCTGGAAAATCTGCCGCCCGACGCGAAGGCCCGCTACGACAAGGATCCCGCGTGGTTCGGCGACATCTACACGATGGCCGCCGACGGCTCCGACGTGCGCCGGCTGACCGAGTCGCCCGGCTACGACGGCGGCCCATTTTTCACGCCCGACGGCCAGCGCATCGTGTGGCGGCACTTCGATGAGAGCGGGATGATCGCCGACGTGTGGACGATGAAAACCGATGGCAGCGACAAGCGGCGCGTGACGGATTTCAAGGCGATGTCATGGGCTCCATATTTTCATCCGAGCGGAAAATATCTCATCTTCACCTCGAACAAACTCGGCTTTGAAAACTTCGAGCTGTTCATCGTGGACGCGGCGGGCGAACGCGCGCCGGTGCGCGTGACTTTCACGCCCGGCTTCGACGGCCTGCCCGTCTTTTCGCCCGACGGAAAAAAACTCTGCTGGACCAGCGGGCGCACCGCCGACGGCAAGTCGCAGCTTTTTCTCGCCGACTGGAATGACGCCGCCGCGCTCACCGCGCTCGCGCAGGCTCCGCCGCGTGGCGCGGACGCCCCGTCCGCTGAAAACGTGCCGCCGAACACCGGCTCGCTCCCGCTCTCGCCCGAGATTCGCGCCACGGACTTGAAACTCGAAACCGCCTGGCTTGCCGCCCCCGACCGCGAGGGCCGGGCGACCGGGACCGAGGGCGCGAAGGCTGCGGCGGAGTGGCTTGCGGACTATTTCAAAAACGTCGGGCTCAAGGCGTTTGGAGACGGATTTTTCGCGCCGTTCGAGTTCACCTCCGGCGAGCGCGTGCTGCCGGAAAAGTGCCGCCTTGAAATCATCGCGCCATCGGCTGCGAATCAAGGGCTGGACAAGGATTTCCGCCCACTCGCTTTTTCCGACAACGGCGAAGCGGAGGGCGAGGTCGTCTTTGCGGGCTATGGATTGAGCGTTCCCGATGATGGAAAAAACGCGCGCTACAACAGCTACGAGGGGCTGGACGTGAAGGACAAAATCGTGCTGCTCCTGCGCTACGTGCCGGAGGGCGTGGATGCGCCGCGCCGCGCGCAGCTCAACCGCTACGCCGGCCTGCGCTACAAGGCGATGATGGCGCGAGAGCGCGGGGCGAAAGCGGTGCTCGTAGTGACGGGGCCGAATTCACCGAACGCGGGCGAGTTGCTCGCGCTGACGAATGACGGAAGCAACTCGGGCAGTGGGATCATCGCGGCGTCAATCAGCGGTGTGGCGGCGGAGGCGATGCTGGCGGCGGGCGGGAAAAATCTGAAAGAACTCCAGACCGCGCTCGACACGGAAAATCCGCATGCGGAAGGCGCGTTCGTCTTGCCCAAAGTCCGGGTGAAGCTCGCGTGCGGGATCGAGCACATCAAAAAATCCGACCGCAATGTGGTCGCGATGATTCCGCCGGTGGGCACGGACGAATACATCCTCGTCGGCGCGCACTACGATCATCTCGGGCGCGGTGGCGCAGGCTCGTCGATGGCGCGAGCCGGGGAGGAGGGGCAGGTGCATCCCGGCGCGGATGACAATGCGAGCGGCACGGCGGCGGTGCTGGAACTGGCCGCCGCACTCGCGCAGCGGCGCGAAACGGAGCGCGTGACTTTGCAGCGCGGCGTGATTTTCGCGCTGTGGTCGGGGGAGGAAATGGGGCTGCTCGGGAGCGTGGCGTTTTGTGAAAAGCCGCCGGTGCCGCTGGCGAAGATCGCGGCTTACGTGAACTTCGACATGGTCGGGCGGCTGCGGGAAAACAAGCTGACGGTGCAGGGCGTAGGCTCCTCGAAATGGTGGCGGCGCGAGTTGGAAAAGCGCAACGTCGCCGCGGGTTTCGCGCTCACTTTGCAGGACGATCCTTACCTGCCCACGGACACGACGAGCCTTTATCCCAAGCGCATCCCGGTGCTGAATTTTTTCACCGGCTCGCACGAGGACTACCACCGCCCGACGGACACTGCGGACAAACTGAACTTTGACGGCCTGGAGCGGATCGCGAAATTCGCGCAGCAGATCGTGCTCGATCTCGCGAACGCGCCGGAGCGGCCCGACTTCGCACGCGTGGAGCGGAGCGATGCGGGCGCGGGTTCCCGCGAAACGCTGCGCGCGTATCTCGGCTCGATCCCGGATTATTCCACCGAGGTGAAAGGCGTGAAGCTCAGCGGCGTGCGCGCGGGCAGCCCGGCGGAGAAAGGCGGGCTCAAGGGCGGCGATGTGATCGTGGAATTCGGCGGGCAGAAGATCGCGAACATCTACGACTACACCTACGCGCTCGACGCGGTGAAGATCGGCACGGCGGTGAAAGTGACCGTCGAGCGCGAGGGGCAGCGTGTGGAAGTGACGGTGACGCCGGAGGCGCGGAAGTAGCGCAGTCGCACGGCGCTTGTCACGCGGCGCGGCGCGTGACACAAAGCGCCCTCTCCCAAACCCAACCCTCCACCATGAAAACCATCGCCCTCCTCCTCCCGCTCGCCTTTTTCACCGCCGCTGCCGCGCACGCCGCCGATCCGGTGCCGTCGGGCGAGTTCACGAAAATGCAGCTCACGAATGAATTCTGGGCGGAGGGCGCGGCGTTCGGCGATTTCAACAAGGACGGCAAAATGGACATCTGCTACGGGCCGTACTGGTTCGCCGGGCCGGACTTCAAAACGCGGCACACCTTTTATCCCGACGCCAAAAAATCGAAGAGCAAGAACGCCGCGGGTGAGGAGGTCGAGTTCGCGGGTTTCAAAGGCGCGCTCGGCAACGAGAACGACTACTCGGACAACTTCATCGCCTACACCGCCGACTTCAACGGCGACGGCTGGGCGGACATCCTGGTCATCGGCTTTCCGGGCGCTGCGGCGTTCTGGTATGAGAACCCGAAGGGCGCGGAGACGCCGTGGGAGAAGCACGTCGCGTTCGATATCGTCGATAACGAATCGCCGATGTTCACCGATCTGCTCGGCACGAAACAGCCCGTGCTGGTTTGCAATTCCGGCGGCTTCTTCGGCTACGCGCAGCCCGACCCGAAGAACCCGAACGCCAAGTGGGCGTGGCATCCCGTCTCGCCGAAAGGCGGCTGGCAGCGCTTCACCCATGGCATTGGCGTGGGCGACGTGAACGGCGACGGCAAGCCCGACCTGCTCGAAGCCGGCGGCTGGTGGGAGCAGCCGAAAGCGCTCGACGGCGATCCCGTGTGGGTGAAGCACGAGGCGCAGTTCGGCAGCGGCGGCGCGCAGGGCTGGACGAAGCACCTCATCGTCGGCAGCAAGCCGGAGGAGAATCCGCAGGGCGTGAAATTTTCCCAACCGCACGCCATCGACCTCCGCGACATGAACGGCGACGGCCTCCTCGACATCGTCACTGGCAAACGCTTTTGGGCGCACGGCCCCGGCGGCGACCAGGACGCGAATTCGTCGGCGGTACTGTATTGGTTCGAGTTGAAACGCGACGGCGGCAAGGCCAGCTACACCGCCCATCTCATCGACGATGACTCCGGCGTCGGCACGCAAGTCACCGCCGGCGACATCAACGGCGACGGCAAGCCCGACGTGCTCGTGGGGAATAAGAAAGGCGCGTTCGTTTTCCTGCGGAAATAAGTCGGCGCCGGGGGAGCAAAGGAGTGGCCTTCATTACTCATCACCCTCTACCCGGCACACCGATGAAATACGAACTCTACGCCCGAGTCGCCCTCGCCACCGACCTGCCCGCGCACCGTCTCCGCCGCGGCGACGTCGCCACCATCGTCGAGTTCCACGCCGGTCGCCCGGAACAGGAGCCTGGGTATAGTTTGGAAGTCTTCACCGCCACCGGCGAGACCGTAGCTATCATCACCGTCCGCGAATCGCAGATCGAACCGCTGAACGCCGGTGAAATCCTCAGCGTCCGCCCGCTGCAATCGGCGGCGGCGTGATCCTTACTTGTGACGACCTCCTGATTAAACGATACGTTGGGCCGCTCACCGTTCAGACGCCTACAGCTTCATCTCCATCCAAGACCAGCCATGAGCATCACCGTCGAAAACGAACTCACCACTATCGAGGAAGCCACCTCCATCCTCTTGGAAAAAATGCCAGTTTCCAAAGTCGCGCGCCTGCTCGCCACACTCCACGTCGGTGCCGGCGACTACGTTAAAACGCGCGACCAACTCTTCGCCGGAGAAACGGTGGACAGCTTGTTCGAGCAGGCCAAGGCAGCCGAGTAGCCCAGCGCATGAAAGAGGCACGCACCAAACCGCCCTCTTTTCGACCGCTGAAAGAATACCTGGCCGAACGTCGCAAAGCCCGTGTTTGAGATCGTCCTCGCGGACGTGCGACGATTTCCACGTTCCTCCCTGCCTCATTCGCCTAATTCAAGGTAAAGCCTCAAGATTACATCTATGAAATCTATCGTTATAGCTATATTCCTCGTCATCCTCACCTCGTACGCGGCTACTCCAATCGAGCTTCCATTCAAGCTGGGCAATCTCAAGACCACTGATGGCGAAGAATACCACGATGTCATCATCACGCAGAAGACCGCAGCCGGCATTTCAGTTACTCACGATTCCGGCATCGGCAATATCACTTGGGCTAAGATACCCACAGAGACTCAACTAATTTTGGGTTACGACGCAGCGGCGGAAGCCGCCACCCGGAAGAAGGCTGACGCGGAGTTTCTTGCCGCACAGAAGAAGCTGCGCGAAGCGGCTGCGCAGCTTCCAGCCAAAGAACTGAAATCTATACTCTCGAAGTTCACTCTTTCACCTGCGAATACGAAAGCATGGCGATTGACATTTTCTGATCCGATTACAGCTGCGGTATCACTATCTTACGTTACACCCGGTGAGTGGTTTCCCATCGGCGGCATGGCACTCACACGAGAAGGACAGCTCAAGGATGCTTTGACAGCGAAATTCATACAAAAACAAGGAGGACATGGCCTCACCGACAATCAAGTTCAGTTTTTGGATTTTGAGACTCGCGTTGGTCTGGAAAGGCATCCAGGGCATCAACAAGTTTTTACACTTTCCTTCCCCTCCTCGCATGCTGTCGCCATATCCCAGCAGATAGCCCGCTATCGCGCTCGGCTCGCGTTGAACACGGATCAGGCGTTAGACTTTGGAGCTATCGGCGCGAATACTTTTGGTTACAATGTGGACAAGACATTCCGCGTCAATGAAATGTCATTTTCAGTCGATGAAGTATTCGCGTTGGAGTTTTTAGTTGTGCGCGTGCCTCAACTTCAAAGCGATATTTACAAGGCGCTGATTCACGAATGAAGTCTTATACAACGCTACTCCTATAACACGCTATGCAATATCCAGATCGAGAAGAATTCAAAGAATCGGCATATGGACTCATAAATGGAGCAGAGACGCCTGAAGCAAGAGCAGAAGGCTATCTGATGCTCATCGAAGCACATTTTCATCGCAATCCCTCAGCGCCCGACTTCGATATTTATGCAGCACACTGGCTTTCAGCAAGCGAAGGAGAGATCGAGCCGCAGACTTTTGAACTGCTATTGACGCGTTTCCCGAAGCCAATGAACCGTATGATAGCAAACGGATATTCTGATTGGGGGAGTTTTGGTGATCCAAGTTACAAGTAGGCCGACCTACTTCTTCTCGTTTTGATCGAGGCATGGCCCTTCCCTATCCCACGCTCATTCCCGGACTGCGCAGCCCTGCCGAGCAGGTCGGCGGTCTCGTCTATTTCGGCCGGATGCTGGATAAGATCCGGCTCGCGGCGGCGGGCCAACTGCCCGAGGGCTGGCAGGCGGAGCGCGGGATGGTGCAGGGCAGCTTTGACTGGCGCTGCTGCCTTTTCCTCCAGATCGACTACGCGGCGCTCGCAGCGGAGACGCTCAAGGGCGGGAGCGATGAGGCGTTGCTCGCGTGGGCGTTTGCCCATGGCCGGCAGCCGGACGGACAGGAGATCGAAGTGTGGAATGCCTTCCTGACCAAACGCGGCTGGCGCGATGCGGGGACGGCGTTTGTGACGCGGCGCCTGGTCGAGATCGGCCTGCCGCCGGGCACGGTGCAGACGATGTTTGAGTTCATCGATCTGGATGAAGGGCGGCTGCGGGCGGACGGTTCGCGGTGAGCGAGCCGGGGCGCGGACTCCGGCACGCCCAAGCGATCTTTTTCCCTCGTTACGAAGTTGAGGACTTCGTAACGCACCTTGAGCGGGGAAGCTGTGCTTCGCGGCAATGGGAGGGGAACCGCTGCTATGGCGCTTAAAACATTTCCACCGTCAGCCCTGGCACGCGCGTGAATTCATCGCGGTTGTTGGTCACGACGCTGTGACCGTGGGCGAGCGCGGTAGCGGCGATCCAGAGGTCGTTGGTGCCAATGAGTCGGCCTCCGGCAGCGAGGGCGCGGTAGAGTTCGCCGTAGTGCCAGGCGATCTCCATCGTCCACGGCAGGACGGGATATGCACGGCAGAGGTGCTCCCAGTCGTGGCGGGCGCTGGCGGATTGGCCGCAGGCGAGTTCGCCGGCCACGGTGAAGGTGATGAAGAAGTTCTCGCTCGACCGCTGCGCGAGGAAAGCATCGGCGCGTCCGGGTGTGCCGCGTCGCGCTTCGCGCTCGGCGGTGATGACGAAATTCGTGTCGAGAATCAGGCCCACGGATCGTCCGGCAAGGGGTCGCGCTTCGCGGCTTCTTCGACGGCCTCGAGATAACGCTCACTCACGCCGCCGCCACCGGCGCGAAGATAGGCGCGGAGACTTTCGCCAGTCAGCGGGGCGTCGGCGAACGAGGCGCGGCGCACGACCTCCGACAAAGACTCCCCGGCTTTCCGGGCCGTCCGAAGTTTTTCGTAGGCGTCCAGTTCGAGTGCGATGGTCTTTGTTGCCATACCTGATGAATGTACGAAATGGCATGGAAGCGCAACCCACAGGCATCTGGGGTAGTGGCTCAGTTTGAAAACCCTGTCATTCTGAGCGCAGTTCCGTGCGGGCGCAGGCGGAACGGAACGGAGTCGAAGAACCTCTAACTATTTGCGGGCGGAGGCGGAGGGAGAAGCAGGGCGCTTTGCCTGGCCGCCTCCGACCGCGGAAAAAGTTAGAGGTTTGCCGCTGCCCGCCTCCGACCGCGCGGCGTCTCGCAGACTCGACTTTCGACTGCGCTGCGCAAAGCCTCCGCTCCGCTCAGGATGACAGGCTTTGGCTTTCGCCCAAATTGAGCCAGTCCGGCGTCGAGTGCCGGCTTGACCGCATGGGAAAAAAGTTGCGACTTTGCCCGCCCCACCACCCATGAAATCCCTCCTCCTCTTTCTCGTCATCGCCTCCGCTGCCCTCGCCGCCAGTCCGCTGGAGGACAAAGGCCGTCCGGTCGCCACGACGGAGGCGCTGCCCGCGGCCGAGGCGGCGAGGCAGATGAAGCTGCCGGCGGGGTTCAGCGTGCAGGTGGTGGCGGCGGAGCCGGAGGTGGTGCAGCCGGTGGCTTACGCAATGGATGATCGCGGGCGGCTGTGGGTGGTGGAAAACACGAACTACCCGAACTGCCCCGGCGAGCCGAAGGACCGGATTCTGATTTTCGAGGACTTCGA
>JAYVNN010000386.1:0-3442 GCA_043758435.1 Chthoniobacter sp.
CACGTCGTTCGCGTCGCAGAGGATAGTTTCCTTTTTGCCGTCCGCACCGGTGACGACGATGGCGTTCTGGCATTTGTCGATGCCGGCGATTTTGAGGTCGCATTTGGCGCAGGTGCCTTCGCCTTCGACTTTGGTGGCGGCGGCAGCGGCAACGACGGCTTTGGTGGCGGTGTCATCGGCCTGCACGGAGAGACCGAGGGCGGCGATGGCGAGGAGGCTGAGGAGGGCGATTTTTTTCATGATTTTTTGTGGCTGGTGGTTGAATGCTCTGACGAGCGGTTGGGAACTTCAGACGCCAGTCTGGCGGCTTTGTTCACGGAAACAATCCCCGCTTTTGCAAAAGCCGAGAGGAAAAAGAGCGCGGCTCATTTTGCGAGGACAAAGGTGTCGGGGAAACCCGTGACTTCGCCGCCGTTTTGAATGTGCTCGGCATCCACGGTGTAGGAGAGAAAAGCCATGCACATTTCGTCGGTCGTGCCTTCGCCGCGGCGCACTTCCTGGGGCGGTTTGCTGGGGTTGCGCGGGTTGGCGTCGGAGTTGTCGTAGCGCGCGGTGAGGTGGAGCATGGTGCCGCGCGGGAGTTTCACGGGATCGAGGTAGCGGTAGGCCATCTGCCAGTTGAAATTCCAATCCGGGATGTGGATGAGCTTTTTCTCGGTGCCGTCCGGCAGCCGCGCGGTGACGGTCATTTCGCGCCCGATGAGGTGCATGTGCGGGATGATCGCCTGGAGGGTGACGTCCGCCGGAATGGGCAGCCAGCCTTCGGTCGCGTAGTTCGCCTCGCCCGCGGGGATGCGGAGTTTCGCCGCGCGAATCGGGAAGACGCGCATCCGTTTCTCGACCGGCTCTTTCGCAAAATAAATGCCGATCTGCGTGGCGTCCGTCTCAGGCTTGCCGGTGCGGTGGTAATGCACCTGCATGACCACGTCCGCGCCCTTGGGCAGCCGCATGCCGATGCCCTCCGGCAGCCGCCGCGGGAAACTCCCCGGCGCCCAGCCGCCGAGCGAACCATTCGGCAGAAAACCGGGGCCGCCGAAGGAGACGTAGCCGGGCTCGGGCGAGGCGGCGTCGAGTTCGCGGGCGCGTCCGCTGGTGTCGAGAAAAAGGAGGACGTGATGCACGACGGCGGCATTGCCAGGGCGCACCTGCACGGCGGAGACGTAGCGATCCGTGGGGAAGGTCGTGGGCAGCACGAAGGCCTGGTACACGTCGCGTCCTTCGGCCTCGACCGCGTAGCTCTGCACGGGTTTCAGCACGAGGTCCGGCCCGCCGAGCATCCAGCCGACCGGGTACTTCGGCAGCGGCGGCAAATCCTTCGCCTCGCCCTCCGGCGTGCCCGCTTTCAACCACTGCTCGAAAAGCGCGATCTGCTCCGGCTTCAGCGCCCGCGCGTCGTGGAATTTCTCCGCGCCTTCGTCCGCGCGCCACGGCGGCATGACGTGGTCGCTGAGCGCCGTGGCGATGGTCTCCGCTTTCTTTTTCACCTCCGCGAAAGTCGTCAGCGGAAACGGCCCGACCTCGCCGGTGCGATGGCACTGCGTGCAGTTCTCAAAGACGATGGGGGCGATGTCTTTGGTGAAAGTGAGCGGCTTTTCCGCGGCGACGGCGGAGACGGAAAGGGCCGCGAAGGCCGACAGGCACAGGATTGGGAGACGGTTCATGGATTCAGGGCTGGGTGTTGGTGAGCCGCCAAGGTCGGACGCGAGGAATCGGGAAAGCAGCGGTTTCACATCCCTCAAGGACGCGCAAAAACGGGCGGAAGTTTCATCGAAAAAAGGGTTGCCGAGCCGGGGACTGTGAGGCATTCATTCGCCCCCGCAAGCGACAATTCCTGAGTAGCTCAGCGGTAGAGCAATCGGCTGTTAACCGATCGGTCGTAGGTTCGATCCCTACCTCAGGAGCTTGTATCTAAGCCACTTTGCGGGCGATTGGGCCTCGGCGTGTCAGGTTCGTGACAGGCCTAAAACTCACAGCGCGAAACCCGGACGAGTTTTCGCCAGCTTGAAGCGCCTTCGCGCATTGCTGCGTTTGCCCGCTTTTCCGGAGATTTCTGCGTGGTTTGTGGGCAAAAATTTCAGCGGCGCCGGGCGAGCACGGTTTCATCCGCCCATTCATGGGTGAAGCCGACGAAGCAGTCAGGTGGAGACGCCATGCGAGCCGCTGCATGCCAATGGCACACAGCGGCTCGGAATGGAGTGCGCGTCAGCCGAGGAAGTGCTGCCAGTCGCGGACGCCGTGGTGATTGCGGATCAAGTGCGCTCGCTGGCACCACGCGCGGCGCGACCGGCTGCTTGCGCAGCCGCAGGCCGGCTTCATGCGGAAGGCGGTCGGCCTTGCGCGAGTTCACTTCGCGGTGCGCGAGGACGCAGTTGTCCCACCAGGTCTTGCCACCGCGCGAGCGGGGCAAAACGTGGTCGATGTTGCCTTCCTTCGGCGAGAGCTTGCGGCCGGTGTACTGGCACACGCCGCCGTCACGCTCCCAAATGCCACGGGCACCGAAGCGCGGGCGGCGCATTGGAACTTTGGCGTAATTGGCAGCGACGATGACGGTGGGCACACGCACGGGACCGCGCGGGGTATTGACCGCGTTGTCGTGCTCGCGCACGGGCAGCTTCAGCCAATCGTCCCAGCGGACAGGCGTGATGTGATCGTCGGCCTGCACGTCGAGCGCGGTGGCCGCGCCGGAGGCGAGCATGCAGAACGCCTCGGCGGGCGTCTTTACATGGATCGCCTGCCAGTGCCGGTTGAGCACCAGCACGGTCGATTTGTTGAGGATGTCTTTCATTGAATTGGATTGGTGAAAGGTTGGCGGAGGCGGAACGGTTCACGTTCCGCCTCCGCGGTGGTCAGTCTTCGGCGCGGTCGCCGGCCGGGCACATCTTCACAAGCTTCGGATCGAACTGGCCGAGGACTTCGACCAGATCGGTCTGCGCGGCCATGACGGCGTGGATGTCCTTATAGACACCCGGCACCTCATCGAGCCCGGCGGAGAGCAGCTCTACGCCGCGCTCGGCGAGCAGCTTCCTGGTCGCGCTCCAGGTGAAGGACTGCATCGCCCTGGTGCGGCTCATCACACGGCCCGCGCCGTGCGACGCGCTATTGAGCGACTCGGGCGAACCCTTGCCGCGCACCACGTAGCCCGGCGTTGCCATCGAGCCGGGGATGATCCCGAGCACGCCAGCGCCCGCGGGCGTCGCGCCCTTGCGATGCACGATGACCTCGCGATCTTCGCCGTTCACGACATGCGTTTCTTTCCACGCGAAGTTGTGGTGGTTCTCGATGTCGAGGATCACATGCGCGCCGAGCTTCCTGGCGATGTGCTTGTGGATGAGCGCGTGATTCGCCGCGGCGTAGCGGCCCATCAAGTTCATCGCGGCCCAGTATTCCTGGCCGTCAGCATCATCGAGGGACAGCCACGCGAGGTGCTTGAGTTCCTTCGGCA
>JAYVNN010000387.1:0-3436 GCA_043758435.1 Chthoniobacter sp.
AACGTGTCGCGCGCCGACGCGCTCGACTACGTGCTCGGCTACACCTGCGCGAATGACGTGAGCGCGCGCGACTGGCAGAAGGAAGGCGGCGGCTCGCAGTGGTGCCGCGGAAAGTCGTTCGACACCTTCTGCCCGCTCGGCCCGTGGCTCGTGACGCCGGATGAAATCCCGAATCCAAACGCGCTCGGCATTTCCACGAAGGTGAATGGCGAGACGCTGCAGGACAGCTCCACAGGCGACATGATTTTCGACGTGGCGACGCTCATCGAATTCCTCAGCGGCTCGACCACGCTCCTGCCCGGCACCGTGATTCTCACCGGCACGCCGAGTGGCGTCGGCATGGCGCGCACGCCGCAGCGGTGGCTGCAGGCGGGCGACACGGTCACGGTCGAGATTGAAAAGATCGGCGCGCTGACGAATCCCGTCGTCGAGGAGCGCGCGGCGGGCGGGTCGAGTTTCCGTTTGTAAATGCAGGCGGCGGACGAATAGTTCGCGCCATGGAAACTCTGCAAACCTTGGGCATCGCCCTTGGCCTCGCGTCGCTCGCGGGCCTGAATCTCTACCTCACCGTCTTCGTCACCGGCCTCGCCATTCAGCAAAACTGGATCGTCCTCGCACCCCACTATCAGCAGCTCTCGGTACTCGCGCATCCCGCGATCCTCGCGATTTCCGGCGTGCTTTATCTGCTCCAGTTTTTCGCGGACAAAGTGCCGTGGGTCGATTCGCTGTGGGACGCCGTGCATACGGTCATCCGGCCCATCGGCGGCGCGTTTCTGGCCATCCGGGTGCTCGGCACGGTTGACCCGGTTTTCGACGTGATCGCCGCGCTGCTCGCGGGCGGCGCGACGCTGATGGTGCATGGGATGAAAGCCGGCACGCGTCTCGTCGTGAACCACTCGCCCGAGCCTTTCTCAAACATCGCGCTGAGCGTGACGGAGGATGCCGCCGTGATCGGCGGCCTCGCGCTCATCTGGCGCGATCCGGTGCTCGCGCTCATCGTCTTCTCGCTCGTCCTTGTCGCCATCGGCTTCTTCGGCCCGAAGCTGTGGCGCGCGGTGAAAGTCCATGTGTGGCTGATTTGGAAGAAGATCACGTCACCGGCGGCGGATCATTTGGAAACGGAACTGCCCAAAACGCTGCCGCACGAACTCGACATCGCGCACCTCAGCGTGAACCTCGAACGCGATCCCATCGCGTGGGCCGTGCCCTGCGTCAGCACGTCCGCGCGCGGCATCCCCGGCAATCTTTTCGGCTACCTCATCGCCACCGAGGGTCATGCGCCGAAGCTCGCCTTCGTCGCGAAGCGCCGCTTCCGCCACCTCGCCGAGGAACTCGACCTCGCCACCTACAAGCTCGCGCACGAGCCGCGATTCCTGAGCGAAAACATCGTCCTCTACAGCCTCGAGAAAAAACCGAAGTACACCTTCGTCTTCGCCCGCAGCCAGCGCCCGCTGGTGAAGGCGCTCGCGGCTTCGCTGCAAGAGCGGCTGAACGCCCGGCCCGCGCCGGTTGAGGTCGCAGTGGCGTCTGTGGAGTCGGCGGTGTAGCCGCGCTTCTGCGAGCGAAGCGCCGGGCGTGTGCGGCATCGCGCGCCACCCCGCGGCTCGCAGAGCCGCGGCTACACCGCTACTCCACGCCGAAACACGCCGGGCTAGCGGTGCGGCAAAGGTCGAGGAAATCCTCCCACTTCAATTCCAGCCACGGGTCGTTGGCCTTGATGTTTTGCATGGTGGCTTTGGCAATTTCCTGACCGGTGCGTGCGACATTCCGACTGACGCTCGCGATGCCGCAGTGGAAAATTTTCGCCAACTCCGCAACATGCAGTCCGTCCTGAAGATGGAGCTGCAGAAGGACGAAATCCTCGGCAGGACAGGCTGTGAATGCCGCCTGGAGGGCATCGCGCATGAGTTGCAGCAGCGGTTCCTCAATGGCCTCGGCTGAGTTCACGAGCGCGTGGGAATTGGCTGTGGGCCGACCCTGAGCGGAGTCGTCAGACAATGGTGCCGCGATACGCCTTTCCCGTCGGCGACGGGTCATCAGCACGTTGAGCGTGATAGTATTCAGGAAAGTTTTCAGCGTACAGGTTCCGTTGTAGCGCGCCAGTTTGGGCACCGCACCCGTCTGCGAGGCCACGCAGTCCGACCAGAGTTCCGCGATGATATCGTGCGCTTCATCGGGCCGTGCTCCCGTCCCTTGGAGGTAGGCGATCAGCGGCTCGCGGTAGGTCTCTTGGAGATATGCCAAGGCCGACGTCCTTCCCGCGAGACACTCCTGCGCGAGATGAAAGTCGTCGAGAAAGCGCACGGAGTCAGGCGCCGCGGCAGCGGGCATCGTGTCAAAGACATCGTCGAAGACGTCTGGATAGGGCTGTGAGTCGTCCACGGGCGAATCGTTAGGAGCCCGCGCGCCAGCCGACAACGAGAAAATGGGAGAAAGAAAGGAGACGCGACCGCCCCCACGGCCGCGCCTCCCACAACCCCCGAAACCGCGCCAGATGAGCGTTAAAAGCCTCGCGCCCGCCCCGCCTCCTCCGCTCGCCCACGTTTTCCACGCAACCGGCCTCGGACCACCTCACCTGCACACCCATCTCTTAACGCTCATCTGTCGATTTCAAAGGCTCCTCCCAACAACCCACTTCCTTTGACCCTTAAACGCACGAGTTTTGCTTTTTTCCAAAAAATCTTCATTTCGGCGAAAAAAGTTTCGCGGAAAAAAGTTGCCGCGTTTTGCAGATTTTTTGGAAAAAAAGAAAACTCGCGCGTTTAAGGGTCAGGATGAGCAACGACTTCAAAACCCTGATTGATTTCCTCGACCACTTTGGGCCGGAGGTTTCGGGCAAAGCCCTGATCGCCCCGCAAAGTGAGGCCGCCGCCAAGCTCCAGCGCTTCGCCGCGGGGATGTGCGACAAGGACGAACGCGCCGAAGTGTGCGAGATGCTCCGTCTTCACCCTGCGTGGCTGCGCTGGCTGGCGGACCGGGTGAAGACGGCGCGCATGCTTTCGGAAGCGGCGCGCTGACCGGCGCAGCCGCACGAGGACGGCGGCGCTCCGCAGGCGGCTCCGCCTGCTAGCCTGAACGCTCGTTCGGCGCGGTGATCTCCTTTGTCCACGGACGCGCGAGGCGGTGGAAAAGCGCCTTGGCTTGGAGCGGCGTGATGCGCCGCGATTCCGACAGCAGGCACGCGAGCATGCCCGCTACCCGCGGCGCGGCAAAGCTGCTGCCGGTCACTTTTTTCATCCCGCCGCCGGACCACGGCACCTCCACATCCACCCCGCGGGCGGCGAATTCCACGAGGTGGCCCGGTTTGTAGTAAATGTCTCCGTTCTGCTCGGTGCGCGCCATGTTCACCGTGATGACGGAGGTGAAAAAGCCGGGCCACTCGGGCCGCGAGGCGTCCTGGTTGTTGCACGCGGCGACGACGTGGACGCCTTTCAGA
>JAYVNN010000388.1:0-10604 GCA_043758435.1 Chthoniobacter sp.
CAGCCACCTCGGCAAGTGGGGCAGCTCGCGGCTGCGCATCGGCGCGAGCACCACGGCCTGCCAGCATGTGCTGCCGGCGGTGCTGCGCGAGTTCAAGGAGAGCTTCCCCGCGTGCGCCATTTCCATCGAGCCGGGCGACACGCCGGAGATGATCGATGCGCTGCGCGCGCACCGCATCGACCTCGCGGTGAACCTCGAACCGCGCCGCGAGGAGCCGCTGGAATTCCGCCCGCTTTTCAATGACGAGCTGCTTTTTGTCACCAGCCCGCTGCACCCGTGGGCGCGCGCGGGGAAAGTCACGCGCGAGGAAATCCCGAGCCAGCACTACATCCTCTACGGCAAGGGCAGCTACACCTTCCAGATGATCGAGGCCTACTTTCGCCAGGAGCAGATCGTCCTGCACAGCCTGCTCGATTTGGGCAACATGGAAGCCATCAAGGAACTCGTGAAACTCGGCCTCGGCGTGAGCATCCTCGCCCCGTGGAGCGCGCGGAAGGAGCTGGAGGAAAAGAGCCTCGTCGCGCTCCCGCTCGGCAAGCGTAAGCTCAAGCGCCGCTGGGGCGTGCTCCACTGGCGCGCGCGCCGGCTGAGTCTCGCGGAGGAGACCTTCATCGGACTGTGCGAGAGCGTCTGCGAAAAAATCCGCTAGCCGCCCGGCGCGCGCCGCGGTCCGCCGCCGGATTTTTTTCCGCAGCGCGATACGGACTTTCGGAAGACCACGCCCGATTCGACTTTGAAAACCACGCATGCCACGCCCGCCCCCGCGCATTCTTCTCGTTGATGATGACACCCGCGGCCGCCGCCTGCTCGCGCGGGCCTTGGAGCGGCACGGTTTTGAGATCATCGAAGGCTGCGACGGCTCCGAGGCGCTCCAGCTCATCGAATCCGCGGAGCCGGCCGCGGCTTTGGTGGACTACGAAATGCCGGACATGACCGGCGCGGACGTTTGCGAACTCGTCCGCCAGCATCGGGACCCGCGCCTCGCCGCGCTGCCGATCATTCTTCTCACGGGGCACGCGGATGCGAAGCACGAGATCGAATCGCTCGAAGCGGGGGCCAATGATTTTGCGACCAAACCGATCCACGTCCCGGCCCTCAAGGCGCGGCTCGACACCCAGCTCCGCCTCGCCGAATTGCGTGACCAGCTCCAGCGGCAAAACGCCGAGATCGAAACCTGGCGCGACGAGCGCCAGCGCGATCTCGAATCCGCCAGCATCACCCAGACCGCGCTCCTCCCGCGCCATCCGCCGCCCATCGACGGCTGGGATGTCTCCGCCCACTACCAGCCGGTCATCCACGTCGGCGGCGATATTTTCGACTGGGTCCGCCTGCGCGACCGCGGCTGGCTTTTCTGGATCGCCGACGCCACTGGCCACGGCGTCGCCGCGGCGCTCCTCACCGCCCTCATCAAATCCCTTTTCCGCCACGCCGCGAGCGAAGCCGACTCCCCCGCCGAAATCCTCCGCGCAGTGAATGCCGAGCTTTACGCCATTTTCAATGGCCGCTCCTTCCTCACCGCCGCCTGCGTCGCCATCCGCCCTGGCAATGACCGGCTCCGCTTCGCCGGCGCGGGGCATCCGCCGCTGTTCATCGCCCGCTTTTCCGGGGCCGTCGAGGAGCTGGCCTCGCAGAGCCCGCCGCTCGGCATCACCGCCGAACGCGCCCGCTCCGAAGACTTCATCGCCATCCACCCCGGCGACACCGTCCTGCTCTACACCGACGGTCTCTTCAGCCCGCTCGGTCCCGACGGCCACCGCCTCACGCCGGACGACGTGCCGCGTTTTTTTCCCGCACGCTCCGCATCCGTCCACGCCTTTCTCGACGCCACCCTCGCCGGTCTCACCGCAGTCCACCCCGGCCCGCTCCCCGACGATCTCGCCGTCATCGCCCTCCGCCGCCGGCTGTGAAAGAAGCCCGCAGCAGCGCCCGCCGGAGTCGGCGTGCGACGTGCGGCCACCGCTCCGCCGCCAGCGCGCATTCCCACACCCGCAGCACCGTCCACCCGGCCTTGCGCAGCGTCCGCACCACCTCCCGGTCGCGCGTCTTGTTGCGCGAAAACTTCGCCGCCCAGAAAGCCGCGCGCGTCGCGGGCTGCGTCGCATGCCGCGGGCAGCCGTGCCAGAAACACCCGTCCACAAACACCGCCACCCGTGCCGCGCGAAAGACAAAGTCCGGCTTCCCAAACACCCGCGCCTTCCTCCGCCAGCCCGTGATCCCGTGCGCCCGCATCAGCGCCATCATCCGCAGCTCCGTCGCCGCATTCCCGCTCCCCCGGATCGCCGCCATCACCGCACTGCGTTTGGCCTTGGTGAAAATGTCGGGCATGCTCCGATCCGTGCGCCGTCAGCCCTTCACGGCTTCGATCCGGTCGGCATACACATTCACCAGCTTGTGCTCCGGCAGCAGCGCCTCGATGCGCGGCCAGAGACGCGCCAGCAATGCGTGAAACTCCCGGCGGCGCAGATTGCCAAAGCGCAGATGCACCACCCACGGCGGCGTCGTCGCGATCATCATGCGGTGCGAAAAGTCCGCATCCTTTGAAACGATCACCAGCCCATTGCTCCGCGCGTGCTGCCAGATTGCCGTGTCGCTCACGCTCGCTCCGAGATCGCGCGCATGACTGACCGGCAGCCCCGCCGTGAAAGTCACGTTCTGCGGGATGTTTTCGTCGAGCAGGAAACCCTTCACGCGACCCGCTCGAGTGAGAAGTGATGCTTCATCAGCTCCGAGGAAAGCCCGATGCACGCCAGCACATCCTCACGCGTCAGCGCGGGATACTCCGCCAGCACGTCCTCCACCGCATCGCCCGCCGCGAGAAACTCCAGCACCGTGCGCGCCGCAATCCGCGTCCCGCGAATGGTCGGCTGTCCGTTGCAAATGTCCGGGTCGATGACGATGCGGTTCATGCCCGCACGCTATCAGCCGGGTCGCGCAGCCGCAACCACCGCGCCACTACTCATGCAGAACATCAAGACACCGGCTGAAACCGCTGAAACTCGCGCGGCAAGTTCGTCAGCAACTCGCCCGCTTCCATTGCATAAAGATCCCACGTCACGTCGAACTGGTTGCACATGTCCGCGAGGCGGCGGGCGGTGCCGCGGTTCTTGCCGCCGGCACCGCGCTTGGGCTGTTGCGTGGCGGGGTCCACGTAGAGGGCGGTGGCGGCGGACATGAAGGCGCGGTTCGTCACCAGCTCCTGCCGCGAGGCGAGCTGCTCCACGAGGTCGCCCGGCGTGTGCAGCGGCTGGCAGAGCGCGACGAGCGCGCACGTCGGTTCATCGCGGTGCGCGCGGACGATGCGCCACGGACCGGCGAGGAGATGGCGGTAGTAGCGCTGGAAATTCGCGACATCAGGGATGTGGCGCGCGGCTTCGCCCGGCTTGCGGTGGCCGTGGCCGTCGGGCGGGCAGACGGTGTCGAAATGCAAGAGCGACAGCCAAGCCCACAGCCCTTTGTCGCGGGCGGGATCGGGGAGTGCCGCACGTTCGATCAGGTCGTGCAGCCAGCGGCCGGCTGCGAGGCGAGTGGTGAAGGACTGTGCGGCCACCGCAATGGGCGCGGCTTCCTCGGACGTGGCTGCCTCGGTGAGCAGTTCGACGGGCGTCGGCAGCACGGGCGTGGTTTTGAGCGCGGCGAGGTAGTCGGCGAATTGCCGCAGCCCCTCGGCGTTGAGTCGGCGCAGATTCATGACGACGCCTCCCCGGCCATGAACGCCTCAAACTTGCCCAGCAGCCCGTGCTTCCGCGAAAACGCGGCGACGGCCCCGGCCACCCACTCCGCCACGTCCTCGGCATCATCCGGTTCGCCGGGGTTCTTCGGCGGTTCACCCACGCCCAGCACCTCGACCGCAAAGCGAATCCAACGCGAATAATCGCTCGCCGGGTCATCGTAGTCGCGATGCCCTTCGACGAACACGATGTGCCAGAGGACTTCCCGCATCGCCGCCGGATAGACGAGGGCGATAAACGCCGGGTGGAGGGTGAACTGCTTGTAGTTTCCCCCGGCGTGCAGATTGACCAGCAGGCGTGGGCGCTGATTTTCAAAGCTCACTTTCCACAGCTCGTCGCCGAGTTCCGTGGGCACTACGGGCAGGATCGTATCCCGGTCCTCCTCGGTGTCCTCCGGCCCGCGCAGGCGCACGCGATCGGCCTCGGCGAGCAGCAGCCCGTGCGGTTCGTCGGGGGTGCCGGGCGAGGTCACACGCACGCGGAAAAGAATATCCTCGGGCGAGTCGAACTCCGTGAGCGTGCGCAGCGCGGGCGGTTGCAGCGCGCCGACCGTGCCCCACGCAAAACGCATCCAGACCGTCTGCCGGTAGGCTTCCACGAAGACGAGCGAGTCGGCGGGCAGATCGTATTCCGCGAGGTCGAGCGCGGCGTCGAAGCCCAATGTTCCGTCGTTTTGCTTCAGCGAAAAGCGCACGTCCGCGTGCAGCAGGCGGGCGCGGTCGGTGTAGTTAAATCTCCGCTGCATCCTCGGCCTCCTTCACGTTGATGTTCACGAGCAGATCGCGCTTCGTGTCGAAGCCGGTGACGCAAAGCTGGAAGTCCTTCGCCAGCACCTTGACCAGCATCCGATTCTCGCCGCGCTCCTGAATTTCGATGCCGTGCGGGGCAGGCTCCAGTTGGAATCCGGCATCCGCGAGATCGAAGTCCGCCGGGTCGTATTTTTTGAGCGCGTTGCCGCGCCGCACATCGTAAGCGGCGCGAATCTCAATGAGCGCTGGGACCTCCGCATCGGGGTCGCCGGTGCCAATGCGAAAGCCGCCCGCAACCTGTTCCAGCCGGTAGCGTTTCCGGCGCGGCTCCGGCATCGGATCGGGATCGGTCGGGTCGGGGCCTTGCGGTTTCTTGCGACGTTTCTGCCGGGTCTTAGCCGCGTCAGGCGTGGGTGGAATGGGCAGGGAAAAGAAGTCCTTCAACAAAGTCGTGTCCTCTTCCCGTTGGTGCGCGCTGAGGATGTTGTCTATCGCCGAAACGCAGTGGGAGACAAAATCGAGATAGGATTTCCCGTTGATGTATTTGCCCCGGAAGTTCGACGACTTGGACTGCCATTCCGTGTGGGCTGGGTTTTCGGAGTCACCGAGCAACGAGGCGAGCGGCCTGTCGTCCACAACGACGATGGAGCGGATGCCGCGTGTCCGACGAGCACGAACGTCGGAGATGATGATGCCTTCGCGGACGAAGGCGGTGCGGTCGTTGCTGCTGCCATCACGAACGAAGAATACTTCAAAGTAGGAGGTCTGGTCAGGCTGGCCCTTGGCGCGAATCTTGAGCGGAACACGAACCGCAATGCGTTCGCCGCGGTCGAGCATGGATTGCAAACCCGCGACGGCATCGGCAGGGATGATGTCAGGCGCATTCCACGTTGGCCGATCTGATGCCGAGTTGAATGTCAGCTTCTCCGCTGGCTTCCGCGTACTCGCCCATTCCGCGAGTTCAATCAGTGGCAGAAGTTCGTCGGCAATCACGCTCCCCAACGAGTTCACGGCATCGTTCAGATTGTCGGCGTCCACCACGGTTTCATTGGTTCCCTCACTTACGCTCACCGAAAGTTTGCCTTCGAGAATCGGGTAGAAGTAACCGCGAACAACGGCTTCGAGCAGGGTTGCCCGCGTGATCTCTTCCGGGTCAACCCACGGCACCACGAGTGACAGCCCCGACTCGTGCGAGCGTGCGACCGCGAAGACCGAGCGGAAACGCTCGATTAAGGCAGCGTCTTGCGTCGGCAGGAGTAATTCGTCGCCGCGCAATTCGCCAAAACCACCGTCGGGCTTGTAGTGCTTGTTGCCGCTCTTGTGCGTACGCAGCACCGCCTGGCCCATCAGCAGGCACTTTTGATCATCACGTCGAACCGTAAGACCAAAAAACGAATTCGCTCGGCTCGAACGCGGAAACACATATTTGCCGACACCCCATCGCCCACGATCTTCGTCTCCCTTTCCCGTTCGGCCCTCGGCTCGGAAAAAATAGTAAAACGCGTTCTTCTCACCCGGTTCGTCAGCCCATTGTTCAATGTCGCCGACCAAGCCGGAGGTGCCGAAGTCTTCCACCACGAGGAACGGGCACGCTTCCATCTTGGTTGGCGGAGTTTTCAAGCCGTTGCCAGCGGCTTGAATATGAGGCCATGCGCCATCGAAAAACTCCGCGCATTCGGCGGGCGTCGCGGCGTTCGTCCCTGTGGCGAGATGGATTCTCACCCACACGGTTTCCACCGGCTGTCCGGCATTGTTTTTTCAGTCCGGCGTCGAGAGAGTTTTGGATGGATTCTCTCACCAGCGCCTCCGCCGGATTCCGAATTGCTTCCGTGGCGAAGAACTCACCTTGCATTGCTTCGCGCGTCTTATCGCGCGGCGTCAGTTCATTGAAATGCCATTGGGCCATAGCTCGCTACCGCTTCTGGGGTTCGTCTCACGTTTAATTTGTTCGCGGCGCAGGTCGGCGCGTCCGCGCGATACGCTCTCCGCCAAGTCGGGATTGCGATGGCACATGCCGGCCATCTGCGCTTCGCCGCAATAGAACTCTTCTTCGCGAAGTTCGTTTTTGCGGAACCGACGCCACGCTTCGCGCGCAATCGGCGCGAGCAGAACGGGCCAGCCGCTTCGCTCGTAATAGGGGGCGAAGAGGCGCGGCTCGAAACGGCTCATGGGGGTGTCCTCCGCCGCAATCTTGCGCTGGATGGTTTCACCGTGATCGAGCGCACCGTCGGGATGCAGCCCGGCGTAAAGAAATGCGATGGCGAACCACCCGCGTTTGAATTCTTCCGCTTCGACCGACCGCAGAGTGTTCGGCGGCACGTCCAGCAAGGGAATCAACCACTCGACGGCCTGCGATTCACTCGCAGGGAGCGACGCGGGTTCCCGCTCGACGGGTGCATCTTCCGCCGGCTCGCCACGCAGAAAGGCCAGCAATTCCTCGCCGACGGCTTCCGCCACGAGTGGCGGGACGGCGTTGCCAATGATGCGGAACTGGTGGGTGCGGGCGACGGGGAAGCGGAACCAATCGGGGAAGCTCTGCACGCGGGCCGCTTCGCGCGGGGTGAGGGAGCGGAGCTGCGAGGGGTGAATGAACATCAGCCCGTCCTTGCTGAGATGGGCGACGATGGTGGAGCAGAGCCCCTCCCGTGACTGCCGCGTGTAACGGTCGAGGAAGACATCGCGATCATAGGGAAACTCCATTGTTTCCCCGCGGGCGATGGCTTCGGCGGCAGTTTCGCCTTCCCGTATCCGTTCGAAATCGCGCAGGTCGCGGTCGCTGTGCGGGCGCGCCCGATGGCCGGTGAGCTTCACCGCCTTCTCCACTTCCAAAACCGTTTCGAGATAGTGCCGTGCCGCAGATCCGCGCGTGGCGAAAAAAAGAGCGCGCTGGGCAAGATCGTAGTTCTGCTCCTCTACGCCGACACCGGCCGCGAGTGGAGGAAGGTCGCCGATGGCGTCCCAGAGTTTTGGTGAGAGCGCTTCACCGGCGCGCGCCGCCGGGCGGAGTTCGCGGGGAAAGTAGCCCGGCACGTCGTTGCGCACGCCGATGATGAGCTGGCGGCGGCGCTTCTGCGGGACGCCGAGCTTCCAAGCCTCCTCGACCTGCGCCTGCACCCGGTAGCCGAGCGCCCGCGCCTCGGCCTGCACGAGGGTGAAGAATTTCCCCTTCGCCGCGCTCTGGATGCCGAGGACGTTTTCCATGACGAAGATACGCGGACGGAAGGCGGCGACGTAATCGAGGAACGCACGGAAGAGGTAGCGGCGTTTGTCCTTCCGCACGCGCGAGCCGTGGTTGGCGGCATCAACCTGCCGCACGGTGCTGAAGCCCTGGCAAGGCGGCCCGCCGACGATCACGTCCACCGAATTCACGCCGAGCTTCGCCGCGAGTTTGGCGGGCGTGAATTTTGTCAGGTCTTTCTTCAACGCGAGCGGGCCTTTGAAGTTGGCTTTGTAAGTGGCCACGGCTTCCTCATTGAAATCAATCGCCGCCAGACATTGGAAGCCGGCGCGCTCCAGCCCGAGACTGAAACCACCGCATCCACAGAAAAGATCGAGGAAGGTCGGAGCGCTCATTTTTCCACCCCCGCGCAGAGTTCATCCATCCCGACGCGCAAAGCGCGGCAGAGCTTGAGCACGGCCTTGATGCCGGGATTGCGCACGCCGCGTTCGATGCCGCTGAGATAGGTGCGGTCGAGGTCCGCAAGCTCGGCGAGTTTGTCTTGGGAGAAGCCGCGATCCGCGCGCAATCGCGCCACATTGCGGCCAAAAGCGGTGAGGATCCTGTCCCGTTTCGGCATCCCTCTTTATGCCTGCCACGCCGCATTTGGTCTGCGGTCTATCGGCTACAAATGTTCTGAACTAGAACGCGGTTCCGCCCTCGGCTTGCTCCTTCACCAGAATGATCGGGGTCCGGCTACGGCTGCGTGCGTTTCCAGATGGGCACGTCGGCTTTCATGCGGTCGATGGCCGCGGCGAGAAAACGCAGCGCCTCGCCGCGGTGGGCGGCGAGGACGCGGAGGTAGAGGGAGGCTTCGCCGACGGGCACCCAGCCGAGGCGGTGGATGAAGTGGACGGCAGCGCACGGGCGCGCAGCGTGCAGCTCGGCGAAGATGCGGGTGAGCTGGGTGCGGGCCATGGGTTCGTAGGCTTCGTAGTGCAGGCCGGCGAGGGTTTGCGCGCCTTCGGTGGCGCGGACGAGGCCGGAGAATTCCACGCACGCGCCGATTTCGCGCGAGGGCAGGTCGGGCGCGGGGATGACGATGGGATCGTGGGTGAAAGCGATGTGTGTCTGCATGGGCTGGAGCGTTGGCGGAAAAAGTTCCCGTCGCTGAATTCCGTCATTTGGGAATTCCGTCATTCCGTCCAAAAAGCAGAAACGGAATGACGGAATTTGCCAAATGACGGAATGGTTTGAGGGCGGAAATTTTAACCGCCGCTGACGGGCGGGATGAGGGCGATCTCGGCGGCGGTGCCGATGGGGGTGTCCCAGTCGGCGTATTCGCCGTCCACGGCCACGCGCAGGGTCGCGGGATCGAGCGTGGGAGCGAGGCGGGCGAGGATGGCGCGCGGGGTTTCGCCGGGCGCGCAGTCGAGGGCGCGCTCGTGGAAGCCGAGCAGGTCGCGGGTCTGGGCAAAGGCGAGGAGTTTCACCGTCATGGGAGGGATGTAGGACGCGCTTTCCCATTTTCAAAAGCAAATCCGCCGCCTATCTCTCGCGGCCTATGACAGCACCAGCGATCGGCATTATCGGCGGCAGCGGCCTTTACCAGATGGACGGGCTCACGGACATTTCGGAGCACGCGGTGGAGACGCCGTTCGGGCCGCCGTCGGATGTGATTTTCGGCGGACGGCTCGCGGGGCGGCAGGTGTACTTTTTGCCGCGGCACGCGCGCGGGCATCGCATCCTGCCGCATGAACTGAACCACCGCGCGAACATCTATGCGCTGCGGTCACTCAATGTGCGCTGGCTGCTCTGCGTGACGGCGGTGGGCTCGCTGCAGGAGCAGTATGAGCCGCGGCACATCGTGCTGCCGTCGCAGTTTTTCGACCGGACGAGCCAGGGCGCGGCGCACACGTTTTTCGGCGGGGGAATCGCGGCGCACGTGAGCTTCGCGGAGCCGACGTGCGGGCCGCTGCGGCAGCTCATGGCGAATGCGGCGCGCGACCTGGGGCTGCCGGTCCACAATGGCGGCACCTACGTGAATATGGACGGCCCGGCTTTCTCCACGCGGGCGGAATCGGAGACGCATCGCAAGCTGGGCTTCGATGTCATCGGCATGACGAATCTCGGCGAGGTGCGGCTGGCGCGGGAAGCCGAGATGGCGGTGGCGACGATGGCGATGATTACGGATTACGACTGCTGGAAAGTGGAGGAGGAAGCGGTGACGGCGGAGGCGGTGATCGCGCATCTCGTGGCGAATGCAGACGCGGCGAAAAAAATTCTCGCGCGCGTGATCCCGCAGATTCCCGAGGTGCCGGACTACCCCGAGCACCGCGCGCTCGACAGCGCGCTGGTCACGGACCGGAAGCTGTGGCCGGTGGAGACGGTGAAAAAACTGGGCGTGATTTTGGAGCGGTTCACGCACCTGTAGGGGAAGCTGGCAGCTTCCCCTACAGGTGCGCGCTGCGCGCGCCATTCTTGCTTTCGCCCGCGGAGAATTCGGCTATGACATGCGCGCCATGATGCGTTTCCTGCCCGTTCTTTTTCTCGCCCTCGCCGTCACCGCCCAGGCCGCGCCGAAGCCCGCCGCAGCCACCCCGGCACCTGCGCCTGCACCCGCGACACCCGCACCCGCCGCGGCGACTCCGGCTCCGGTGCCCGCCACCACTTTGCCCGCGGATGCCTCGGCCCCGCCACCCGCTGGCGCTCCGAAGATCACCTTTTCCCAATGCCATGTGGATGGCCCGTACGTCGCCATGACCTTTGACGACGGCCCGCACGGCGCGAACACGCCGCGCCTGCTCGAAATGCTCAAGCAGCGGAAAATCCACGCGACCTTTTTCCTCGTGGGGCAGTGCGTGGCGGAATACCCGGACATCGTGAAAAAGATCGTCGCCGACGGGCACGAGATCGCCAACCACTCGTGGTCGCATCCGCAGCTTTCGGCGATGTCGGAGGCCGCGGTGC
>JAYVNN010000389.1:0-28723 GCA_043758435.1 Chthoniobacter sp.
ATTTTCCGGGTCGGGATAGTCCGCGCCCCAGCCGGTGCTCGGCGCGATTTGAAACTGCCCGCGCTCCTGCTTCTCCAGCATCTTGGCGAAAGTGTTTTCACGCACCGCGATTTTCACGCCGAGCGCCTCGAAGCACCGCTGCTCGTACTCCGCCGTCTGCCGCTCCTCAGAACCGGTCGCGGTCACGTCCATCGACAGCTCCAGCGGCTTCCCCGTCTTCGGATCAATGCCATTCGGATAACCTGCCTCGGCGATGAGCTGCTTCGCGCGTTCGAGGTTAAAGGCGTTCGGGTTCACCCAGTCATTGATGTGCCCGAAGATGCCCGGCGGCACCAGCTGCGTGGCCACCGGCGAGACGCCGTATTTGAAAATGTCGCAGTAGCCCTGCGCGTTGTAGGCGCAGGCCAGCGCCTTGCGCAGCTTGGGATTCGCGAGCACCGGGTCGAGGCAGTTGAAGCTGATGAAAAACGTGCTCAGCTCGGTGTCTTTTTCGAGCCGCATGCCGCGCGCCTTGAGGTCGGGCGCGATCCCGTTATTGCCGCTGACCACGCGCCCCACCGCGTCTTTCGCGACCGCGGTGCCGTCGAAATATCCCTGCCGCGCGAGCATCCACATCGTCTGCGTCTCGCGCAGGATCGGCCACTCGATCTCGTCAACCATCGGCAGCTTTTGCCCGGCGAATTGTTTCAGCCACTCCGCCTGCTCCGGCGGAAATCCGTCGCTCGGAAAAACCGTGGTGCGGTAGTCAGGATTGCGCACGAGGCGAAAGCGGTGCGCCTCCTCGTACTCCGCGATGATGAACGGCCCGGTGCCGACGGGATGCCAGTTGAAAGCCGCGCGCTGCACGCCGTCGTGCATTTTCCCGTCGTAGTACTCCACACCCTCGCGCGGCACCGGCGTGGTGAACTGCATCGCCAGCCAGTAGATGATCTGCGGATAAGGCGAGGAGAGATGGATTTTGAAAGTCTGCGCGTCCACGACCTCCAGCCCTGGCAGACGCGCGGAGTAGTCGAAACTGCCGGACTTTTTCCCCGCCTCGTACAGCTCGTGCATGCCGATGACCACCGGCTCCAGCGTCGCAAAAATCGGGCACTCGATCTTCGGGTCGGCCATGCGCAGCCACGCGTAATGCACGTCCTCGGCCACGACCTCGCGGCCCTTGCCGCCGGGAAAACAAACGTCGTCGTGGTAGTGAATGCCGCGCTTCAGCCGGCAGGTGTAAGTCACCTTGCCATCCGGCTCCACGGTGCGCTCCGGCAGGGCTTCGAGCAGCGCGGGCACCAGCTCGAAGGGATCGGTTTTCAGCGGATGATATTCGAGCAGCGTGTCCAGAATGGCCTCCTGCACGCGATGCGCCATCTGGTCGTAGGCATGCTGCGGATCGAGCCCGCGCGGGTCATCCGCGAGATAGGCGTAGCGCACGCGCCAGGGCGTGCCGTCGTCGCGCGTGGTGCGCGTGGGGGCGGGGTGGGGGTTCGTGTCGCAGCCGGTCAGAAGGGCGAAAGGCGAAAGGCGATGGCTGCAAGCTGGACGAACCGTGCGAAAAACATTCGCGACATCGCCTTTCGCCCTTCGCCCTTCGCCTTTCTCTTCATCCTTTCTTCTGCTGCTGCGCTTTGATTTTGTCCCGCAGCTCCGCCGCCAGCTCGTAGGCTTCATTGGCAATCGCCTTGTCCATTTCGCGCTGCATTTTTTCCAGCTTCGTCACCGGCTGCTTCGCGCGCACTTCCTCCAGCCATTCGCCGAGAAAACTCAGCTCGGGGCTGTTCGCCTGCGCCTCGGAGTTCTCGATCTTTTCGTAAAAGGCGCGGATTTTTTCCATGCCCGCCTCGATCTTCCGCGCCGCCGACGCGTACTCCTCGCGCTCCAGTTCGATCGACGCGCGGGCGCGCGTATTCATCATCAGCACGTAGGGCGTGAATTGCAGCACGGACGCCGCCAGTTCCTCCGGCTGCGCGTGCGCGCCGACGAAGTTGAACATGTCCAGATTGCGCTGCGTATCGCGGATCACGCCCTGGTAATCGCTGAGCTGAAAGAACGAGATGTAGCGGTGGTAATACTGGATGCCCTCCTGCTGCAGCTCCCCCACTTCGTCGGCGGAAATCACATAGGTCTCACTCCTTTTCTCCGCGCGCTTCGCCCGTTCCTGATGGTATTCGAGCAGCGATTCCCGGTCGTGCGGCTCCTGCCCGTCGGGCCGTCCGAGCGTCTCCATCTGGATGAGCCCGAGGTCGATGCGGAGCTGGATTTTCTCCTTCCCGTCGCTGCCCAAAATCTTCCGCACCTTGATCATGCCGGGTTCATGCGGCCAGTCGCGGAGCAGGTCGTTTAAGTCGAGACTCATTGGACGCCGACTATCGAAACCCGGCTACGCTTTGTCAATGAACGCGGGTGCGTGGCGGACGGTGAGGCGGTGGAAAAAATTGCTGTCATCCTGAGCGGAGTTCCCGGTGGGCGAAGGCGGGCGGGAACGGAGTCGAAGGACCTCTAACTTTTTCGCGAGCGGAGGCGGCGGCGAGTTGTGCGTTCCTATGCCTTCCGCCTGCGCCCGGAGAAATAGTTAGAGGTCCTTCGACTGCGCTCCGCAAAGCCTCCGCTCCGCTCTGGATGACAAGTTTTTGGGACGCGCTCACCACGCGATGCTCTTGATGATTTGCAGTTCGTTCGCAAAAAGCAGCGCAACCTTTTTCCCATCCGCCTCGACGCGGCGCGGGCGGCGCGTCTGGAACCACTCCCACTGCACCTCGCCTTTGCGGGCGCTGAGTTTGTAGAGCTTCCAGCGGCACTCGATGGCTTTGCTTTTGTCGAAGGTGGCGTTGACCATGTCCTCGCTGTTGCGCGTCTCGCGGGTCGCATAGACATCACCGCCGGAGACGATGCAGTCCTGGTACTTCTCGATTTTCCACAGGATTTTCCCGGACTGCGCCTCGATCTTCATCGTCAGCGGCAGCGCGCCGTTCGGGTCAAACTCCGCGCTGCCCGTGCTCACGTAGAGTGCGCCGCGGCCGTCGGACTGGAGCTTGCGGATGCCGCCCGCGGGCACGCGCCACGCGGGCTGGCCGGTGGCGAGATCGAAGGCGGTGAGAAACGCGCTGTCGAAAAAGTAGAGCCGCCCGCCGTTCTCGACGCAGGGCTGCGCCGTCGTGGCGGTGGCGTCGTCGTCCTCGTCGTCGCGCGCGGAGCCGGGGTCGGCGATGGGCTGGGCGAGGGTGGTTTCCCAGAGCTTCTTGTTGTTGTGATCGAAAGCGAGGAGCGTGCGTCCGGCGGCGATGAGGTCGAGCGTGCGGGTGGAGAAAATGTCGGCGTGTCCGTGGACGGTCGCGCGCACTTCGGGGATGCCGGCGTCGAGCGGGCGGGTGAGGATGACTTCGTAGGTGCTTTCGTCGGTGCGCTCGCGTCCGCCGTTGTCTTCGGCGGCGGTGTCTTTCGCGAGCGCCTTCGCGTAAAGCGCGGCGTCGTTCCCCCACCCCGTCGCGGCTTTTTTGTCGGCCTCTTCCAGCGCCGCACTCGCGTCCGCTGGCCCGGCGACTTTGCGCTCGGTGATTTTCTTTTCCACGAGCCGCACATCGCCGCGCAGCAGCGCGCCGCCAGCGGCGCTGAGTTCGGTGCGCAGCGCCTGGGTCATGGGTTCGGCGGGCCGGCCGGCTTCCTTCGGGTGCCAGCGGCCTTCGCTCCGCGGGCCGGTGATTTTCACGGTCTGCGCCGCGCCGTCGGCGGTGCCGATGCGCGTGACCTGCCGCGCGCCGTCGGACGTGCCCGCGACCGCGTAGGCGCAGCCCGCGCCACGCAGCACGCGCGAGAAATTTCCCGGCAGCGCAATCTCCTTTTTCACTGCGCCGCTCGCGCGGTCGAGCAACCGCGCCCGAGCGCCGTGGAGCAGCAGGAGCGCGCCGCCGTCGGCGATCACGTCGGTCTTTTCATAAAACGAATCGTAGCGTGCAAAACCGTGCGCGAAGCCGCGCTCATCGTCCTCCGCCGCCGCAGCAGCAGCCACCGCGCGCGCGGCGGGAGCCGCGGGCTTCTGCGCCGCCGCTTCCGCGCGGGCTTCGGCGAGTTCGGCGTGGTACTTTTTCGCCTCCTCGTTAAAGGCGTCGATTTGCAGCGGCGTCTTCAGTGTCGCTTTTTTCGCGTTCAGTTTCGCCGACCACTCGCGCAGTTTGGCAAACCGCCGCTCGGTGCGCTTCGCGAGCAATTGATCCGCTTTTTCGCCGGTCGAAAGCTCGGTCAAATTCCGCATCTTCACCGGCTCGTCCGGCTCTGGCGCGACCGCCGCGGGCACCGCCGCGACTTTCGCCACCGCAGGCGCAGCCGGGGCCGACGCAGGCACCGAGGGCGTGGGTGCAGCGAGAGCGACCGACCATTTCGCCGCACCGCCCGACATCGCGTAGAGCGTGGCTTTTCCATCCGCGACGAGCAGCACCTCGCCCGAGCCGATGGCATGCAGGGTGGCCGCGCCCGTCTTGTCGGCGACCGGCAGGGTCAGCGCGATCTTCGGCTTCCGCCCGAGCGTGTAGTACCAGACGCCCGCTCCGCCCAGCAGCACGACAATGGCGACGATAGTTTTGACGAGGCGGAAGAATGTTTTTTCGCTCATGGCGGGTCAGGGTTTGGGATTGAGCAGCGTCGCCCCCGCCGGAATCGGCAGCGCGCGCGCCGCGATGGAGCCGGACATTTCGACATGCCCATCGACGAAAAGCAGGTTGCCGCCGGCGGTGCGGTGGTTGCGGCCCGGCGCGTGGCCGGTGGTGGAGAAAAGCGTGTCGCCGCTGAGCTTCGCGCCCGTGCTGGCGAGCGCATCGGCCACGAGCAGCGCGCCGGGCTCTGCGTCGCGTTTCAACCCCGCGCAGTAGGCGTAGCTGATGCGCCGGTCCGCAAACGGCACCGCGCCGGGCAGCGCCGAATCGCCACTGCCGGGGCAGATGAAAACGCCCGTGTCCGTGGTGTAAAGCGGCACGAGCTGGCTGAGAGCGCCCTCCGCCGTGGGGCCGCGCGCCGCGGGAAACGCGCCGTCATGCTCGCCCGCAAAAAGCGCGAGCATCGTGTGCATCTGCTGGAGCTGCTGCACGCACTGCGCCCGCCTTTTCGCCTGCCCCGAGGCCGAGCTGGGGCCATACATCGAGGCGTAGAGGACGAGCACGATCGCCATGACGACGAGGAGTTCCACGAGACTGAAAGCGTGCGTTTTGCGAGACATGTCTGCGCCCTCGTTTTAGCAGCTTCGGTGCCCCGTGCGCCGTGGGGGAAATACCGCTTGCGTTCGCCGGACGCTCGGGCAGAGTGCGATCCCTTCGCGGGACGGCTGGGTAGCTCAGTTGGTAGAGCAGAGGACTGAAAATCCTCGTGTCGGGAGTTCAATTCTCCCCCCAGCCACCTCCCCGATTTTTCACTGTGATGAAGCCGAGGAGAAGATGGAGTAGGCTCTTCATGTTTGGAGGAAAGAGTTGCGGCAGCCGCGCAGCGGCAATCCCTTCTACCACGGAAACCATTGCTCCCCCAATGCGGGCCAGTGCCAATGCTGCGCCGCGCGCATGGTGATGTAGCCGGTGCAAAGGATCGCGTAGAGCGCGAGCACCCAGCGCAGGCCGCTGGCGAAGCCGAGCAGGCGCTTCACCGGCAATTCCGGCCACGGACTTTGCAACTCGTAGCCCAGCAGTGCGCGTCGCGCGAAAAGCATTGAGCCGATTGCCAGCGCCGAGTTCGCGAGTTCGGCGAGCTGCCACTTGGGGATTTCTGCAGGGACGACGTAGAGCGCGAGGAAGCGGGAAACCGGATGCCCGTTCCACCAGTCCGCAAAGCCCGGCAGGTGCATCATCAGCATCAGCTTCGCGAGGAAGGCGGCGATGGCGATAACGCCATACCACACCCGGATGCGGCTCAGATCCCCGCGCTTGATGAGTTCGAGCTTCATCCGCAAATCCGCGCCCTCACTGAAAGTCGAGTGGGCGACGAAGACTAGCGGCGCGTAGATGATGGAGGTAGATTTTAGCGACCAGCGGTAAAGGAGTGCAGGAAGAAAGAGGGGTAGCAAAAGAACGCTGATAAATCGTGTCCCCTTACGCTGCTTAAAACCCTCAAATACCAATCCCAAATTGGCGCGGGGGTGGTCAGGAATTAATTCGGGAGGAACAAATGAATCCAAGGATAGTGTTGTTCGTGCCCAGTTTCTCGGAATGGCTTGCAGCACTGTTATTGGGGTCCGAACAAGTGCGTAAGCGGTTGCCAAAATCCGGATACCTAGAATGGCGATAGCTGTGCCAAGAATGAAGATGGCAATATTCGCAACGAAATCGAACCAGCCGACATTGTCATAAGTCCTTTGAACGCGCCTCCGCACATATCCGGACCAAGCGACGAACCAATTGATCCCCAATAGAGTGCTTTCCGTTGTCCGCAAGAGCAGCAGCGGCGAGACGCACATGACGACGGCCAGCCAGCGCAGGGTGTTGAAGTGCGCGGAGAGGTAGAAGACGAGCGCGATGGAGAGCAGCGTCTCGACGATGGCGAGGATCGAGACCTCACCGCGGGCGACCGACTCTTTATTGGAAACAAGGCGCATATTCCCGTGGGTTCCGCAGTGTTCCGCCCGTCATCGCGTTTGCCACGCGGGCGCAGGCCGGGCGCTCAGGCGGCCGACAATTCGCGGACGTGGGTCACGTCCCGCTTGCTCACGGGCCGGAGCTGCGTGGGCAGCACGGTGGCGATGGCCACGGTCTGTCCGGTGAGCGTCATGAACTCGACCTCGTAAGCCGCACCGTCGCGATGGATGTGGACGACCGTGCCCACATCGCCGGCCTGCAAGTCCTCGCCGGGCAGGTTGGCGGTGAGGACTACGCAGTCGTGTTCGAGAATCTTCATGCGTCGAGAGGGTAGGCAGTAATCAGCCGTGGTGCAATCTCTCCGGCATCCACCTGCCAGACGGTGCGGATGCGCGGTGCGCGACCATCGGGTGCGGGCAATCCGCCTTCGACTTCGTAGCGCGGGCCGAAGGGCGTCTCGCTGACCTTGGCGACTTCGTGCCGACGCCCATGCTCCAGCAGCGCCTCGGCCAAAGCCGCCGCCCCGAAGCCAAACCCGGCGAAGAATCGCGCTTTGCTGGCACCGTAGCGGTGCGTGGCGTTGAGCAGATAGCCGGTGATTTTCTCCGGCTCGACGAAGGCGAGGTGGGCATTGGGGAGTTTCATGTGCGGGGCAGGGCGGTTGCGGCGCGCTGGCTTCGGCGGAACTCAAATATGTTTCCCGGCAGACGCCCTAGGGCTTCGCCGGTTTCAGCCACTTGTCGAAGAAGGCAAACATGGCGTCCTGGGCTTTAGCGGCGTCGTCGCCTTTGAAGCCGTGGCCGGCGCCTTCGAGGGTGAGGAGGTCGGCGGGGACGGCGCTGGCTTTCATGCGCTCGACGATCCACTGCGCCTGCTCGTAGGCGACGTAGGGGTCGGCGGTGCCGTGGATGCAGAGGGTGGGCGCGGCGCGGGGCGTGACCCAGTTCAGCGGGCTGCCGTGGATGTGCTCGCGGAGTTTCGTGGTGAGGTCGCCGCCGAAGAAGAGCGGGAGCACTTCCGCGGCATCCACGCTTTTGCCGTAGGACTTGGTGAAGTCGGTGGGGCCGCTGAAGCTGACGACGCAGGCGACGGCGCTGGATTGCTCCGGGTGGCCCGCGCCTTCGAACTCGGGGACGCCCGCGGTGACGCCGAGGAAGAGCGCGAGGTGCCCGCCCGCCGAACCGCCGGTCGCGCCGATGCGGGCGGGGTCGAGGCGGTACTTTGCGGCGTTGGCGCGGAGCCAGCGGACGGCGGTTTTGCAGTCGTGGACGGCGGCGGGAAACTGCGCGGCGGGCGAGAGGCGGTAGGTGACGGTGGCGGCGACGTAGCCGCGCTGGGCGAGCTGCACGCAGAGGGCGTCGTAGCCGTCGCGCGTGCCGGCGCGGAAGCCGCCGCCGTGGATGCAGAGGACGGCGGGAAACGGGCCGGGGCCGTCCTTGGGCACGGCGATGTCGAGCTGGAGCGGCTGGCCGGCGGGGTTGGAAAACTCGACGCCGCGCTCGAAGGTGACGTTGTCCGGGACGGCCAAATCCGCGGCGGCGGCGGGGAGCGTGAGGAGGGTGGCGAGGAGGAGGGAGAAAAGGGTGCGCTGCATGGCCGACGACGATGCGAGTGCGCGAAACTTTCGGGAAGGGAAAAAGAAATACGGCGACGCCCAGGGCTGCCCGACGGCATTTTGTTTTAGCCAATCCGCAGCGGCGCGACGTAGCTTGCGCGCCCTGCTGATTTCCCTCGCCCGCTTTTTTTCCCCATGCCCGACCAACCCGCCCTCGATCTCGCGCACGCCGAGACGTGGGGTGGATTCCGTCCGGGGATGTCGCGGGCGGAAGTGACGGCGGTTTTGCAAGGGCTGGGTCTGGCGGAGGAGGAGGAAGCCGGCCCGAATCTGGCGGTGACGGTGCAGGGTCTGGAGCTGGAGTTTTGGTTCACGACGGATGGCTCGGAGCGCGTGCGGCAACTGTCGGTCGAGGCGGATGAAATCCACTGGAACGGGCAGCCGGTGCTGGATGCGCGGGTGGATGCGGCGCTGCGGGCGATGGAGCCGCACGGCCCGGCGCTGTGGGAGACGGGCGACCGGATCGGGAATCCTTTTCGCGCGCCGGACGCGGGCCCGCAGGCTCCGCCGACGGACGACGAGCTGCTGCGCGGCGGCACGGTGTGGCTGACGGAGAGTGGGCTGGGGTTGGTGATTTGCGACGGCGAAGTCTTCGGCGTGGCGTGGCGCGAGGCGCGCGATCTGCCGACGCAGTTCGCGGGGCCGGTGACGGAGGCGCAGCGGGAGCTTTCGCGGCGGCCGGACCTCGAGGAATATCTGCGCGAAAAGCTGGTCGCGGAAACCCGTACGGAGCGGCGGAAAGATCCGCTGCGCTACCTGCGCGGGGCGGTGACGGTGCTGGCTTTTGTGGCGGTGGCGATGGTTGGGCGCAGGGGCTTTTCCGATACGCAGATGTGGGCGCAGGCTCCGGTGCTACCGGGCAAGCTGCTCGCGTTTGAGCGCGGACCGAAGAAGGCCTTCCGCGATTATCTGCCGCCGCCTTTTTCAAAAATAATCCCGGCGGGCAGGCGCGTGGAGACGGATTTGTTTCGCGTGGAATTCCTCGATCCCGCGGGCGCACGGCGGGAGGTGGTGCTGGAGACGTCGGAGTTTTACGTGCCGCCGCGCGAAGTCGGCGAGGAGGTGCAGGTGGTCTATGCGGAGGGCGAGCCGCCGCGCGCGCATGGGCCGGCGCGGGCGCGCGATGCGGCGTTCATTGATTACGTGCCGTGGGCGATCGGCGTGGGCGTGCTCTGGCTCGCGGGGCAAATCCTCGTCAGCCTGCTGCCGCTGCTTGGGCCAATGCTCCGCAGGCTCGTGCCCAAGGCGACGGTCAGCGACCCGGATCGGCCGGAGCTGCGCTGAAAGCCAGACTAAGGGTAGTGGCTCGATTTTTGGAAAATCCAAAGCCTGTCATCCTGTGCGGAGCGGAGGCTTTGCGCAGCGGAGTCGAAGGACCTCTAACTGTACGTGGGCGGAGGCGGTCTGGTGAAATGCGCGCCGCTAAGCCTGCCACCTGCGCCCGAAGAAATAGTGAGAGATCCTTCGACTGCGTTCCCGCCCGCCTGCGCCCGCCGGGAACTCCGCTCAGGATGACAGGTTTTTTTCCAACTGAGCCACCGCCAAACTAAGGGCGGACGATGGCGGTAATAGCGGGCTGCGCGAAGTAGCGGCGGGCGGCGGCGGCGACTTGCGCGACGGTGAGGGCCTCGAGTTCGCGGCGCTGCTGGATGTGGTAGTTGTGGCCGAGGCCGTAGAGTTCGCTGAGCGCGGACTGGAAGGCGAAGGCACCATTGCTCTGGTGGCGGATTTCCATCTGGCCGAGGCTTTTTTCCCGCGCGCGGGCGACCTCGGCGGCGGTGAGTCCGTCGCGGGCGAGCTTGGCGATTTCCTCGTGGAGCGCGGCTTTCACGTCGGCGATTTTTTCCGGCGCGGTGCCGAGGTAGAAAGTGAACATGCCGCGGGCGAGGCCGGCCAGGTGGCTGCTGCCGACGAAATAGGCGAGGCCCATCTCCTCGCGGATGCGGAGAAAAAGGCGGGAGCCGAGGTCGCTGCACGCTTCGTCGAGCAGGTCGAGCGCGGCGGAGTCGGGGCTGAAAATATCAATGCCGGGGAAGCCGACCATGAGGACGGCCTGCTCCTTTTCCTCGATCCGCTCGACCTCGCGCGCGGCGGCGAGCGCGGGCGGCTCGGACACGGCGGTAAAAGCGGGCGAACCCGGCGGCAGGGACGCGAGCGCCTCCTCGACCAGCTCACGGACCTCCTCCGCACGCACGTCGCCGAAGACGGCGATGACGCCGTTGCGCGCGACGAGGTGGCGGTCGCGGAAGGCCAGGAGATCATCGCGCGTGAGGCGGGCCACGCTCGCAGGCGTGCCGGAGCCGCGGAGGCCGTAGGGGTGCGCGCCGAAAAGATTTTCGCGCAGGAGATTCCGCGCGAGGACGGTCACCTCCTCGTCCTCGGCTTTGAGCGCGGCGAGCTGCGCGTCCTTTTCGCGGGCGATGGCTTTTTCCGGCAGCGCCGAGTGGAGCAGCACGTCGGCGAGCAGGCCGAGCCCGGCACGGAAGTCGGGCCGCATGACGCGTGCGGAGACGCTGAGGCTGTTGTTGCCGGCGTCGCTGCCGAGGCTGCCGCCGAGGTCTTCGATCTCGTCGGCGAGTTGCTCGGCGGTGCGCGTCTTCGTGCCTTTGAGCAGGACTTTGGAAAGCAGGCGCGTGAGGCCGTTGTCCGCCGCGGTCTCGGCGAGGAGGCCGGCTTTGAAGGAGGCGTTCAGCGACACGAGGGGGAGGCGCGGGTCTTCGCGGACGAGCAGGCGGAGGCCGTTCGACAGCTCGAATTTTTGGATTTCGCCCGCGGTGCGCACTGCGGCGGGCGCGCTCGTTTTCGCGAGCGAACCCTCGGGATTGAGCGAGACGGCGGTGAGGTTGCGGGCGGTGAGATGCGTGGCGAGGACGCGGCGCAGGTCGTCGGCGGTCACGTGCTGGACGGCGTCGAGGTAGTCGCGGGAAAAGTCGAGGTTGCGCGTGAGGAGCCAGTTGCCGCCGAGGTCGGAGGCGCGTCCGCGCATGGTGGTCACGGTCTGGAGCTGCGAGCTGAGCGAGGCTTTGCGGGCTTTGGCCAGCTCGCGCTCGGTCACGCCACCGTCGCGCAGTTCAGCGATGAGGCGGAGGATTTCCGTCTCGACGGCGGCGCGCTTGCCGGGATCGAGCACGGCATCGACGCCGAAGATGCCGCACTGCCCCGGCGCGTAACACCACGCGTCGGCGGAATGCACGAGCGCGAGTTCTTCGCGGAGTTTTTTGTAAAGCCGCGAGCTGCGTCCGCCGCCGAGCACCATCGCCGCGACATCGAGCGCGGGGATGTCGGGATGCGCAGCGGAGGGGACGTGCCACGCGAGATTGAGGCGCGTAAGTTCGGTCGGGAATTCGATGTGGGCGTCGCGCCGCCCGAGTTGCTCGGGCTCCGGCGGGATGAAAACGGACGGCAATGCTTTCCGCGGATATTTGGTAAAAATATCCGCAAGCTGCGACCGTACAGCCATTTCATCGACATCCCCGACTACGACGAAAAACATGTTGTTCGGGACGTAGCGCGCCTTGTAGTAGGCCATCACGTCGTCGCGGCTGAGCGCGTTGAAGACCTCGAGGTGGCCGATGATCGGGTGCTGGTACGGGTGCTCGCGAAAGGCCGTGGCGAAAAGCGTCTGGCTGCACACGCGGTCGGGGTCGTCGTTGCCCATCGCGAATTCGCGGCGGATGACCTCCTGCTCCTTCACGAATTCATCGGGCGGGAGCGTGGAATTCATGACCGCGTCGGCGAGCAGGTCGAGCGCGACGGGCACGCCGCGCGCCGGGATGTCGATCCAGTACACCGTGCGGTCGAAGGACGTGTAGGCATTGATGTAGCCGCCCGCGTCCTGGATGCGCTGGGCAAACTCGCTCGCGCCATAGGTCGGCGTGCCTTTGAAAAGCATGTGCTCCAGCATGTGCGACATCCCCGCGCCGAGCAGCCGGTCCTCGTGGATGCTCCCCGTTTCCACCCACACCTGCACGCTCGCCACGGGCGCGCTGCGGTCTTCCTGGACGATGATGCCGAGGCCGTTCGGCAGCGTGGAGGTGCTGGCCGTGACGGCGGGAAAAGTCAGCGCGTCCGGTGAATTCACAGGGGCTTTGGAAGGCGGTTTCATCATGGGGATGGTCGGCGGCGGGCAGGCTCCCGGATCATGGCACGGGCCGCCGCCTCAGCCAGCGAGGCGGCCTCTCCCCTGCCCCGCCGTCAGAGCAGTTCCTCCGCCGGAGTCGCGGCGGGGATGCGGGTGTGGACGGGTTGTTTTTCCGGCAGGAAAGGCGCGACAAAAGCATCCTGAAACGAGTAGCCGCCTTTGAAATCTTCGATCGAATCGGTCTCGGTTTTCCCAAAGATGCCGACGCGGATGAAATTGAAAACCATCTCGCCGAAATCCTGCCCGCAGCGCACCCGCCAGTACTCAAAAACCGTGGGCACCATCGGGCCGAACTGCTTCAGCGCGTAGAGGCGGATGCCGTCGAGCAGTTGCTGGCCGGTGACGTGCTGGTCGGGTTCCTTGGCCTTGCGGCGGCCCTTGATCGTGAAGTCGAGGGCATCGCGGAGAAAGAGATAAGCCTCGCGGTCGTAGCGGGGATCCTGCCGGACGATGTCTTCGAGCTTTTCACCGAAATCAAGTTTCTGCATAGGTGGGTTTCGCGTTTCGGGAGAGTGGTGAAAACTCGCATGGCACCGGGCGGCACGGCACTTACACTGCGCCCAGACTTTTGCGAAAATGACTCCGTTTCCCAAACTGCGGCGCGAAGCTAAACACGATGCCCGGCACCGTCAACTGGCAGTGCTCGCGCTCGTGCTGGCCGGCGCGCGCGCCTTTGCGGAAGCGCCCGCCGGCCAGGCGGTGCAGGAGGAATTGCGTGCGGCGAAGCTCGTGGAAACCGCCGTGCTCGCGCGAACGGCGACGGCGGAAGACACGCGGAAGCTGAATGAAATCTACGCCGGCCTGACGGCGAAATATCCGCACGATGCGGCGGTGCGAAACGCGCACGCGGAATTTCTGGCGGGCCTCGGCGAGCAGGAGCGGGCGCGCGCGATGTGGGAGGAAGCCGCGGCGCTCGCGCCGAAAAACGCCGTCGTGCTGAATCATCTCGCCGAGCACTGGGCCGCGGCGGGTGAGATGAAAAAGTCCGCCGCCTTCTACGCGCGGGCCGTCGAGAGCGCGCCGGAGAACGCGGCCTACCGCATCGCCTTCGCGAATGTGACCTTTATTTTCCGCCACGAACTGCTCAGCGCCGCGCAGCCCGACGAGGCGGCGGTGCTCGGGCACGCGCTCGCCGATTTTGCGGCGGCCAGCCGGCTCGCCCCGCTGAATGCCAACTACGCCCGCGCCTACGCCGAGACTTTTTACAGCGTGGCCCAGCCGGACTGGAAAGCCGCGCTCGCCGCCTGGCAGCATTTTGCCGAAATCAGCCCGCAAAAGGATTTTGCACACGCAAATCTGGCCCGCATCCACCTGAAACTCGGCCAGACCGAGGCGGCGCGGGCCTGCCTGATCAGGATTCAAGGCGCTGAATTCGAGAACCTTAAAGCAAAGCTGAGCGGCCAAATCGAGAGCGCCCGGCCAAATGCCGCCCAGCCCTGAATTTCCCGCTTTTCACCCACCTTCCCGCCACCCCTTGAGGCCCGATTTTTCCCTAAAACCCGGCATTGACGAGCCGGGCCACGCCCCCTAGCCTTGCAGTCCGCTAGACCAAAAACTTTCAAGTTCAACCAACCAGCCAAGGAAAAATCACTATGCCAGAAGTCATCGTTCGCAAAGGAGAGCCGATCGACCGCGCTCTCAAACGCCTCAAGAGCAAACTCGACACCGAAGGAATCATGGATGAAATCCGCCGCCTGCGCGCGTTTGAGACGCCCACGCAGCGCACGAAGCGCAAGGCCAAGGCCAACGCCAAGCGCGCGAAAGCGAAGTTCCGTTTCAGCCCGGCGTAGTCTGCCCGGCGCGCTCCGCGTCCGCACATTTTTTTGAAACAGCCAGCCCGCACCGGGCTGGCTGTTTTATTTTTGCGGCGAAGAGCCGCGCCCTTACTCCTCGCACTCGCAGACGACGCGGAAGCCCACGTCGTTTGAGGAGTAGTCGGGCAGATTAAAATGGCGCGCGCTCGTCCGCAGATTTCCGGGGCGCGATTTCCAACTGCCGCCGCGATAAATCCGTTTCGAGCCGCCGCCCAAAGTGCGCGGGTTCGTGCGCTCCTTGCCTTTGTAGGGCTCGAAATAATCCGCGCACCACTCGAAGACATTGCCCGCGAGGTCTTCGATTCCAAACGGGCTCGCGCCGCGTGGGTAGCTGCCGACGGGGGCGGTTTCCGCAAAGCCGTCGTCGATCACCGGATCGCGCCAGGCAAAGGCGGTGCGTTTGTCGGCGAAGTTGGCGAAGTGTCCGGAGTCGAGGCGCCCGCCCCATGGGAAAGGGCGGTTCTCGGGGCCGCGCGCGGCGTATTCCCACTCCGCCTCGGTGGGCAGGCGGTATTTTTTTCCCTCTTTGCCCGAGAGCCACTGGCAGAATTTTTCCGCCTCGCGGCTGTTCACATAGACGGCTGGGTGACGGTCATTGGCCCACGGCGCACGTTTGCCGGAATGTCCGGGATCGAACTGCTCGTATTGCGCATTCGTGACCGGGTGCCGCGCCAGATAAAAGCAGCTCAGCGAAATCGGCGTCACCGGCTTTTCCTGCTCCGCCGCGTCGGGCTCGTCGCTGCCCATGAGAAACTGCCCCGAAGGGACGAGCAGCATCTCCATCGCCAGCATGTTGGAAAATTTCGGGAACTTCTGCCGCTCCTGCGCGCGCGCCAGGGGCGAGACCTGGACAGCCGCCACCTTCCGCGGCGCGACCACCGCCGGAGCGGCCGGAGCGGCCTTTTTGGCGGCCATCGGCGGAGCTAGCCGGGTGGCGACAGCCACGGGCCGGGCGGCCACCGGAGCCGGCGGCAGACCGCTCGCTTCCTCGACATATTCGTCGATCAAATCCTCGGCCTGACCGCCCGTGAGGCCGAGGCTTTCGCCCATGTTGCAAAGCGCATCGCGCTGGTCATCGGTCATCTCATCCCCGTCGAGATTCAGCTTCGAGAGCCGTAGCATGCGCCGGAATTCGTCAGCCGTATTGCCCGTCGTCGGCGCGGCACTCGCGGCCGCCGCCATCGGCGCACGCACCGGAGCGGCGGGCTCGGGGACGGACGCGGCCACGCGCACCGCGCCGAGGCGGGCGAGTTCGGCATCGATCGCCGCCGCCATGTCATCGCGCGTCAGGCCGAGCCCGCGCCCGCGCTCGTAGAGACGCTGCTCCTCCTCCGCGCGCAGGGTGTTGTCGCCGAGCGCAAAGGCGAGCAGCTTTTTGAATTCAGCGAGCGCCTCCCCGATGATCCGCAAATGCAGCTGCCGGTCGAAAACCGCGCGCCCCTCTGCATCGAGCAACTGCGTCCGCGCCTCGGCCAGAAAGACCGGCGCTTCGTCGAGCCCGCCGCGCAACATCTGCGAAATCGGGTTGCTCGGCTGGTTTTTCAGCGGCAGTTTTTTCTGCCACCAGACGAGGAGCTGGCGGCAGTTCGCCTCGATCTGGGCGTCGTTTGGATTCGACTCGTAGGAAAGGCAGAGCCGCGCGTAGAGGTCGTCGGAATTGTAATTTTTCCAGCCGTCCCAGCGCAACGGATTGTCGGGCAGCGGATCAGGAAGAGCCACGATCGGAAAGACTCCGCGCTAGACGACGTTGATCTGCAAAAGATCAGCCGTCGCCATCTCGATTTCGCTGTCGGAAAGCCCGGTGTTGCGCGCGATCTGCACGCGGTTCTGGCGGCCGTAGGCATCCACGATGACCTCGAGCACCTGGTTTTCGTTGTAGGTGTAGGTCAGCTCGATGGGCGAGCCCTTCGGCAAAAACGGCGGCAGCTCGACATCGCAAATTCCCAGCGGCGTACATTCCGCCGGCACCGTGCTCTCGCCCTCGACCACGCGCACGATGGCGTTCTTCATGTTCGCCTTAGCCGTGCCAAAGGAGTTCTTCGTCTCCACGGGCACAGGCGTCATCTTGCGGATCATCGGAAAGACGTACTCCTCGACCTTGCCGTCGTCCCACAGCACCACGCCGAGCGTGTGCGTGGTGATGTTCGTCACCTTGATGAGCGAGCCGTCTTCGCTGGAAAACTGATCGCGCACCTCCTGCGGCAGCACGCGCTCGCCGGTGGTGTCCTCCTCGCCGAGCATCGAGAGCATGCCCTGCACCGCGGCACCGATGGCCACCGCTTCGTCCGGGCTTACGTCATCCGCAATCGGCACATGCGAAATGCCGCTGATCATTTCGCGCACCGACGGCATGCGCGTCATGCCGCCCGTGAGCAGGATGCGGTCGATCCCCGTCCAATCCAACCCGGCCTCTTGCATCACGATTTCGCAAATCGTTTTGCACTTCTCCAGCAAGTGCCGGCAGCGGTGCTCGAAATCGTCGCGCGTCAGATCGAGCTTCACGCTTTTCCCGGCGTAGCTGTGGACGATGGTCGTCCGCATGCGGCTCGAAAGCTGGATCTTCGCCGTGAGCGCGCGGCTGTAGAGATCCTGGTAGCTCTGCAAATCGAGCAGCGGATTTTCGCCGTGTACTTTGTCGAATTCCTCGGCCACCCAGTTCACGATCACGTCGTCCCAGTCCTTGCCGCCGAGGCGGTGGTCGCCGTTGCTCGCGACCATGCGGATGTGGTTCGTCTCGATCTTCATGATCGTCACGTCGAACGTCCCGCCGCCGAGATCGAAGACAAAAACCGTCTGGTTCGAGTCCAGCTTGTCCAGCCCGTAGGCGAGCGCCGCGGCGGTCGGCTCGTTGATGACCTGGAGCACGTTCAGCCCCGCGAGCTGGCCAGCGTGCAGGGTGGCCGTGCGCTCAGCGTCGTTGAAATATGCGGGCACGGTGATGACCGCATCCGTGACCGCTTCGCCAAGATATTTTTCCGCGTCGTTCTTCAGCTTTTTGATGATGAGCGCGGACAACTCCTCCGCCGAATACGGCTTCGCGTTGAACTCCCGGTTGAACTGCGCCTTGCTCTTGCCCATCTCCCGTTTCACGAAATCCACGATCTTCTCCGGCTCCGCCACCGCGTTCTGCTTCGCCAGCGTGCCGACGATCGCATTCGTGCCGTCAAAGAGAATCACCGACGGCGTGATCCTCTCACTCTCAGCATTGGGAATGATCTGCGGCTTGCCATACGCGTCGATGTGCGCGACCGCGCAAAAGGTCGTGCCAAGGTCGATGCCGACAGCTTTTCGGGAAGAATTGGCGAGTTGCGGTGCGCTCATGGATTGATGGGAAGAAAGCTCTGATTCTATGCTTTGCAGATTGCATGCCGAGACGGTGGACTCTTTCATTTCTGAGACGAAGCCGAGGGGAGCGCAACGAGGAATCCTTCCTTCCACTTTTTCATCACCACCTCCTCGGGCCGCACGACCCGCCCTTTCCACATAAAGCCACGCTTCAGCGTCCGCACGATGTCGCCGTCCGCCTCGCGCTCGGACGTGATCTCCACGGCGAGCGCGCGCTGCGTGACCATGTCCAGCTTGCCTTTGCCCACCGGCAGCAGCGTGACCTCGAGACGCGCCAGCACTTCGATCAAAAATTCGCAGTTGTGCTCGAGGTTCATGTCCATCGTTTTCAGCCGCTCGCTGAGCGCAATGCCGGTCACATCCGAGGTCCGCACCGCCTCCACCAGCGTCTCCTGCATCTGCCCGTGGATTGCCGTCAGGTCGTCGTAGAGCGAGATGAGATCGCGGATGATCGGCTTGTGGACCGACTCCAAAAGAAAGCCGTCCTTGTAGCCCTTCAGTTCCTCGTGGAGCGCGGCAAACATGCGCTGGCTCACCCCGTTTTTCTGCTCCAGCAGTCCGCGCAAATCGTCCGCCAAAACCGGCAGCGCCTTCTGCGCCTCCGCATCCGCCGCCACTTTGCCATCGAGCTTTTCGCCGATTTTTTGCAGCAGCATTTTGTTTTCGCCCGCCGCGCGGGTCGCGGCCTCCAGCCCCAGCATCAGCGGACGCAGCATCTGCGGCAGGCTCGGGGACGGACGGGCCTCGCGTTCCTCGTCCTTGCGGACCTGCTCCCGGTCTTTCACCTCGTCGGCACTGCGGGCCGCCGCCGCGCGGTTCTCGATGCTCTGTTCAGCCTCTTGAAAAAGTCCGCGCAATTGCGAATCGAAATCCAAGTCCTGAATCTGGTCGTGGTTGGGCATGCGCGCTGTGATTTAGCGGAAATCACGCCAGCCGCCGTGAATTTTCCCTCACGCCTCTGTCTTCCGCGATTTTCAAGCCCCGTAAAACTCCCGGATCGCCGCCGTCAGCCCCGGAATGTCGTACTGCTTCGCCTCCACATCCACCTTCAGCCCGTGCTCGCGCATCGTCGTCGAGGTGACCGGCCCGATGGACGCCATCTGCAAGCCCGCCGGCAGTGGCAGCTTCAGCGCGAGGAAGTTTTCCACCGTCGAGCTGCTCGTGAAGGTAATCATGTCCGCGCCTTCCTCCCGAAACCGCGCGATCCCCCCGCTCACATCCTCCGTCTCCGGCACCGTGCGGTAAGCCGTCGCCACATCCACAATCGCCCCCAGCTTCGTCAGCTCGACCGGCAAAACATCCCGCGCCTGTTCGGCACGCGCGATGAGGATGCGCAGATTCTCCACCGTGCATTCCTTCTTGAACGCCTTCACCACCGCCTCCGCCACAAACTCCTCCGGCTGCAAATCCACATGCAGATGAAACTCCCGCACCCGCGCCGCCGTCGCCGGCCCGATGGCCGCGATCCGCACCCCGCCAATCTCCCGCGCGTCATTGAAGATTTTGTAAAACATCTCGAAGTACGCCGTCACCCCGTTCGGGCTCGTGAAGACCAGCCAGTCGTAGCTGTGCGTGTCCTGTACGAGCTGGCCGAACTCGAACAAATCCTTCGGCGGCTCGATGCGGATCGTCGGCAGCTCAAAGACATCCGCCCCCAGCGCCCGCAGCCCGCCGCTCAAGACCCCGGCTTGCTGCCGCGTCCGCGTGACCACGATGCGCTTCCCAAAAAGCGGCCGCGTTTCAAACCAGTTCAGCGAATCCCGCAGCTTCACCACGTCCCCGAAAACCGCCACCGCCGGCGCTTTGAAACCCGCCGTCTCCACCTTCGCCGCGATGTCGCCCAGCGTCCCGCGCAACGTCTGCTGCCGTCCCGTCGTCCCCCACCGCACCAGCGCCACCGGCATCGCCGCCGCCGCCCCATGCTCCTGCAGTTTCGCCGTGATCGCCCCGATCCGCTCCACGCCCATCAGCATCACCTTCGTCCCCGGCGTCTTGGCGAGCTGCGCGAAATCGAGCGAGCTTTCCGCCTTCGCCGGGTCTTCGTGCCCCGTGAAAATCGTGAGCTGCGCCGTGTGGTCGCGATGCGTCACCGGGATGCCCGCATAAGCCGGAGCCGCCAGCGCCGAAGTCACCCCCGGAATAATCTCAAACCGCAGCCCCGCCTTCGCCAGCGCCTCCGCCTCCTCCCCACCGCGCCCAAACAAAAACGGATCGCCCCCCTTCAACCGCACCACCCGCTTCCCCGCCCGCGTTTTCTCCACCAGCAGCGCGTCGATTTCCTCCTGCTTCAAAGTATGCGCACCCGCCTTTTTCCCCGCGTAAATGACCTCCGCATCCTTCCCCGCCCAGCGCAAAATCTCCGGGTTGCACAGGTAGTCATAGACGATCACCTCCGCCCGCTCCACCACCTCCTTCACCCGCAGCGTGACCAACCCCAAATCCCCCGGCCCAGCCCCAGCGAGATAACAGATTCCTTCAGATTTTTTCGCAGCTTTTTTCATAAAAGGGCCGCGACCCTAAAGCCACCCCACCCTCCCCACAAGCGCGCTCGCGCGCATCTTTAGGGGAAGCTGCCAGCTTCCCCTACAGATGCGCGGCGAGCCGCGCAAAAATCTCCACCGCCACATGCTCCGGCGCATCCGCTGCACCTTCCGCTTCCGCCTCCCGCGGCGGTTCAGATTCCGCGCCGAAAAGGATCGCGCGCATTTCCAATCGGTCGCCGCACAGCGTCGTCCTCACGCCCACCGGCATCCCGCAATCGCCCGCGAGCAGCCGTTGCAATTCCCGTTCCGCCTTGATCGCCACATGCGTCGCCGCGTGGTCGATCTTTTGCAAAACCGCCGTGACCTCCGCGCGATCCGCCCGGCTTTGCAGCGCGATGGCCCCCTGCCCAATCGCCGGCAGCAGATGCCCGCCCAGCGACACCGCGCGAAAACCCCACGGCGCAAAATCCAGCGTCCCCGCCACGAGATCGTAGCCGAGCCGCTCCAGCCCGGCATGCGCGAGGATGATCCCCGCCACGCGGTCGCTTTCGCCGAGCTTGCGCAGCCGCGTCTGCACATTCCCGCGCCATTCCTCGATCACGAGATCGGGCCGCAGCCAGCGCAACTGCCGCGCCCGCCGCACGCTGCTCGTGCCGATGACCGCACCGTGCGGCAGCGCCTCGAAAGTGCGCGCGTCTTTCGCAATGAGCACGTCCGCCGTCGCCGCGCGCTCGAGCACCGCCGTCACCGCCAAACCCGCCGGATTGTGCCCCGGCAAATCCTTCAAACTATGCACCGCCACATCAATCGTCCCGGCAAGCAGCGCGTCCTCCAGCTCCTTCGTGAACAGACCCTTTCCGCCCGCCTCCGCCGCGCGGATGAGGCTCAGATCGAGCTTCACATCGCCGCGCGTGACGAAAACCTTTTGCTCCACCTCCAGCCCCGGCACCGCCACGACCAGCGCCGCGCGCGTCAGCTCCGCCTGCGCCAGCGCGAGCGCCGAACCGCGCGTGCCGAGCACAAAGCGCGTCACGGCTTCGCCCCCTGCGGCGCTGTCCGCGTGAATTGCTCCCGCGCCCGCGCCGGATCGACAGCGAGCCATTCGCCAAACTCCACCGCGTGCCGCTCGATCATCTGCTCGCAAAGCACCACCTCCTGCCGCCGCACATTCATCGAGTGGTCGGCCATCGCTTGCAGCGAGTCGATGTCATAAAGGTACACGCCTTCGAGATCATTCACCGCCGGCTCGATGTCGCGCGGCACCGCGAGGTCGATGCAGAAAAGCGGACGGTCACGCCGCGTCCGCATCATCGGTGCGAGCTGCGCCGCGGTGAGCACATGATGCGGCGCAGCCGTTGAGCCGATGAGAATATCCACGTCGGAAAAATGCTGCTGCCACTGGTCGAAATGCACCGCCGCCCCGCTCATCTTCTGCGCCAGCGCCGCGGCGCGGTCGTAGTTGCGATTCGCCACAAAAATGGACTTCACCCCGCGCGCCTGCAGCGCACCCGCCGTCAGCTCACTCGTCTCGCCCGCGCCGAGGATCATCACCTTGCAGTGCGCCAGTTTGCCGAAAATCTTCTCCGCCAAATCCACCGCCGCCGAGCCCACGCTCACCGCCCCGCGCGTGATGTTCGTATTCGTCCGCACGTCCTTCGCCACGTTGAAAGCGCGCTGGAAAAGTTTGTTCAAATGCTTCGCCGTCGCCCCGCCTTCCGTCGCGGCAGCGTAGGCTTTTTTCACCTGCCCGAGAATCTCCGTCTCCCCGAGCACCATCGACTCTAGCCCGCTGACCACGCGGAAAAGATGCCGCACCCCGGCCGCCGTCGCGTGCTCGAAAAACGCCCCGCTTTCCACCGCCGCAAAACGCGCCGTCACAAACTCCCGCACCGCCGCAAGGCCCGCTGCTGCTTGCTCCGCGGCCACGTAGAACTCCACGCGATTGCACGTCGAGACGATCACCGCCTCGCTCACGCCCGGCGTGCCGCGGAGCTGCGCCGCCGCCGCGCCGACCTCGCCATCCGGGATCGCGAATTTCTCACGCAGCTCGATCGGCGCGGTGTGATGGCTGAGACCCAGGCAGAGGATTTCCATCGGTCAGAGCGTCCCTTTCTCCGTGACAAACCGCAGCCCGCCGAGCGTCAGCAGCACCAAGCTGAACGCCCCCACCGACAGCCACGCCACCCTCCGCGGACTGATGCGATGCACGCGCCCCATCACCGCGATGACGCCGTACAAAACCCACACCCCCACCGACCACGCCGTGAGCGGCGAATGCGTGAACATGCTCCCCAATTTGAACCCCGTGCCGAGCCCAACCGTGAGCAGCGCAAAGCCCGCGATGATCAGCCGCGCATTCGCCACCGCGAGGTCGTGAATCGGCGGGAGGTGATAGAAAATCGAATGGATGTGATGCGTCTTCAGTTGCCGCTCCTGCGTCAGGTACATAACCCCAGCCACGCACGCCAAGGCGAACGCGCCATACGCCACCACCGAGATCGCCGCGTGCATTTCCAGCCAGCCATTCGGCGCGAGCTTGAGCTTCGAGGGCACGTCATCCACGAGCAGCAGCGCGCTGATTTGAAAAAAGAAAACCAGCGGCGAAGTGAACGCCCCGAGCAGCGACAGCCGGTAGGCCGGGCCGATGAGCAGATAGAAAAGCACCATCGACCAGCTCAGGAAAACGAGCACCTCGAAGCGGTTCGTCAGCGGACAGCGTCCGAGTGCCTGCCCGCGCAGGTAAAGGAAGGCCGTCTGGCAGAGGAAACCCGAGAGGATCGCAAAAAAATTCAGCCGTGAAGCCTTGTACACACGCGCCCCGAGAGCGTGCATGGTGTAGGCAAACCCGAAGAGAAAACAGAAAGTGGAAATGGCCAGTAATAGGCGGTCCATGCGGAAAGGGCGGGGAAACTATCGGCTCACCGCCGGTTTGGCAAACGCCGCGGCGGCCCCACTGAAGATCGCGAAATCCGTGTTTCATCCGTGTTTCATCCGTGTTCATCCGTGGCTAAAACACTTCCGGCCCATGCTCACCGACACCCACGCCCACCTCGACTTCCCCGACTTCGCCGGCGACCTCGACGACATCCTCGCCCGCGCCACCGCCGCCGGCGTTACCCGCATCCTCACCATCGGCACCTCCATCGAAAGCAGCCGCCGCGCGGTCGCGCTCGCCGAGCAGTATCCGCAGGTCTTCGCCGTCATCGGCGTCCACCCCGGCTCCGCCGCAGAAGCCGGAGACGATTTTATCGACGACTTGCGCGCCCTCGCGCAAAGCCCGCGTGTCGTCGCTCTCGGCGAGACCGGGCTCGACTACCACCGCCTGCCCAGCCGCCATCTTCTCGGCTCAAAGGACGCCATCCTTTCCGAAACCCCGTTCAGCGATCCCCGCGAACCCTACGCGGCGATTCGTGACGGCGCGGTGAAAACCACCCAGGCCATCGTCTTCGAGCAGCACCTCGACCTCGCCGCCGAGCTGGGCCTGAACGTCGTCATCCACGAGCGCGACGCCTGGGACGACACCCTCGCCATTTTGCAAAACTACACCGGCCGGCTGCGCGCCGTCTTCCACTGCTTCGGCAAAGAACCCGCGCGCGCCGATGAAATCCGCGCCCTCGGGCACCTCGTCTCCTTCACCGGCATCGTCACTTTCAAAAACGGGCGCGACGCCCAAGAGACCGCGCGCCGCGTGCCCGCCGACGGCTTTATGGTCGAGACGGACTGCCCATTCCTCGCGCCCGTGCCGTTTCGCGGCAAGCGTGCCGAGCCTGCGCACACGCGCACCACCGCCGAGTTCATCGCCGGTCTGCGCGGCGAGCCGCTCGCGACAATCGCCGCCCGCACGACGGCGACCGCCGACGCTTTTTTCCGCTTCCCGCTTTGACGCGAAAAAATCTCCCGCGTCCGCCGCGCCTCTGCGCTAGCCTGCTCCGCCGATGAATCCACCGAGCACCGATCCCCGACGGGACGGCTTTATTTTCCAAGACCCGCACGGCCGGCGCTGGCCACGCCTGCGCCGGTTGCTCGCGCTGTGGGCGTTGCTGCTGGTGCTCGCGGTGGTCTGGTTTTTTCGCACGCTGCTCATCCACCCGGAGCTGCGCGTGCCGGCCTCCGTGCGGCTGCTCAAAGGCCAGCTCAAGACCGCCATCCGCCGCACGGAAACGAACGACCCGAACGCGCTGAGCTTTGAAAAGGCGCTGCAAAAAATCGAAGCCGCGGCGAACGCGGAGAATCCCAGCCCCGCGGCCCTCGCGAAACTTTACAGCAGCTCGAAAGCCGCGCAGGACCGGCTCGTCCGCATCCGCGCGCAGCTCCAGAACGCGCGCGGCGAAATCCGCCTCGGGCTGTACGTGGACTGGGATCCGAACAGCTTTGCCTCGCTGGAAAAGCACGCCGGCTCGCTCACCCACCTCGCGCCGGAGTGGTTCGCGCTGACCGGCACGGACAGCCGGCTCGTGACGGACGTCGAGCCGCGGCTCATCCCTTTTGCGCTCGCGCACGGCCTCACGCTCATGCCCATTTTGCACAATCTGCAGGGCAACACCTGGCAGCCCGAGGCGGTGGAAAATCTGGCCAACGGCTCCGCGGACAAACGCGCGCATTTCATCACGCAGCTCGTCGCCAGTCTGCGCGAGGCGCGGGCCGGCGGGGTAATCCTCGACTGGCAGCAACTCGACCCCGCCTACCAGCAAAACTACACCGACTTCATCGCGCAAATCGCCGACGCGCTGGCCGACGCGAAGATGGAACTGTGGTTCATGGTCACGCTCGGCGAGGACTTCGACACCTTCGACATTCCGGCGCTGGAGCTGACCGTGGACCGCTTCATCGCCGTGCTGCACGACGAGAATTCCGAGCACGACGCGCCCGGCCCGATCGCCTCGCAGACGTGGCTGGAGGGCTGGCTGAAAGTCATCACGAAAACCGACGCGCAGGGCCGCTGGCTCTACGGCGAGCCGGCGCAGTGGATTGGCCTGCTGGGCGCGTACGCCTACGACTGGAACACGACGACCAAGAAAGCCGAGACCATCGGCTACAAGGACGCCATGAGCCGCGCGAGCTACGCGGGGCTGGATCAGGACGGGAACAAAGTCCCCGTCGTCGCGCCGTCCTACAACGGCCAGTACGACTACTCCGAGCCCACCGGCGAGCACACCGTCACCTTTCTCGACGCCATCTCTTTTTACAATCAGCTCGGCCTCGTGCGCGCGGCGAAATTCGGCGGCCTCGGCGTGACCCGGCTCGGCACCGAGGACGAGCAGATCTGGGACGTGCTGGAAATGCGCGGCCCGCCGGCGGACGGCGCGCTGCGGGCGCTCGGCGATTTGAAAACGAACCTCAGCGTGACCAGCGTCGGGCGCGGCGAAGTGGTGACCGTGGATCTCACGCGCGACGACGGCGCGCGCACCGTGACCGCCGAGCCCGGCGGGCTGCTCAGCGCGGAGTACACGGACTTTCCCACCTACCCGATCCTCTACCACCAGGGCGCAGGCGCGGAGCACAGCGTGGCCATCACTTTCGACGACGGGCCCGATCCCAAATGGACGCCGCGCATCCTCGACATCCTCAAAGAGCGCGGCGTGCCGGCGGCGTTTTTCCTCGTCGGGCAAAACTGCGAGGATCATCCGGGACTCGTCGCACGGATCGTCGCGGAGGGGCATGAAATCGGCAACCACACCTACTACCACCGCAATCTCGCGACGATGTCCGAGTGGCAGATGCAGCTCGAACTCGACGGCACGCAGCGCCTGATCCAAAGCATCACCGGGCGCTCGACGTCGCTTTTCCGCCCGCCCTACAACGCCGACTCCAACCCCGCCGACCTCTCCGAACTCGCGCCCCTCGAACTCGCGGAAAAGCTCGGCTACACCATCGTGCTGGAAAAAATCGACCCGCAGGACTGGTCGCGCCCCGGCGTGGCGGAGATCGTGCAGCGGGTGAAAGACCTGCGCGACGAGGGGAACATCATCCTGCTCCACGACGCGGGCGGCGACCGTGCGCAGACCGTGGAGGCGCTGCCGCAGATCATTGATTACCTGCGCGCCCGCGGTGACCGCATCGTGTCGCTCAGCGAGCTGCTGAACATCCCGCGCGACGACCTGATGCCGCCGGTGGATCAGCGCAAGGAGCCGGTCGAGCGTTTCGTCGCGGGCACGGGCTTTCGGGTATGGCACGCGGTCATCGAGTTTTTCTGGGCCTTCATGATCGTGTCCACGGGGCTCGTGCTCACACGCACGCTCATCGTGGCGTGGCTGGCGCACCGGCACCACCGCGAGGCGGGGAAAGGCGGAGGGCGGAAGGCGGAAGGCGGAGGTTTTTTTCCGCCGGTGAGCGTGGTCATTGCGGCGTACAATGAGGGCAAGGTGATCGCGCAGACTTTGCGCTCGGTGGTGCAGACGGACTACGCGGGCGAGTTTGAAATCGTGGTCGTGGACGACGGCTCGAAGGACCACACCGCGGAGGAAGTGGAGCGCGTGGCGGCGGGCGAACCGCAGGTGCGCCTGATCCGGCAGGAGAACACCGGCAAGGCCGGCGCGCTGCACCGCGGCGTGGCGCAGGCGCGGCACGGCATCGTGGTTTTCCTCGATGCCGACACGCAGTTCGAGCGCGGCACTTTGCGCGCGCTTGTGCAGCCGCTCGCGAATCCGCTGACCGGGGCAGTCAGCGGCAATGCGCGCGTGGGCAATCTGCGCACCTTCATCGCGCAGTGCCAGAGCCTCGAGTACATCTGCGGCTTCAACCTCGACCGCCGCGCCTACACCGCGAGCAACTGCATCACCGTCGTCCCCGGCGCAGTCAGCGCGCTGCGCAAAAGCGCAATTGCCGCGGCGGGCGGTTTTTCCCACGACACGCTGGCCGAGGCCACCGACCTCACGCTCACCCTCCACCGCCTCGGCTACCACATTGATTACGCGCCCGAAGCCGTGGCCCACACCGAAGCCCCCGAGACGCTCGCCACGCTCGCGAAGCAGCGTTTCCGCTGGGCCTTTGGCACCATGCAGTGCCTGTGGAAACACCGCGACCTCATGTTCAACCCGCGCTTCGGCGCGCTCGCGTGGTTCAGCCTGCCGAACATCTGGTTCATGCAGATCGGCCTCGTCGCCGTGACTCCGCTGGTCGATGCCATCCTGCTTTACTCCCTGATCCTCGGCCATGCCGCGGGCATCTGGCTGTGGTTCGCCGCCGTACTCGGGCTCGATCTTTTCCTCGCCATGCTCGCCTGCTGGATGGAGCGCGAACCGCTGCACCGCGCGCTCCTCATCCTGCCCATGCGCTTTGTCTATCGTCCGCTGCTCGCGTGGGTCATTTGGAAATCCATCTTTCATGCGCTGCGCGGCGCGTTTGTGAGCTGGGGAAAACTGGAGCGCACGGCGAGTGTGAAGGTATGAATTTTCGATTCTCGATTTTCGATTCTCGATTAGCCCGGCACGCCGCGCCCGCATTTTTGCTGCTCGCGCTTTTGCTCGCCACATCGGGCTGCAAACACCACGCGCAAAACGCTGGCGAGTCCGCCAATCGAGAATCGAAAATCGAGAATCGAAAATTGCTCATCCCCGAGCACGGCGCTTATACCGGCGCCTACATCGACTGGGGCGAAAAGGAGGACAGCGTCGGGCTCGAGGCCATCGAGGCTTTCGACAAAATGGTGGGCAAGCATCAGGCCATCGTCGCCAGCTCGAGCTACTGGGGGGAGCAGACCTTTCCCGAGGCCAATGTCCGCGTCATCGCCGCGCACGGCTCAGTGCCGCTGATTTTCTGGTCGCCGTGGGACAAGCCGTATGAGGAAGGACGCGGGCCGGACAGGTATTCCATCACCAGCATCATCGCCGGCGAGCACGACGCCTACATCGACATGTGGGGCGACAAGGCGCGCGAGTTTGGCCAGCCGATGATTGTTTCCTTCGCCAATGAAATGAACGGCTCCTGGTTTCCGTGGAGCGGCCTGCACTACGGCGGCGGCAAAATGGTCGAGGGCACCGCGCCTCCGAACGAACGCTACGTCGGCCCCGAGACTTTCAAGCAAGCCCACCGCCACGTCGTCGATCGCGTCCGCGCGCGCGGCGCGAAAAACGTGCAGTGGGTGCTGCACCTCATGAACTACTCGCTCCCGCAGGAGGAGTGGAATCTCGCCATCCAGTACTACCCCGGCCCCGACTACTGCGACTGGCTCGGCTTCAGCCTCTACGGCGTGCAGTTTGCCGACGACGAATGGTCGCCTTACTTCGGTCTGCTCGACTGGCCCTACGAGGAAATGCGCCGCATCGACGCGAGCAAACCCGTGATGATCTGCGAGTGGGGCATCGGCGAATTCCCCGCCAAAGGCAGCAAGGCCGAGTGGATTCGCGACGGCTTCCGGCTGATGAAAAACCCGAAGTATCCAAACATCAAAGCCTGCGTCTTCTGGCACGAGCGCTGGCAGAACCAGGACGGCCGCTACAGCAACCTCCGCGTCAACTCCACCCCCGAATCCCTCGAAGCCTACCGCGCCGGCGTGGCCGATCCCTTTTACCTCGGCGCGCCGATTTTCGTACCGGCGAAATAGCGCGCGCCCGCCCCTGCCAAACGACGTGCGGCGCGTTCCGTTACACCTCGGGCATCGGTGGGCAGGAAAACTCGCCAAACACCGCGAAATCCGCGGCATTCAAGGTCAGCAGCGACGTCACACCCGCGCTGCGATACGTCGCCGCGAGCATCGTATCCAGCACCCGCTTGCGCCCGAGTTGATGCTTCGCCATCGCGTCGAGGAACCACTGCACCGCAGCATCATCCGGCTCCACCCGTTCCACATC
>JAYVNN010000390.1:0-3415 GCA_043758435.1 Chthoniobacter sp.
GGTGGCGGTACCATTTGATGCCCACGATCTCGGTCTCGGGCAGGTAGGAAAACGCCGAGAGCCAGACCAGCGGATGATCCGGTTTTTCCGGCGTGAGGATGCGCACGTCCACACCGCGCAGCGCCGCGAGCTGGAGCGCGGAGATGAACTGCTCGTCGGGCACAAAGTACGGGCTCGCGATCCACAGCCGCTCTTTCGCCGAGTGGATGGCGTGGAGGAAAAAAAGCGTGGCCGTTTCCAGCTCATCCGCCGGGCCGCTCGGCAGGCAGAGCGCGCCCACGCAGCCGCCGTGCGCGCCCGTGGGTTTCCAATTGAGGTTCGGCGGCGTCTCGCCCGTGGCCCAGTGCCAGTCCTCGATCCACGCCACCTGCACGCACAGCACCACGGGGCCCTCGACCTGCACATGCGTGTCGCGCCACGGGCCGATTTTCGGATCGAGGCCGAGGTATTCGTCGCCCACATTGTGCCCGCCGACGAAGGCCACGCGGCCATCCACGACGACGATCTTGCGGTGGTTGCGGAAGTTGATTTGGAACCGGTTCGCCGCGCCTTTGGTCGTAGTGAAAGGCGCGATCTGCACCCCGGCGGCGCGCAGCTCCGCGCAGTATGCGGAAAGTTTTCCGCTGCCCATTTCATCGAAGAGCACCATGCAGCGCACGCCGGCCTGCGCGCGGGCGATGAGCGCATCGCGCATCCGGCGGCCGAGTCCGTCTTCGTGGATGATGTAAAACTGTACGAGCACGTATTCGCGCGCCTCGGCGAGGGCCGCGAAGATCGCGGCGAAGGTGGCCTCGCCGTCAATCAAAAGTTCTGCGCGGTTGTGCGCGGTGAAAGGCAGCTTGGCCAGCCGTTCGAGCAGCAGTTCCTCGCTCCGGCCCGCCTTGGTCTGCATGCGCTGCCGGTTGAATTCTTCCGCGAGCTTTTGCGCCACGGCGCTCGTCTTCAGCAGCTCCGCGCGCCGCTTCGTCACGTAGCCCGAAAATTTCGCCCGCCCAAAAACCCAGTACGCCGGCACCGCCACGTACGGCAGCGCGATGAGCGACACCGCCCACGCGATCGCCCCCTGCGCGGTGCGCGTGTCCATGATCGCGCGGACGGCGGTGAGCCAGCCCGCGATTTCGCAGACGACAGCGAAACCGCTGAGCAGGGTAGGGAGAGTCATGCGCGGATGCTGACTGGCACCCGCGGACGCTGCGAGAAATTTGGCAGCGTGGACGGCTGCGCGCCTTCCCGCTAAAGTCCTGCATGCCCGATCAACACGACGCCCTGCTGCGTCTCCTGCACGACGACGATCCCGCGACGCTGCTCCTCCTCAAAAGCCAGCTCGCCGACCGCGGCCCCGCGGCCCTCCCGGAATTTCGCGCGCTGCTCGCCGCGAGCGATCCCGTGGCCGCGCGGCATCTGCGCGCGGTCATCGCCGAGATCGAGGCGCGCGAGGCGGATGCGGTTTTCGGAAAAATCTGCGCGGACTTTGGCCCCGAGAGCGATTTGGAAAACGCCGCGTGGTCGCTCTGCGCAACCTTTCTCCCTGGCGAGAATTTCACCCCGCAGCGCGCGCAGCTCGACGCGTGGGGCGCGGAGGTCGCGCGGCGTTTTCGCAAGGCCGAGTCCGACCTCGACCGCATTGAAATGCTCGTCGAATACCTCGGCGACGAAGTGGGCCTGCGCGGCAACGAGGACGACTACAACAACCTCAACAACTCGCTCCTACCCGAGGTCATCGACACCCGCCTCGGCATCCCGATCAGCCTTTCGCTCATCTACATTCTCGTCGGCAAACGTGCCGGCCTGCCCATCTCCGGCGCGGGTCTGCCCGGACATTTTCTCGTGCGCTACGGGCAGAATTTCTTCGACCCGTTTCACCGCGGCGCGCGCATCGGACTCGAGGAGTGCCGCACGCGCCTCGCCTCGCAAAAAATCACGCTTCTGCCCTCGCATCTCCAGCCGCTGCCCGCGCCGCAATTCCTCATGCGCATGCTCGCGAATATCCACGCCATCGCCGAGGACAGCGACCCGCCGCTCGCGGCGAAAATGGACGGCTGGATCGCGCTCCTCAGCGCCGGCCTGCGGAGGTGAAAACGCGCCGCGGAGCTTGGTTGGGGCGTTGAAAACAAATCGTTTTCCCTGCGCTTTTCGTATTGTCGCCGGGGCGGCGGCACCTATGATCGCGCCATGCCTACTCCCAAAAAACCTGCTGCGAAAGCACCCGCCAAAGCACCCGCCAAACGCAAACCCAACGCCGCGCTGATGAAGCCCGTGCAGCCTGACGAAGCCCTCTCGGCCATCGTCGGCTCCAAGCCGATCCCACGCGGTGAGCTGACCAAAAAGCTCTGGGACTACATCAAGAAGAACAAGCTTCAGGACGAGAAGAAGCGCACGAACATCAACGCCGACGCCGCCCTCAAAGTGGTCTTCGGTGGCAAGAAGACTGTGACGATGTTCGAGATGACCAAGCTCGTCTCCCAACATGTGAAGGCGTAATCTTTCCCGCATCAGTCAAAAAAAATTGGCGGCGCGTGAGCGTCGCCAATTTTTTTGTACCGATGCCGCGCGCGAGCGCCGCTGTAGGGGAAGCTACCAGCTTCCCCTGCAGCCGCGCTCGCGTATCCTCCCTGCAAAGAACCTCCACCCGCGCGGGTTCACCAAACAAACCCATCCATGAAATCCCACCACATCTCCCGCCGCACCATGCTCCGCGGCTTCGGCGTCACCATGGCTTTGCCGTGGCTCGAATCCCTCCGCGTGTGGGGCGATGAGCCGGCGGCTTCGCAGAAATCCAGCGACGCGCCCGTGCGGCTCGCCGTGCTTTTTTCCGGCAACGGATTTCACAGCAAGGAGTGGTGGGCGAAGGGCGAGGGCAAGCAGATGGAACTCGGCCAGGTGCTCGCGCCGCTCGCCGATTACCGTGAGCGAATGCTGCTCATCCGCGGGCTCTACAATGCCGAGGCGACGAAGGGTAACATCCACAGCTCACAGACCGGCAACCTGCTCTCCGGCGCGCCGCTCGCCTCGGGCGGTGAGATTCGCTCGGGTACGAGCATCGACCAGTTGCTCGCGCAGCGTTACGGCCATTCGACGAAAGTCCCGAGCCTCGTGCTCGGCTGCGAGAAATCGAATCCGTCGGTCCACAAGAACTACTCGATGCTCTACAGCTCGCACATTTCGTGGAGCTCGCCGACCACGCCCACGCCGCTGGAAATCTACCCCGCACTCGCCTTCGACCGCCTCTTCAAAGACGGCGTGCAGCGCGGCGACAAGAGCGTGCTCGACGCCGTGCTCGCCGACGCCAGCGACATCCGCCGGCAGATCAGCGCGGGCGACCAGCGCAAGCTCGACGAGTATCTCGACTCCGTGCGCGACGTGGAGCAGCGCATCGAGCAGGCGGGGAAAAAGGGCGAGCTGCAGGGCTGGCGGC
>JAYVNN010000391.1:0-3415 GCA_043758435.1 Chthoniobacter sp.
AACTCCATCAGGGCACTTTCCGCAATCCCGTCCGGTTGCGTGATGATGCCGCCGTAGAGCGCCTGCGCGGAGCGATCCGTCTCATGCTGCGCGATGAGAGTTCCGCGGCGGGTCAGCGCTGCTTTCCAGTCCTTGTCGGCAGCGGCTTCCTTCCCCTTGTCGCCACTTTTTTTCGCCCAGTCGAGCGCCGCCAAGGCCGCGTCCACGGCGCTCGTGCGCGCGGTCAGGGTCTTGTCGTAGTCCCCGCCTTCGCGCGTCTTCGTCTCATCGAAAAAGCGCACCGCCGGAGCCAGGTCAAGATGCAGGCGAAACTTAAAGCCTTTAAGTTCCAGCCCGCCGACTAAGTCCGGCCGCAAGGCCCGGCGCACGCAGAGGCTGACGATCAACTGGTCGCCCTCGCCGAGCCGCGCCGCGTCCATGATGGGTCGGCCCGCGCGATCCACGACGAAGGCATGCAGGTCGGTGATATTCGCCTCCGGCGACTCCTGCACCATGAAGACATCGAGGCTCATAGGGTCGGCATGATCCGAGGCCCAGGCCGCCGGGAGCGCGGCGCAGATGAGCAGTGCGGCGAAAAGACGGGCGAAGGCTAAGAGTCGTGGGGTTTTCATAAAGTATAGGCGACGAAGATAGAACTGGCGGACTTAGCGGATAACCGCCTTGGTGATTTGCTGGCCGAGCGCGCGGTAGCTTTCCCATTGGATGTCATCGAAGACCTGGTCAAAGGTGGGCTGCTGCGGGAATGCCTCGTTGGTGTCGGCGTAGTTCAGGACATCCTGGGTCAGCCAGTCGCTCAGGCTGGGCTTGAGGAGGAGGATCCATGAGACATCCGTGCTCCCATCGTAGGTTACCCGCGCGAGTGCGGCGTGGTGCTTACCCTTGCGCTTGATCTCATTGAGTGTCCCCAGCGTGTCTGGGTCGATCCAGTCCAGAATCCATTGGTCGAGGCCGTCCTTATTCCCGGCGTATTCCGGCAGGATCACCTGCCACCTTTCCCCCGCACGCTCGGACCAGCTCCTGGCATCCTCCTTCTTCCTCGCTTCCTCGCTCAGCGTGTCCCGCCTTTGACCTTCCTTTTTATCCACCACAGCGCGTGCCGCGGTAAAGTCCACCCATACGATCTCCGCCCCGAAATCCTCCCGCGCCTGCTGCGTGAGCAGGGCCACGTCGCCCCACTGGTAGGCGGCGTCTTCGCCTGCGTCGCTCACGATCATCAGACGCACGCGCCGCCGCAGCAGTTCGTAAAGTCCCGTGACCTCGAAGTGCCCGCCGTCGCTCAGATACCAGAACCAGCGCGACGGCCCGTGAAAGCGCCCGCGCCATTCCGCGAGCAGCATGCTTTGCGTCCGCAGAAAAGTCACCGGCAGCCGCTTGAGCCGACGCCAGAGCGGCTGCGGATAGCGGCCGGGGCGCTCGCCGCTGCGGATGCCGGAGTCCCACCAATAGCCGAGCCGCACATTCGTCAGACCCATGAACAGCGCGAGCGGCAGCCGCGTGCCGCGCCCGAGGCCGGTGCTGAAAGCCGCGCCGGAAATCGCCGTCCACGCGCCGAGCGAAAGCGGCTCCACCTCGGCGCTCTCGCTGCCGGTCGTCGCGAGGACGTGAAAGCCGTTCGGGTCATTGGGAAAACGCAGCGCCTCGAGGGCCGTGAGCGCCGGCTCCGTCTCGCCGGCTCCCGGCTGCGGCGGGCGCAGGTTTTTTCCGAGCCCACGGGAAAAAGGCAGCGCGTCCTGGCCGTCCACGCCGTCGATCCAGCGGCGGATTTTCTGCCACACGGGCAGCCCATCGGGCTTCGTCCAGCGCGCAAAGTAACGCCGGCCCACGCTGACCCCGTGCGGCGTCACGCACATCGGCAGCCCCTTGCGTTCACGGATGTCGCGGTCGGAGGCGAGGTCCACGGTTTCGTTCACGCAGACATTCACGAGGTGCAGCGGCCCGCCCTGCCGCTCGGGATGGTACTCGTGCCACGGGATGTCGTCCTGCGGATGCGCGATTCCGATGTCGTGGCCGTCATTGCTCGACGAGGCGTGGACGCGCTCCTCATTCGACGCGCCTTGGAAAGTGCGGAGCAGCCGCGCAGCGTAGGTGGCCTGGAGCGAGGAGAGATTCAGGAAATCGAACGCCCGCCCGATCGCGAGGGAAAAGGCACCCGCCAGCACGATGAAAAACAGGCCCCAGCCGCAGCCGGGATACGCGATGAAAACTTTGTGCGCGAAGACATCGACGACAAAGAGCAGGAAAATCGCGAGCGGGATGCCGAGAGCGTTCGCGAGGCGGGCGAACGAAAATGCTTTCCCGACTCCCGGCGTGAGTTGCTGCTTTGCGGTCATCGCCAGTTTGCGCAGCAGCGGCAGCACCGGTCCGAGCGCCAGCGCCGTGGCCGCGAGCGCCGCCGCGGGCCCGCGTTCCGCGAAAAGCCCGGCGAAAGTATCCAGCACGACCCACGCGGCGAGCCCGAGGAAAATGAACATCGCCTCGCCCAGCGAGCGGCTCACGCGGTTGCGCACGAGCGCCCCGACCTTGCGTTTCGCCGCCTCCGTTTCACGCCCCTGAATCGCACCCCAGCGCGCCGCCTCCTGCCAGAACCACGCGAGGAAAAGCACACCCGCCGCGCCGCCCGCCACGGCCAGACCGTGCGGAATTTGCAGCGCAATGATCGCCCCCATGAGCAGCACCAGCCACGCGAGGAGGGAGTAAAACGGGTATGGCCGGTATGACCCCACCTTTGGCGCCAGCCAGTAGCCGAGCGTGGCCGGCAGCACCCCGAGCGCGAGCGCGAGCAGCGGCAGCCACCACCACACGGAAAGGCGAATGCCGGCGGGCATTGTCGCTGCGGAGGAGTGGATCTGCGCGGTCGGCGCGGCCAGCGTCGGCGGAGTCAGCGAGGGCTCCAGCGCGGCGCGCAACTGGAACAGGCCGAGCCCATCGGACGCCTCCCCCGCCGCCTGCGGAAGCCACGCGAGCGCGCCGAAGATTGCAAAAAACAGCGCGCCGATGACGATATAGACGGCAAAGATATTGCGCCAGAAAACGGCGAGGTTGAGCTGCAGGTCGTTCGCGCCGGTCGCGAAGATGTAGTTCGCCTGCGTGCGCAGCCAGTGCAGCGGCGCGGAACCGTTTTGCCGCAGCGTGTCCTGCACGCGCCCGCAGGGGTCGCCCGCGATTTTCACCGTCTCGCGCGTGAACAGCCGCCCGAGGAAACTGCCGATGAAACCGCCGCCCGAAACCGTGGAAAGAAGATCCACCTCGCGCAGCCGGTTGCGCTCCGCCAGCGCCTGCAGCACGCCGAGCGCAAAGGTCGAGCTGCGGATGCCGCCGCCGGACAGCGCGAGGCCCACGGTTTTTTCCGGCAGGTGCGCGGGGTCGGGCGCGGAATCCTCCGGCCGGCCCGCCTTCCTCCGCCGCTCGCGGATGG
>JAYVNN010000392.1:0-10544 GCA_043758435.1 Chthoniobacter sp.
GAAAACTTCCAAATCCAAATCGCCCTTCTGCTCCTCGGTCGAGTGGCACTTGAGGCAGTATTCCTTGAGCAGCGGACGGATGCTTTGGTCGAAAAACTCCGCGTCGCCCGCTGCCGCGCGCAGCGGCCCGCCGAGGCAGGCCAGCAAAAGGAAAGCGGCGAGTGGAGCGCGGCGATTTGGCATGCCGGGACGATGAAGGCAGCCGTCTGACCGTCAACGACGATCTGCCGAGCCGCGCTCTCGATACCATTTGCGGGCAATCCCATTCTCTGCAAACTCGCTTCCTCCAGCCCCCCGTCATGCCCGCTAAACGCATCGCTCATCCCGAAAGCTATTCGCTCGTTTGCGGTGAAAAGCTTCCGCTAATGGATCGGCATACTCTGCCGCGGATCGCTGTCTCGTTCGCGGCGCTCTCTCTCGCCTTTTCCGCGTATGCCGAAATCCCGAAGCCGGACGATGCACCGCCGCCGCGTTCGCCGGAGGAAAGTGCAAAATGCTTCCGTGTGCCGGAGGGGTTTCGCGTGGAGTTGATCGCAAGCGAGCCGCTCATCCACGAGGCGAGCGGAGTGTGCTGGGATGAGCGCGGGCGGATGTTTGTGTGCGAGCTGCACGGTTACAATCTCGAGGGGCAATTCGACATCGAGGAGCTGAACAAGACGGGCGTGCTCGACACCGTCGTGCGGCGCATCGGCGCGAGCGAGGTGGCGAAGGAGCGGGCGAAAGTGGGGACGTTTGGCACCGTGAAAATGTTGCGCGATACCGATGGCGACGGGCGCATGAATGTGGCGGAGGTGTGGGCGGAAAATCTGCCGCCGTGCTATGGCATCGTCGCGGCGCGCGGGGGCGTGATCGTGGCGTGCGCGCCCGACATCGTGTGGCTCGCGGAAGGCGGGCGGCGCGAGACGCTGTTCACGGGCTTCGGCACGGGCGCGCTGGAGCGTGGGGTGAATGCGCCGCAGTGGGGCGGCGACGGCTGGATTTATTTCGGGCGTGGGCACGGCGGCGGGCGCATCACGGGGCCGCACCTCGCCGCCCCGGTGCCGCTCGGCAACACGGACTTCCGCATCCGCGCGGACGGCACGGCCATCGAGCCGGTGACGGGCGGGGCGAACACCATCGGCTTCGCTTTCACCGAGAGCGGGGAAAAGTTCGTCACCAACACGACGAAGCCCGGCATCCAAGTCGCGCCGCTCGCGTGGCGTTATCTCGTGCGCAATCCCGACGCCGCTACGCCTTCGCTCGACGCCGACGCGACGCGCGACGGCCACTGCTTCCCCGTCGCGCCGCCGCATCCGTGGCGCACGAAACGCGCGAACGACCCCGGCTTTTTCAAATACTACCGCGACCGCTACGGCGCGGCGGAGAGCGAGGCGGAAGGCTGGTTCACGTCCGCGTGCAGCCCGCTGATTTACAAGGATGCCGCGCTGCCGGGGCTGCGCGGGCAATACTTCGTCTGCGAGCCGGCGGGCGGGCTCGTGCATCGCGCGCTGCTCTCGCGGGAGCGCGACGGCGCGGTGAAACTCACGCGCGCGGCGGGCGAGGAGCGGAGCGAATTCCTCGCGTCGAGCGACCCGTGGTTTCACCCGATGAACCTCGCGCATGCGCCCGACGGCTCGCTCGTCGTCGTGGATTTCTACCGCGAAATCATTGAGGACTACTCCGCCGTCCCGCGCTTCCTCCAGCAGCAATACGGCGTCATCAACGGCCACGACCGCGGGCGCATCTGGCGGCTCACGCATCGCGACGCCCCGCCCGCGGAGCCTGCAAACATGAGCCTTCTCGGTGCATCGGCTCTCGCGCATGAAGTCGCGGGCGAGCGCCAGTGGCGGCGCGAGACTGCGCAACGGCTGCTCATCGAGCGGGGAGAAAAGGACGCGGTTCCCGCACTGCGCGCGCTGCTCGCGGAGGCGCGCGAACCCGCCGCGCTGCTGCACACGCTCGACGTGCTCGGCGCGCTCACGCCGGACGACGTGCGCCCTTTCCTCGCGCACGCCGATGCCGGTGTCCGAGCGCAATCGCTCGCGCTCGCCGACCGCTGGTTTGCGAAGCCGGAAGGTGCCGCGCTGCTCGACGGCGCGCTCGACCGCGCGCACCGCGAGGACGACCCGCGCGTGCTGCTCCAGCTCGCGATGAGCCTCGGCGAAGCGAGCGACCCGCGCGCCTTTGCCGCGCTGGCGCGGCTTGCACGCGAGCACGGCGATGTGCGCTGGATGCCGCCCGCGCTGCTCAGCTCGCTCCACGGTCGCGGCGCGGAGATGCTCGCCGAGCTGGAGCGCGTGCCCGGCAACAGCGCGCCGCTCCTCGCGCCGCTCAAGGCCAGCATCGCCGCGCACGACAAAAAACCCGTCGCGCCCGTTTCCAAAACTCCCGCGCCGCCCGCGCCACCGCTGCCGCCGCGCGCGAGCGACGAGACCATCGCGCGTTTCATCGCCGCGCTCGCCGGGCCGCGCGATGCGGAGCACGGGCACCAGGTCTTCCTCCAGCAATGCGCGCTCTGCCATCGCATCGGTGCGGAGGGCAATGTCGTCGGGCCGGACCTCGCGGGCGAGTTTCAGCGTGCGGACGAAACCATCGTCCACGACGTGCTCATGCCGGGCGAATACATCCGCCCCGGCTATGAGACCACGTTCGTCGAGCTGCGCGACGGCACGAGTGTCGCGGGCATTTTGAAAAACGACGCGGCAACCAGCCTCACACTCCTCCTGGCCGGCGGTGCGGAGTACCCTGTGCTGCACAAGGACATCGCGCGCGTGACGAAGACCGCCGATTCGCTAATGACCACCGGCTTCGCCGAGGCGCTCCAGCCGCGCGACCTCGCCGACATCATCGGCTGGCTGCGCGCCACGCTGCACGCGCCCGACCCCGGACGCGTGATTCTTTTCGACGAAGAGCCGAACTTCCCCGCGCGCCTCAATGAAGGTGACGGCACTGCCACGCTCGCGATGACCGGTGCTTTCGCGGGCAAGGCGTGCCTCGCCATCACGCCGCCGCAACGCTTCTCCGCGCGGCTCCCCGGTTGGGCGTATCGCATCGTGGAAACGCCGGGCGCGCCCGGCGAATACCGCTGGCTCCGCCTCGCGTGGCGCACGCCGAACGGCGACGGTGTGATGCTCGAACTCGCCCGCGCCGGCCAATGGCCGCAGCCCGCCGACCCGCATGGCCGCTACTTCGCCGGGCGGAACACCAGCAAGTGGAGCGCCACGCAAACGTCCGCCAACGCGCCCGCCGAGTGGACCGTCGTCACGCTCGATCTGTGGAAGGACATGGGCGCGTTCACGCTCACTGGCCTCGCGCCGACGGCGATGGGCGGCACGGCATTCTTCGACCGCCTCGAGCTGCTGCGCACCGCGCCGTGAAATAGACAACCGCCGCATTTTTTGACTACACCAAATCCAACGATCCCCATCACCCATGAAACATCTCCTGACCGCCGTCACTACGCTCTGCCTCGCCACTTTCGCGAACGCCGCTGCACTCACCTACGAGGGCACCGCAGGCCCTGGCAAGGGCAGGCAGGTGGTCTTCATCGCCAGCGATCCTGAATACAAATCCGAGGAGGCGCTGCCGGCGCTCGCGCGCATTTTGGCGAAGCATCATGGCTTCAAATGCACGGTGCTTTTTGGCCTGGATGCAAAGACCGGCGAGATCAAGCCGGGGGAGTCGAACATTCCCGGCACGGACGCGCTGAAGACGGCCGATCTCATGGTCATTTTTACGCGTTTTCAAAACCTGCCCGCCGAGCAGATGCAGCCCATCGTGGATTATTTGCATCGCGGCGGCCCGGTGATCGGTCTGCGCACGGCGACGCATGCTTTCAAGATTCCGGCGGACAGTCCGTTTGCGAAATACGATCACGGCTACAAGGGCGATGAGTTCAAGAGCGGGTTTGGGCGGCAGATTCTCGGCGAGACGTGGGTGGGGCACTACGGGCCGAATCACAAGTCGAGCACGCGGCTCGACATCGTGCCGGGCAAGGCGGGCCATCCGGTGCTCATCGGGGTGAAAGAAATGTGGGCCGAGATTGGCGCTTACAACGCGAATCCCATCGAAGGCAGCGAGGTGCTGGCGATGGCTCAGCCGCTCACCGGCATGACACCCGATTCGCCCGCGGATGAAACGAAGAAGCCGATGCCGGGCGCGTGGGTGCGCACTTACAAGAGCGAGTCGGGCAAAGAGGGCCGCGTCTTTTGCAGCACCTATGGCGCGTCCGGCGACCTCGTGAATGACGGCTTCCGGCGGATGCTGGTGAACGCGTGCTTTTGGGCCGCGGGCCTCGAAGCCGCGATCAAACCCGCCGCCGACATCAGCTTCGTCGGCCCCTTCCGCCCGACGTGGATGGGCACGAACAAACGCGCGCCGCATGTGAAGCCGGAAGACCTCGCGGGCTGGGAGACGCCGATTCTGCCGGCCCCGTAGGCAGGGTTCTCCGCGGCAAAATAACCGGCTCGCCAAAGGCCGGTGCGCCCGTGTAGGGCTGGCGCTGTTCCCTCGGCATGGTGCCGGTGGAGCGGAAAATAGAAATCGCCAACTGAGGAATCTAAAAGCGTATGAAAACCAACCGTCTGAATCTACAGCGCCGTGCCTTCATCGGCTGCCCGTGCTGCACCATCATCCCCGCGCACATGCTCAAAAAGCTCGCGGAAAACGGCACGCCGCGCCAGCGCCGCCGGGCGCTGGGCACGATGCTGCAAAGCGAGCGATTGCGCGGACATCGCGAGATGCTCGCGAGTCTCGGCGCGGTCGCGCTTTCCACGCCGACGGGCGAAAAGCGGCGCACCATTTACGATGCGAAACAAAAGCCCGTACTGCCCGGCAAACTCGTGCGCGGGGAGGGCGGGAAGAAAACCAAGGACACTTTCGTGACCGAGGCTTACGACTACTCGGGCGCGGTGTACGATTTTTACAAAACCGTCTTTGGCCGCACCTCCGTGGATGACAAAGGCATGCGCCTCGACTCGACGGTTCACTATCGCGAAGACCCGCGCGAACCCTTCGACAATGCCTTTTGGAACGGCGAGCAGATGGTCTATGGCGACGGCGACGGCGAGATTTTCGACCGCTTCACGAAGTGCCTCGATGTCATCGGCCACGAACTCACGCACGGCGTCACGCAGTTCGAGGCCGGGCTGGTTTACCAAGGGCAGTCGGGCGCGTTGAATGAGTCGCTGTCCGATGTTTTTGGCGTGCTCGTGAAGCAGTGGAAGCTCAAGCAGACCGCCGCGAAAGCTGACTGGCTCATCGGCGCGGGCCTGCTCGCCAAAGGCGTGAAAGGCGTGGCCTTGCGCTCGATGAAAGCGCCCGGCACGGCGTACGACGACCCGCGGCTCGGCAAAGACCCGCAGCCCGCGCACATGAAGGACTACGACCACAGCGCAGGCGACAACGGCGGCGTCCACACGAACTCCGGCATTCCGAACTACGCCTTCTATCTCACCGCCACGGCGCTCGGCGGCAATGCGTGGGAGAAGGCCGGCAAAATCTGGTATGACACGCTCTGCAACCGCCTGCGCGCCGACTCGGATTTCGCCGCGGCGGCCAAGGCGACGATCAAATCCGCAGCCGATCTTTTCGGCGCGAACAGTGCGGAGCAGAAAGCCGTGCAGTCCGCGTGGAAACAAGTGGGCGTGCTCAAGTAGAAAACTCCGTGGCGCTGTAGGGGAAGCTGACAGCTTCCCCTACAGCCGCCGCGTCCGTCCGCTTTCTTTCGACCCATGCGCATCACCGTTTCCCGCACCGGCGGCTTCGCCGGAATCCGCCCGCCACCCATCATGCTCGACACCGCCTCACTCGCGGGCGCGGCGAAAAAACGCGTCGAACAGCTTGTCGCCGAGTGCGGATTTTTCGAGCTGCCAGCGACGCTCGCGGCGTTGGGAAAATCCGCCGACCAGTTTCTCCACCAAATCACGATCGCGGAAGACGACGGGCGCGAACACAGCGTCACCCTCACCGCCGATGCTGCATCCGCGCCGCTGCGAGACCTCCTGCACTTCGTCCGCAGCAGCCATTCGCAATGACAGCGGATGTCAGGGCTTGGTCGCCTGCTCCAGCTTCTTCGTGAAGTCTTCCAAAGCCGTCTTCCCATCGGGGAGATTGCCCTTGGTGCGAATCGCCTCGATGGCCTGATCGAGTGCCTTGTCCAGTTCTGTCCAGGTCGCCGCGCTTTTGGCCTTCATGGCCTTCTCCTTCCGATCCCAAGTCTTCTCCAGCTCCGTAATTTTCGTCACCGCTTCCGGCTTCTTGCCAGCGGTGGCGGCGGCGAGAGCGGCGGTGGCTATGGTCTTAAGTCCCGCGGTTTCGTCTTTGCTATAGACCGCACCGGACGCCGGTGCCTCCGTCGCGGCATTGGGCGCGGCGGCGCGGCATGGTGCATTGACGAAGCCTCCGGCAAAAGCAGCGGCGGCCATGAGCGTCCTGATTGGGAGGAGGGGTGTTTTCATGGGTTGGTTGTGAGCCGCTGCGACCGCATTGGCAAACCTTCAAAATTTCCCGGCTGCAAACGGACGTGACGCGGCTAAGCTCCCGAGCCATGAGCACTCTTCTCGAAATCGAAGCTGCGGTGACGTCGCTCTCGACGGAGGAACTCACGCACCTCGACGCGGTGGTGGAGGCGGCGCTGCGGCGGCGCAGGGCGACGCCGGTAGTGATCGCGCGGGATGCGCTGGATTGGTGGGAGAAAGTGGAGCGGTTTTTGCCGGAGGAAGGCGAGGCTTTCGCGCGGGACATTGAGGCGGGCCGGGCGGCGGTCAATCTGCCGTCGTCTGACCGATGGGCGTAGTGGTGGACAGTTCGGTGATCGTGGCGGTGCAGCGGCGGCGGTTCGACTGGCGGGCGTTCGCCGGTTCGCTCGGAAACGAGGAGCTGTTTGTGACGACGATCACGCTTTCGGAAATGCTCCACGGCGCGCATCGCGCGCAGACCGGGGAGCAGCGGGAGAAGCGGCTGCGCTTTGCCGACCGACTGGAGCGCGACTACCGCGTGCTGACCTTCGCGGTGCGTGAAGCGCACACCCACGCGGCGCTCTCAGCAGAGTTGCAAATGCGTGGTGAGACAGTCGGCGCGCATGATTTGCTGATCGCCGGGATCGCGCTCTGCCACGGGCATCGCGTGGCGACTTTGAATGTGCGGGTGTTTTCGCGGGTGCCGGGGTTGGGCGTGGTGGATGCGTCGGGGTTCGTGATTCCGGAGCCGTAGTCGAAAACTGAGCCGTGAAAATATCTGCCCGCTCAAGCCGGGTGGAGCGGCGCGGAGGTCGGGCGGTTTCCCGGCCTCGACGGGACGATGGGCCATAAAATCCTGCGCGGGGAGCGCAAGCTCACGGTGGCGCATGGGAAAAGCTGGCGGCGGCCTTCCATCTGAGCCTGAGCTACTTCATCGCGTAAACCGGGCAGTGTCGGTGGAGTTCATTCCCTACGCTGTCAAGAAATGTCACCTGCCCCTATTTTCCCTGGAGTTTTCCAGCTATTCCACTCGCGGCGTGTAGCCTAGAATCTGCGGCCAGTTCTCTTCGTTACCGAGTGCGATGAGAGCAGGCGATTCACGCGACCAGATGCGGCGTTGCAGCGACGGAACTGAGACGGCGATGTAGGGAAAACGGAGGTCGTAAGTTTGCAGCAGCGCTGGCATGAATCGTTCGGTGCGCAGCGGGCTATCCGCCGCTGGAAAAGATCGAGGACTTCGCCGAAGGAACCCGCGACCGTTTCGACAAGCGCGAAGCCGACGGCTTCGTAGCGCGTGAAGTCGTCGCGCACGAAGCGCCGTCCGCTCAGGCCGGTGAGCACGTCGTGGTAGCGCCGAATGGAGGTGACGATCTGCCCGGCGGCGTCTATTGCAAAATCATTCGCGGCGAGGCCGGGTGTGCCGGCGCGGTTGGCCTTGATGATTTGGAAGAAGCCGTAAACCAGACCGGGATACATGATGTGGAGATTGGTCGAATCGCCGATCGCTTCCTCCATGCGGTTGGTGAGGTTGCGGAATGCGCCGGTGGTGCCTTTGACGGAGATCGCAATGACGGGGCCGAAGCCCGGCTTCTCCACCACGACGTCGATGGCCTTGGTTTTCAGCCCGCCGAGCACGGTTTGCTCGTTGGTGCGCGCGACGCTTTCGTCGAAAACGAGCAGTTCCCGTCCGCGCCGGGTTTCAATGCGGATCGCCGGGCGTGGAGTGATTTCCTCCGGCAGAAATCCTCCTTCGATCACGAGCCGCATGGCGAGGTGCTGGTGGAGCGGTTTGATGTGCCGCTGGCTTTGCGTTTCTTCGGCTTGGACGAAGAGGGCGAGCGCGGCGGGTAGCGTCAGCGAAGCGGGCAGCGCGGGCTCAGGCATAATGTCTCCAGCGGCGCGCCTCGTGCAGCGTCTCGGCCAGCACGGCTTCGTCGGTGGTCGAGAGCGGCAGCGGTCGCACCGGCACGGGCACGCGCGCCAGTTCGCGTGGCTCGAGCTTGAGCATGCCGCCGCCGAGTGGATGGCCTTCGAGTTCCGCACCGAGTTCGGCGAGTGGTGAACGCCAGCCGCGCTGTAACTTGGCGAGCGCGACGCCCGGATGCAGGACGACGGCGTGGAGTGAATTCGTGCAGACGCACGCGGCTTCATTGCGCACGAGTTGTGGGCGCGCGCCGGACATCACGGAAAGAAAAGCGTCGGGCACTTTCACATCGGGCACGCCATACCACGGTTCGCGATGGCGGCATTTGTAAGTCCGGCGCGCCTCCTGCCCGGCGTCTTCGTCGAGGTAATCGCGCACGGCGGTGGAGAGTCGCCCGGTCTTGCGCAAATCGAGGAGCAGCACGGGTTCGTCGGCGGCCAGCCAGCGGCGCACCACCGCGTCATCGATGACTTCGCTGGGAAGCTGCTCCGACTTGCGCACGGCGACGCGCAGCAATTCGCGCGGGAGCCCGCGGCGTTTCGCCTCACTGGGGCGGAGATGGAAAAAATCGTTCGCCCCGGTTACGTAACCGATGCCCGCTGCTGCGAGTTCGCCGAACCGGCGCACTTCGCGGCTGTCCACCAAGCCTTGATAAAGCGCCAGTCCCGCCGCGTTGAGGAGAAAGGGGCGCAGGCGTTCCCCGGCAGCGCGCCATTCGGCGAGCGTCACGCGGCGCGTCGCCGCGGGAACGGCATCAACCGGTGTGAACCGATCGAATGAACCGAGGTGAATGGCGTCGCTGCGTTCGCCATAACCGGTGCAGTAGAGAAGCCAGCAATCCTCGGAAAGATGGGGAAAAAGCTTATCGCGATACGCGACGAGCTGGACATGCGCGAAGTGCGCGCAGAGCGCCGGCAGGACAGTGCGCGCGTAGGTCGCGTGACCGATTTCCGCGGGCACGACAAACGCCATGCGACCGCCACGCTTCAACAGCCCCGCGGCGACGATGATGAATGGAGCCCACGACGAAGTGAGGGCGCTAAAGTCAGCGCCCATCATGCTAGCCGCGGCGAGCGCATGGGCGCGGGTCTCTCCGCTAAAGGTCTGGTAACGAATGAACGGCGGATTCCCGGCGACCGCTTCAAAGCGTTCTTTCGTCGCAGCAGACCAGCGGAAAAAATCGCCGCCGTGGACCAACGCACCGGGCGCGCGTTCGTGAGCGCGTTGGGCATTCTCCGGGTCGAACTCCACGCCGACGGAACGCCGATGATGGACGAGAAACTGGCCGTCGCCGCACGATGGGTCGAGCAACCGGTCTTCCGGTCGGCGCACCACCCAGCGCACGAGACTTTCCGCCACCGCCGCGGGGGTAAAGTATTGACCGAAATGTTTATGCCGAACGCTCATCGCGCTGGGATGTGCCACAGCAGATGGACTTAGTCGAGCCTGGACACCGCCGGTCGCAAATCCTCTATGACCGTCTGCAAGAATTCGCCGGAGCGCTCTATGCTGATGATGAAAAAGGTGGCGCTTCACCCATTTGCTGTGCCCACACTCCGCGCACGCATGACGCTCTCAACTCTCAACTCTCAACTCTCAACCTCATCGCCTTTGCTCGTCGCCAGAGACCTGCGGCGTTCGTTCAAGATCGGGGCGCGGACGATCGAGGTGCTGCGGGGGATCAGTACGGAGATTGCGCGGGGGGAGGCGGTGTTTTTGTGCGGGGCGTCGGGTGCGGGAAAGACGACGCTGCTCTACACGCTGGCGGGGTTGGAGCGGCCGGAGTCGGGGACGGTGGATTTTGAAGGGACGCGGCTTTACGAAGGCGGGGAGGCGGTGCAGGCGCGGATTCGCAATGAACGGATTGGGTTTGTTTTTCAGGGTTACTTTTTGCTGCCGGAATTGACGGCGATCGAGAACGTGATGCTCGCGACGATGATTTCGGGGAAGACGAACCCGGAGGCCGCGGAGCAAGCTCTGGCGCGGGTCGGGCTGGCGGAGCGGCTGCAGCATTTGCCGGCGGAACTTTCCGGCGGCGAGCAGCAGCGGGTGGCGATTGCGCGGGCGCTCATCAATGATCCGAGCATCATTTTCGCCGATGAGCCGACGGGCAATCTCGATGCGAAAACGGGCGAGGGAATCGTGGAGCTGCTCCTCGGGCTGGTGCGCGAAAGCGGCAAGAC
>JAYVNN010000393.1:0-28512 GCA_043758435.1 Chthoniobacter sp.
GGGAGGCCGAGATTGTCGAGCGCGCCGACGCCGGGAAAAGCATCGGCGGCGAAGACGAGCGCGTGGATGAGCAGCGTGCTGTTGATGGTGTATTTGCTGTAATCGCCGGCGTCGTGATGCCCGCCGCTCACGTCGAGCGCGCCGGTGCGCACGAACGGATAAAGCTGCGCGGCAGCGCCCGTGAGACGCGGCGCGGTGTGGCGCGGGTGGTCTTTCCAATCTGCATTGGCGGATGAAATGAAGGACCACGCTCTGGCAAATGCGGACTCCGGCAGCGGCACCTCCGCGGGCGCGCTGTGGCAGACGCCGTGCGTGTGCCGCGTGTAGGGCAGCGCGTTCGCCGCGCCGCAGCGCTGGTGGTAAAGGCCGAGCGCGTAGGCGCGCGTGAAATTCATCGGCAATCCCGCGTCGATCACGAAGGGCAGTGACGCGCCGAGACCGGGCACGGCGAGGCGGTATTTTCCGGGCGTGGTGAAAGTGCCGAAGTCCGCTTCGAGCACTTTTTGATAAGGCGCGGGCGTGATGGTGGAGCCGACATCGCGGCGCGGATGCAGCGCGCCGCGGAAGACCGTCGCGCCCGAAATCGCGTCGGAGAGCGAAAAATCCGCCGCGCTGGAAACGTCCATTTCACCAAGGCTGCCAAGGTAAAATCCGACCATCGCCTTTTTCGGAAGCTCCGGCGCGTAACCCTCCTGGTTCACATGGATCGCCTCGCTCTCACGCTGCGCATCGACGATCCCGCGGAAGCTCATTTCCGCCGGCCAGAGCGTGCCTTCGGAGTTGGTCACGCTCACGTTCGCGCCCTCAGCGAGCGGGCGCGCGAGCTGGAGATAAAGGCGGTTGTCGATCCGCAAATCACGATGCGCGAGCGGCGCGTAGAGCGGGCGGCGCTTGAAGCCCACCGCCGTGACCGCGACGCTCCGCCCGTCCGCCAGCACGGCGAACTGCGCCGGCAAAGGCAGGTTCGCCTTGCCATCCGCGGCAATGAAATCCCAGCTCTCGACGCGTGTGGAATTCGGCTGCGTGGTGTTGACGCGCACGAGTGCGAGCAGCGTGGGCGAGAGGATGTGCAGCGCATGATCCCCCGGCTGCGGCAGATCGGGCGCGCGGTCGCCGGACGCATGTCGCGAAGCCGCCGCGCGCCAAATCAGCGCGCCCGCGAGGAGCAGGGCAGCCGCCGCACCTGCGATCACTTTCCCATTCACGCGAAGCCCTCTCCGCCCGCCGCCGCGGTGCGCTCGTCCTTCCGCGCCTGCTTCCGCCAGACCTCGATGCGGCAGATGAACGCGAGCAGGATGAGCCACATGTAGAGGTTCTTGGTCTGCGTGAGCACGCGCTCGATGGTGCTGTGGTAATACTCGATGCTCAGCGCGATAAAGAGGCTGTAAAGGAACGTGCCCCAGACAGTCCCCCAAGTCGCGATGGCGCTGCGCAAGCACCACCAACTCGTGACCGCAAGGAACAGCATGTAGGAAAAAAAGCCGGGGTAGCCATTCTCCGCGAGGATCAGCCAGTAATGGCTTTCGGGCTGCGGCTTGGCCTCGTCGGGATCGACGGTGTAGCCGCGGTCCACCGTCCATTCGTCGATGCAATCGCCGTAGGGCCACGGCTTGTTGATGACGAGGGCGTAGTTATTCCACCCGAGCCCGATCGAGGAATCCATGAGCATGAGCTTCGAGGCCTTGATGAGCAGCACGCGCAGCTCGGAGCTTTCCTTGTTCCGGTCTTCGCCGAAGCGCGCGCTGATCGTGTTCCAGGTGAAAGCGAGGCCGATGAATCCGACCAGCGCGAGCGAGCTGATGAAGGTGATTTTCCGCACGGTGAATTTTTCGCACAGACTGAGCAGCATGATGACCGCGCTGCCGATGGCGAAAAAGACCAGCGCGGCGCGCGAAAGGCTGGACTGCACGATGATCCCCGTCGCCACGTAACCGAAGCCGTAGAGCCGCGCGAGCTTCGGCGGCGTGGTGTGGCTCATGCCCGCGGCGAGCAGCGGCAGCCCGCAGGTGTAGGCCCACATCGCGAGCGCGTTCTGGTGCTCGAACCAACCCATCACCTGATAGATGTGGTTCACATATTTCATCTTCAGCACGGCGAGCGATTGGATGATGAGCGTCCACGCCATCGCCTTGAGCAGTAACTCCAGGTCCTTCTCCTCGCGGAGAAAATGATACGCCGCCAGATAGACAACCACGGCTTTGACGAAGCGCACGCCGGCCATGCAGACGTAGAGCGGCTCGGGCGCGGCGAAGATGGAGACCCACGACGCCGCGACGTAGAGCAGGTAAAGCCCCGCGCCCGGCGCGAACCAGCGCCCGATGGGATTGCGGCACGCGACGAGCAGCGCGATGGACATGACATCGAGCAGCGAAAACTCGAAGCCTTTGGTCGCCCCTCGGTACCAGTCGATCGAGTGGACCATGAAGGTGATCTTGTTGATGTGCCACGAGGTCGCGAAGACGAGCAGCGCAAAGACCCCGCGCTGCCGCGCGCGGCTTTTCTTGATCCAAACGCCCAGCGCCGGCGCGACCACGAGATACATGATCAGCGCGAGGAGGCCTTTGATGATGTCCAGCATGGCGGCCCCTCAGCGCCCCGCGCGCGCCTCCGCGGCCTGGTAGATGCGCTCGGTTTCCGCGGCCAGTTTTTCCCATGAGTAACGCTCGCCCGCGAGCTGCCGCCCGGCTGCGCCGAGCGCGGTGCGGAGCGCTGGTGCGCGGAGCAGTTTTTCCAGCCGCGCGGCGAGTGCCGCAGCGTTTCCGGTGGGAAAAAAGAGGCCGTCGAGGCCTTCGCTCACGAGGTTGCGCAAGCCGCCGACCTCAGCCACGACCACGGGTTTGCCCGCGCTCCATGCTTCGAGCACCACGATGCCGAAAGGCTCGTGCCGCGAGGGCAGCACGAAGACATCGCACCCGTGATACGCGTCCGGCAGCGCGCGGCCCGCGCTGGCGATGGGGCCGAGACGGCGGATGCGCGCGGCGTGCGGGCTGGCGGCGATGCGGCGGTCGAGCTGCGCGAGGTATTCCGCCACGGTGCAGGGGCCGGCGATGACGAGGTGAAGCTGCGGATGCGCGGCGGCGAGCTGATCGAAAGCTTCGACGAGGCAGAGCTGATCTTTCTGCGGGTCGATGCGGCTGTAGCAGGCGAGCACGACCGCCGCGGCGGGGATGCCGTGCGCCGCGCGAAAGGCCGCGCCGTCGCCGGTGGCGAAACGCGGGGCATCGACGCCGTTGCCGAGATGGAAAACGCGGTCGTGCGCCAGCGAGGCGCGGGCCTTTTCGTACTCGCTCCGGCCCACGCAGATGACCGCGTCCGCGTCCTCCAGCAGATGCCGCGAGCGGAAGACCGCGCCGAAAATTTTTCCCCACTCAAAAGTGCGCGCCTGCGCGGCGAGCATCTCGCTCGTCTCTTCCTCCGGCACGTCGAAAACTCCGCCGTGCAGCGTGACGACAAACGGTTTTTTCTGCCGCCGCGCGGCGGTCAGCACCACGCCGCCGAGACGCTTGAGCGAGTGCGCGTGGAAAAGGCGCACGTCCTTGGCGCGCACCAGCGAAAGGAAGAGCGGGAGCGAAAGCAGGTTGCCGCCCTTTTTGTCGAGCTGATGCCGCTGCGCGGCGGACAGGCCAAAGAACGGATAGCAGTACGAGTAGCGCCGCACCGGCACCTCGCGCCATGTCTCCGCCTTCGTGCGGCAGAGCGCGCGAGAAGTGTGAATCTCCGGCAGCCAGCCCTGGCGGCGCTGCTGCGCGATCAGCTCGGCGAGCACCGTCTCGGTACCGCCCCATTCCTCGACGACGAAGCGGCGCGGGACGTGAATGATGCGGCGCGCGTCAGTCATTCGGTTCGCGTGGTTTGATGACCTTCGCCGGCACGCCCGCGGCGACCATGCGCGGCGGCACATCTTTGGTGACGACAGCCGCCGCGCCGATGAGCGCGCCTGCGCCGATGCGCACGCCGCCGACGAGCCGCACGCCGTCGGAGAGAAAGACATCGTCTTCCACCACCGGCACGCCGCTCGGCGTCTGGAGCATACGCACGAGGCCGTAGAGATTGCACCGCGCGCCAATGCGCGTGCCCATCGTGAGCACGATGCCAAAGGGATGCGGCAGGTAGAGCTCCGGGCCGATGCTGAGCGGCTTGAGCAGCTCGATCTGGTAGCGCGAGCGCAGCAGATACGCGGGGAGAAAAGTGGGCAGCTTCCGGTCCTGGAGCCACAGGAATGTGCGGATGAGCGTGAGCGCATTGAAGCGGCTGTTCCAAAAAAGATGGAAGACGAAACCGGGCCAGGTGAACGGCTTGTGGTTCACGGCGAAGTCCTTTTTCAGCTCGGCGAAAAACGGCATCGTCAGTTGAGGGAAAGGCCGCCTTCGAGCAGCGCGTCGAAGCTCACGACCTTGATCTCACGGCTGCTGGCGAGGAACTCGGCGGTCTCATGCAGCTTGCCGATGAAGGCGTCGTCCGCCTGGCCGTTGCGAAAGTATTCCCACCAATGCGTGACCAGCACGGTCACGCGTTGGCCGGCGATGGTCTGGCGAATCGTGTCGAGCATCGTGTCCTGCGGACGGTGGCAGGAAAGCAGGCAGCCGGGATGGCTGAGCAGCCGCGTGCCATTCACCCGCCAGTGACGGTGTTTGCCGGCTTTCATCGCCGCGTAGCGCGGCCACCACGCCAGCGGGACACGCCGCAGCTCGAACCAGCCGGTGGACAGGATGGCGAAGCGCGCCGCGAGTTCCCGGTAGGCGGCGCGCGAGATGCGGTCGTACGGCGCGACGAAAGTTTTCGGCGCAGCGAAGCCCGCCTCGCGGAGCAGCTCCGTACCGTGGTCGAGGCGGCGCGCGATCTCGCAGCGCGGATGCCGCTCAAACTCGAACATCTCGTGGTGGTAGCCGTGGTGGACGATGCGGAAACCGTCGTTCGCGCGGAGGTATTCGATGAGCCGCGCATTGCTCGCGATGGGCAGCGCGCCCGCGGTGTTGGCGCCGAGCAGAAAGCCTTCGGGATCGCCGTTCCAAAGTTTCACGTTGGTGCGGACGTGCGGGATGGTCGCGAGATTGACGGGCATCCCGCGGTCGAGAAACGGGCGGTAGAGCCGTTCGAGATACTCGGGCGGCGTGAGCGGATTGGTGTCGTCGTCGCGGATGATTACGTAGTGCATCGGGATTTCTTTCGGTCGATCAGCTCGCAGTAGAGTTCCTTCATCCGCCCGGTGAGCACGGCGGAATCGTAGTTCCGGCGCACCTCCTCGCGGCCCACCGCAGCGGCGGCGGCGGCGCGCTCCGGCTGCGCCACGATCTCATCGACCGCGGCGTGAAAAGCGGCGGGTTCGGCGAGGTCGAAAAGCCAGCCGTTTTCGCCTTCGCGCACGAGTCCGAGCGCGCCGGAAGTCCGGCTGGAAATGACCGCCGTGCCTGCGGCCCACGCTTCCAGAATGACCAGCCCGAACGTCTCGGACTGCGAAGGGACCACAAGCGCCGTGGCGCGCTGGAGCAGGCCGATGAGCCGCGGGTCTTCCGGCGGCAATCCACCGGCGAGCAGCACGCGATCTTCGAGCCCGAGCGTGCGAACCGTCGTGCGCAGGGTTTCGCCATACGCCTCGTTAGTGCAGGCTCCCGCGAAGACGAAACGCATTTCAGGATGGCGGCGAAGCAAGGCGGGCGCTTGCTCCAGCAGCCACACTTGGTTTTTCACCGGATCGAGCCGCCCCAGCACGAGGAGAAGGGGATGGCCGCTGAGTGTCGGAAAATGCCGGTCCACCTCACCGCCGCTCGCACGCTCGTAGAGCTGCGCGCGGATGCTGTGCGACTGCACGATCACGCGCTGCCGCGGATGCCGTTCCGCGATGAGTTCCGCCTCGCGTGCGTTGCAGGTGACGACGGCATCCGCCGCCTCGACGACCTTTTTTGAGCGCAGCAAAAAACCAAACAACCGGCCCCACTCGAACCCTCCGTCCAGCGGACGCGCGAGCTGCGCGCTGACTTCCTGCGGGAGATCGAAAAGCCCGCCGTGGATCGTCACGACGAGCGGGATGCGCCGCATTTTCGCCACGGTCAGCGCAGTGCCGCCGAGGCGGTTGAGCGTGTGCGTGTGAATGAGCGCGAGCGCCTTTTCCCGCAGGAGCTGGCCGATCAGCTCGAAGGAAAGCAGGTTGCCGCCGACGGCGATCATCTGGTGCCGCTGCGCCTCGGGAATCCGCCACACCGGCAGCAGCGAGCGGAAGCGTTTCACCGGGATGCCAGCCTTCGCGAAGGGGTCGCCCTTGGTCGCCCTCGCAAGACGCGGACAATAGACGACCGGCTCCGTGGCGTGCCCGCGCAAGCCCTCGACGAGGCGCATCACCGCCGTCTCGGTGCCGCCCCATTCGTCGGGGTTGTACTTGCGAAGGAGGTGGGCGACTTTCATGGGTCGCGCTCTCGTTTAGCAATATCGAGGCCAAGGCGGACGCGGCGAAATCTGCGGGCATGGCGGCTGCTAGAAACCGGCGAAATGGCTGCCCGTGAACCCATCTCGATTGTCATGCGCTCGAAAAACGACGCCGCGCTCATCGGCGCGACGCTGCGCGCCGTGCAGCGGCAGGATTTTCCCTACGGTTTCGAACTCATCCACATCGACTCCGGCTCGACCGACAGCACGGTGAAAATCATTCAGTCGTTCACCCCCGCAAAGCTCATCGAAATCCGCGCCGAGGATTACGTGCCGGGCGTGGTGCTCAATCGCGGCATGCGCGAGGCGAAGTCGGATTGGGTGGTCTTTCTGAACTCGGATTGCGAGCCGACGGACGAGCATTGGCTGACCGCATTGGTGAAGGCCGCGCAGGTTTCCGAGCGCACGGGCGCGGCCTTTGGGCGGCAGACCCCGCGCCCGGACTGCCAGGCGGTGTATGCGCACGATTACGAGCGCTGTTTTGGAAAAAACCGCGAGTCGCGGAAGTGGGATCACTTTTTCAGCATGGCCAGCTCCATCGTCTCACGAAGCGTGTGGGAGCAGGAGCCTTTCCGCGAAGATTTGCAGTACTCGGAAGACGACGAATGGTCGCGAAGGCTGATTGCCAAAGGCTTTCGCGTCGCCTACGCGCCGGAGTCGTGGGTCTGGCACTCGCACAATTACACGCTGCACCAGGCGTTCCGCCGGGCCTATGGCGAGGCCTTCGCGCTCGCGGCGCTCGAAAGTGAACCGGATGACCGCTACAGTATACTCCGCACGGTGGTTGCGGGTGGCTTGCGCGAGTGGATGCGCGATTTGCAGTACTGCGTCAAAACCGGGCAACTCACCGGGGCACCGCACGCGCTCGCGGTGCGCGTGGCGCAGCGGCTCGGCAAAGTGAAGGGCTCCCGGCGCGGCTGGTCGCACTATCAGCGCGAGCCGCGGACGATTTCCGCCGCACCGACTCCCGCATGAGCACCCAGGTCTGGAAGAGGAATTTTTGGCGCAACGCCGCGACGAACTACCTGAACATCATTGTGCGGATCGGCGCGGGGCTGGTGCTTTTCCGGCTGATGTTCCAGCGGCTGAACCACGAGGAGTTTGGCTACTACTCACTGCTCTGGTCGCTCTTTGGCTACGCGATCCTGCTCGATTTCGGGCTCGGCGTGGCGGTGCAAAAGGTCGTCGCGCAGAAATCCGCGAGCGGTGATCTGGCAGGGCTGAACCGGCTCGTGAGCACGATCGTCTGGTCGTTTGCGGCGATTGGGATCGGCTGCTTCGCGCTCTTTGCCTGCGGCAAATCGCTGTTCCTCGACTGGATCCACGTCGCCGCCACGAACCGCGCGGAATTCGGCGCGGCCTACGTCATCTTCTTCGCGGCGCTCGCGATCAATCTGCCGCTCGCGCTTTTCCACGAGATGCTCCGCGGCCTGCAGCGCATGGACATTGTGAACTGGAGTGTGATCGCGTCGCAGGTGCTCAATCTCGGGCTGATGGCGTGGGGACTTTCCGCGCACTGGCCCTTCCCCATGATCGTCCTGACGAGCGTGGCGACGACCGTCGCACCGGAAATCGCCGCGCTCGTTTTCGTGCGCCGCCTGCTGCCAGGACTGAACCTGCATCCGCGCAATTTCCATTTCCCCGATGTGCGCGGCGTGCTGTCGTTTTCGCTCGTCGCCTACCTCATCACCTTCACGAATCTGGTCATGGTGCGGAGCGACCAGGCGGTCATCAGCGTCACCATCGGCGTGGCCTTTGTGGCGCTCTATCAGCTCGGGTACAAGGCCGCGGAGTTCTTCGGGCATTTTTCCCGGCAGATGCAGGAGGCGCTTTCGCCCGCCGCCGCGCATCTCCACGCGACGGGCGATGAGTCCGGTCTGCGCGGCCTGCTTTTTCAAAGTGCGCGCATCACTTTCCTCACGACCACGCCACTCTACGCGCTCTGCGCCGCGTATCTCGAACCGGTCATCAAAATCCTCAGCGGACTCAGGCAGGTGGACGCGACGACCTACTGGGTCGGCGAGGCGCTGCTGCTCGCGACCTACACGACGATGATCACGAGCAGTTGCTCGAAACGCATCCTCGTGATGTGCGGCTGGGAGCGGCAGTTGCTCCGCGTGAGCATGGCGGAGGCAGGCTTGAATCTCGTCCTCAGCCTCGCACTGGTCGTGCCTTTCGGCGTGCTCGGCGTGGCGCTCGGCACACTCGCGCCCGCGCTGCTCATCGGCTGGTGCTGGGTGCTGCCGCTGACTGCGAAGTTTGCGGGCATCAGCCTCAGCGGGCTGGTGCGCGAGTTTTTCCAACCCGTGCTGCTGCCCGTCGCCGCCTCGCTCGCGATGCTCGGCGCGCTGCTCATCCTCTGCCCGCTGCCGGCGGATTCGCACTTCCTCGACTGCACCTGGCGCGGGCTGCTCGTCCTCGCCACGCTCGCCGCCGCGGTCGCGCCTTTCCGCAGTGCTTTGAAAACCCCCGCCGCCCTCGCGGCCATGCCCTCCGCCCTATGAATACGATTGATCCCAAAACCACGGTGCTCCTCGGCGTGCCCTTTCACGACGTCACGATGACGGAGACGCTGGATGAAATCGACAGCATCATCGCCGCGCGCACCCCGAGCTACATCGCCACGGCGAACCTCGATTTTGCCACGCAGGCGAGCGACGACGTAGAACTCCAGCGCATCCTGCTCGACGCTCATCTCGTGCTCTGCGACGGCACGCCGCTCATCTGGGCTTCACGCTGGCTGGGCGTGCCGCTGCGCGAGCGCGTGGCCGGCTCCGATCTCACGCCGAAACTCGCCGAGCGGGCCGCGGCCAAGGGGCACCGGCTGTTTTTTCTCGGCAGCAATGAGGCCGTGCTGAATGTCGCGAAAGACAAGCTCGAGGCGCAGCATTCCGGCCTCGAGGTGTGCGGCGTCTATTCGCCGCCTTATGCGAAGCTGCTCGACCTCGATCACGACGAAATCGCCCGGCGGATTCAGGCGGCCAAGCCCGACATCGTGCTCGTGGCGCTCGGCGCTCCGAAGCAGGAGAAATGGATTTACATGCACTACCGCAAGCTCGGCGTGCCGCTCTGCATCGGCATCGGCGCGAGCCTAGATTTTATCGCGGGAAAATTTTCGCGTGCGCCCGTGTGGATGCAGAAATGCGGGCTCGAATGGACCTACCGGCTGATGCAGGAGCCGAAGCGGCTGGTGTCCCAGTACTGGCTGGACTTCCGCTTTTTCATCCGCGCGCTGCGCGAGCAAAAACGGATGCTCAAGCGCACCGTCGCCCCGCTTTCCGCGCCGCCGGAGCGCATGCACTGGCCGGGTATCGCGTCGTACGACTGGATCGGGCGAGCCGATGCAGCGGCGGTGCTTTCCGGCGCGATTGCGGAGCCGGGGCCGAAGTCCGGGCGGGTGCATGTGGTGCTCGATCTGAGCGGCGTCACGTTCATCGACAGTTCAGGTTTGGGGCTGCTGCTGAAGGGCTTCAAGCAATGCAAAGACGCGGGCGGCGCGCTGATTATCGTGCGGCCTTCTGAGGTCGTGCGCGAGCTGCTCGCGCTCTCGAAACTCTCGCGGCTGCTGCCGTGCGCGGAATCGTCGGAGGCGGCGCACCGGCTGATCTATCTCGACCGTCTGGAGACCAAGGCTTACTCGGAAAACGACCGGCGCAACGCCGCGGTGATCTTCCGCTGCCTCGGCGAAATCAACGCGGCGAACGCCGATGAATTCCGCGAGCTGCTGCAAACGAAGTGGGAGCAGGAAGGTGCGGCGAAGGTGCTCGAGATTGATTTCACGCGCGTGGATTTCATCGACAGCTCCGGCCTCGGCTGCCTGCTCCGTGCGCGCAAGCTGGTCACGGCGCGCGAAGGCGCGGCGCTGAAGCTGACGGGCGTGAACGAGAACCTGCGCAACGTCATCACGCTCGCGCATCTCGACGAGGTACTCGGGCTCGCGAAGGCGTCATGATCCGCGTCGCGCTCTCGACTTCGGTGGTGCAGCGGGGAAAATCCGGGGTGGCGAGCTACCTCTTCGGACTGCTCGACGGGCTGCGCGAAATTGACGCGCCGATCGAGCTGACGCTGCTCGGTTTCGAGGAAGACGAGGCGCTCTTTTCCAAATGGTCCGGCTGGTGCCGGTGGGAGCCGGTCGCGGAAAAATGGCGGCCCGCGGTGCGCAACATTTTCTGGCACCACACCGCGTTGCCGGGTGTGCTGAAAAGACTGCGCACCGAGGTGCTCCACATCCCGAGCTACCGCCGGATCGTGTGGCGTGCGCCGGTGCCGCAAGTCGTCACGGTGCATGATTGCGCGGCCTTTGCCGTGAGCGGAAAGTACGATGCGGCGCGGATGTTTTATGGCCGCCACATCGTGAGCCGGCTCGCGCGGCAGGCGGACCGGCTGATGGCCGTGAGCCATGCGACGGCGGCGGATATGGAGCGCTTTTTCAAAGTGCGCGCGGCGGATGTGAAGGTCGTGTGGAACGGCATCGACCACCGCGCTTTTTTCCCGCGGCCCGCCGCGGAAGTGCGCCGCACGCTGGCCGACAGGCTGGAGCAGACGCGCCCGTATTTCCTCTACCTCGCGCGGCTGGAGCATCCGGGGAAAAACCATGTGCGGCTCATCGCAGCGTTCGAGAAATTCGCCGCGGCCAATCCCGAACGCACCGAGGAACTGGTCTTCGGCGGTGCGGACTGGCACGGCGCGGAGACGATCCACGAACGGATCTCCGCGTCGCCGCTGCGGCAGCGGATTCGCAATCTCGGTTTCGTCGCGAAGGAGGATCTGCCGGTGTGGTACGGCGGAGCGACGGCGATGGTTTATCCGTCGCTCTTCGAGGGCTTCGGTCTGCCGCCGGTGGAGGCGATGGCGTGCGGCTGCCCGGTCGTTTCCTCACCACGCGGCTCGCTGCACGAAGTGGTCGGCGATGCGGCGTGGCTGATCGATCCCGAGGACCTCGCCGACATGGCGGCGGCGCTCGGCGAGATGAGCGGCTCGGAAGCGGTGCGCGCAGCGTGGCGTGCGCGGGGGCTGGAGCGCGCGGCGGAGTTTCACTGGGCGCGCGCGGCGACGGCGACCGTGGAAAGCTACTACTCCGCCACCGGGCAGACTCTCCCGGAGGCGAGGCATGCGCATTGCTAAATCAGCTTCGACACCACCGAAGCCGTTTAACTGCGCCCGACTATTTCCGCTCCGAATCCACTCCGACCTTTGCCGCCCAGCACCCTCGCGCGTTTGGAACCCGTGCGCGCATGGTCGCCGGAGGTCGCTGCCCCTGCGGACGCGCCGCCCGTGGCGCCGGCGGAGGGCGGAAATGGAGCGCTGCCGTTTGATCCGCAGCGCTTCCTCGGCGCGGTGCGGCGGCACTGGCACTGGCTGTGGCGCGGTGCGGCCCTCGGCCTCGTGCTCGCGCTCGGCGTCGGTTTTCTAAAGGCGCAGACGCGCTACGAAGTCTCGCTCGAACTCATCAAACGCTACACCCAGCCGGTCTTCCAATTCGGGATCAACGGCGAGCCTTACAAGGCGCGTGTTTTCACCGCCGCGACGCTGGCCAGCGCGGCGCGCTCACCCAATGTGCTGGAGCGTGTGGCGCGGCGTTTCGGCCACGGTATTTCGGCCGATCTTTTGAAAACCTCGATCCTCGTGAAGGAGGACAAGGTCACCGATTTCGTGACGCTCACGCTCTCCGGCTATCAGAGCGCGCCGGCCACGGTGGAGCTGGCGAAAGTGTGGACGGATGAAGTCGTGAGCTTCACCGGCGAGATGCAGTCGCAGGACAGCCGCGCGATCCGCCTGGTGCTGCAAAGCCAGCTCGACAGCAACCAGCGCGAACTCGAGCAGCTCGACAAGGCGACGATGAAACTGACCGGCAGCGCGCAACTCCTCGCGGCGGATGCGCAGGTCGATGGCTTTCTCCACACACAGGCCGATGCGGAGACGAAATACGAGACGGCGCAGACGGAATTGCAGGCGGTGAATTCCAAGATCGACGGCGTGAAAGCGGAGCTGCAGCAGATGTCGCCGCTCGCCGAGGAACTGCGCACGGCGCGCGCGGAGCTGGACCAGTTTCGCACGCGCTACACGGACACGAATCCGCTGGTCATCGACCGCGTGGAAAAAGTCGTGGCGCTCGAGGCGCGGCTGAAAGCGCCGGAAAAACCCGTCGGCAGCACCGACGTAAACAGCCTCTCCGGGAGCTTCGTGAGCAACGCGCTCTACCTGCGGATGGTCGAGCTGGAGAACCAGCGCGACGCCGTGGAGCGGCAGATGCAGATGCTGGAAAAAAAGCGCACGCAAAGCCGCGACACGCCCGTGGACACTTCGCAGATCATGGAGATGCTGCAAAAAAAACAGACGCTGCGCACCGCGCAATCGCTGCTCCTGAGCCGGCTGCAGGAGGTGCGGCTTTTCGAGGAAAACCCGCCCGCGTTTTACGGCGTCTTTGCGCCCGCGGACATCGAGAATGTCGTCACGAAACGCAAGGCGATGAAGGTCGCGATCTATGGCCTCGCCGGAACCATCGGCGGGGCGTTTTGCGCGCTCGGCGCGGTGCTGCTCGCGGGCTTTCGCGATCCGAAACTGCGGACGCGCGGCGAGGCGGCGAAGACGCTCGGCGTGCCGCTGCTCGGCGCGATGGACACCGGCGGAGACGGGGCGGAGCTGGCGGGAAAAGTGTGGGCGCGGTGGATCGGCAGCGCGCCCGGCGGAAAGCGCGCGCGGGCCGTCTGGTCGCCGGCGCTCGATGAGAGCGAAAATGATTTCTGGCGGATGATGCTCGGCGAGGCGCGCAAGCTCCTGCCCGGCCTGCTCGTGGTGGACTGCGGCACGACTCCGCTGCGGGCGCTCGCGGAGCTGCCGCGCATCACGGACGACGCCGGGGATTTCGCGATGATCCATCGTCCGGTGGCAAACTGTTCACTCCACGAGGCGCGGCAGTTTGCGGAATGGATCGAGGGGCGGCTGGCGCGCGGCGGCGAGGTGTGGGTGCGCTTTGCCGGCCCGGTGCAGGAGCCTGCGACCACGCTCGCGCGCTGCCTCCACGCGCCGCTCGTGCTCGTGCCGCTGCACCGCACGGAGACCGGATTTTGGAAAGAGCAGACGGCGCTTTTCCGCCACAGTGCGCTCCCGCCCTGCGGCGCGCTCGTGCTCAATGAAACACTCCGCGGCGAGGCCAAAGCGCATGCGAGCTAAGTTCGCCGCGCTGCTCCTGCTCGTGCTCTGCCCCCTCGCGGGCGCGGCGGCGGAGGCACCCTCGTGGCGCGAGCGCTACACGCTGGGGCCGGGCGATCAGCTGAGCTTCGCGCTCTACGGGCGGCCCGAGTTTTTGCGCAACGACGTGGCGGTACAGCCGGATGGAACCGTGAGCTATCTGCAAGCTGCCGGCATCCGCGCCGAGGGTCTGACGGTGGGCGAACTGCGCGCGAAATTCGAGGAGGTGCTGGGGGAGTTTTACCGGCGTCCGCGCGTCCTCATCACGCCTTCGGAATTGCGCAGTAAGAAATATTTCGTCGTCGGCAAAGTGGTGAACAACGGCGCGTTCGCGATGGAACGGCCGATCACGGTCATGGAAGCGATTGCGCGCGCGCAGGGCATGGAGACGGGCATCGTGGAGGAGAAAACCGTCGAGCTGGCGGACCTCGCGCATTCCTTTCTCGTGCGCAAAGGGCAGCGCGTGGCGGTGGATTTCGAGGCGCTGTTCAACAAGGGCGACATGGCGCAGAACGTCGAGCTGGAGCCGGGCGATTATCTGCACATCGCGTCGTCGGCCTCGAACGATGTCTATGTGCTCGGCGAAGTCATGCGGCCCGGCTTTCAAGGCTACATCCAGGACATGACCGTGCTCGGGGTGATCACCGCGCGCGGCGGCTACAGCAAGGCGGCGTATCGCGAGCGTGTGCTGGTGGTGCGCGGGTCGCTGGGCAAACCGCAGCTCTTCGTGGTGAATACGAACGACATGCTCAAGGGCCGGGTGAAAAACTTTGCGCTCCAGCCGCGGGACATCGTCTTCGTGAATGCGCGCCCGTGGCTGGCCGCGGAGCAGGTGCTCGATTTGGCGATCACCACTTTTTTCCAAGGCGCGGCAAGCTCGTGGGCGAACCGCAATCTGCCTGACGTGATCACCGCGCCACTCCTGCCGCAGACCAGCGCCGGACGGCTGCGTGAACAAAGTCTGAGATGATCCGCGCGCTGCTTTTTTCACTCGCGCTCGCGCTGCTCGCGGGCTGCGCGCCGATGGGGCCGAAATTCACGCCGGGCGCGCATGCGGGGCGAGCGGTCGGGGGCGAATTCAGCAAAGTGAAAACGTCCGGCAGCATCGCGGCGGAATGGCTCAAGCCGTCGCCGGACAAGTATCGCGTCGGCCCCGGCGACCGGCTGGAGATCGAGATGCTGGAGTTTCCCGAGACGCATCTGAAAGGCCTCGTGCTGCCCGACGGCACGCTTTTTTTCCACACCGTGAGCGGCCTGAAAGTGAGTGGCATGACCGTACCAGAGGTGAAGGCTGCGCTCGAAAAAGCGCTCTCCGCGGACTACCGCACGCCGCAGGTCGCGGTGATTTTGCGCGAGGCGACGAACGAGCGAGTGTGGGTGCTGGGCCGGCTGAAACGGCCCGGCGTCTATGCGCTCGACACGCCGACGACGATCATCGAGGCGATTGCCAAGGCGGGCGGGGTGGCGACGGCGCGCTCGTTTGGCATGACCGAGGATCTGGCGGATTTGCGGCACAGCTTTCTGATCCGCGGGGGAAAGTTTGTGCCCGTCGATTTCACCAAACTTTTCCGCGAGGGCGACATGTCGCAGAACATCTACCTGCGCAATGGCGACTACATTTACCTGCCCTCCGCGCAGGCGCAGAAAGCCTACGTCCTCGGCGCGGTGAACCAGCCGAAGGCCGTGGATTTTTCCGGGCAGATGACGCTCATCTCCGCGCTCGCCACCGCGCAGGGGCTGACCGCGAGCGCCTATCCGCAGCGCGTGGTCATCGTCCGCGATTCGCTCACCGCGCCGCAGGTCGCGGTGGTGAATTTCAACGACATCGTCTCGGGTAAAGCGTCCGACATCGTGCTCGAACCGCTGGACATCGTGTGGGTGCCGACGAGCCCCTTCGACCGGATCGACAAATATCTCGGCGAAGTCATCTCCAGCTTCGTCCGCACGGTGGCCGCGAATGAAGGCGCGCGCGCCGCGGTGCCCGGCGCGACGACGGTGCAGCCGACGGTGGGGATTGGGAACTAGGCGCGCAGGCTCCTCTAATTGTAGAAACCCCACCAGCGCCGGTAGGCGGTGTGGATTTCGTCCGGCGACGCGTCGGGCGGGAGCGCGAGGAGACGGGGGATGGCGGGGGCGGCGGCGGATTGGAGGAGGAGGACGAGGGCGCGCTGGAGCGGGGCGCGCGGGTAGTCGAACCAGCCGCGGGGCGGGGTGCCGCGGCGGAGGCGGTCGCGGAGGTGGAGGAGAAAATTGCGGGCGGCGGGAAACTCGGGGAAGAGGCGGCCGGGCCAGGCGGCGTAGTCGCCGGGCGTGCGGAAGGCGTGGCGGAGGCGCAGGGATTCGAGCCAGAGAAAGGTCCCGATCCACGCGGCGGTGAGTTCGGTCTGGCGGGCGCGGAGCGTTTCGCGGGTGGGGTTTTCGTGGCGCGGATGAAATTTGAAATCGACCGCGGAGGCGTGCCAGTCCTGGAGCTGGAGCCAGTCCGGCGGCGTCTGCGCGAGCGGCTCACCGAGGCGTTCGTGGCGGGTGCGGCAGGAAAAGTGATGGCGCCCGTTCAGCGCGAGGACGGCGTCGGCGAGGGCGAGGCGGACTTTGGCGTGGTTGCGCTCGATGAAGGCGCTGTCGGGCGGCGGGCCGTTTTCGCCGAGCTGGCGGGCGCAGAAATAAAGGCCGGTGCCGCGGTTGAAAAGCAGCCGCGCGGCCTCGTGCGCGGGAATGAGCGCGGGGTCGCGCAGGCGCGCAGGCAGCGCGGCGACGAGTGCGGCGTCGCCCCAGACGAAGCCGTGCGCGGCGAGGAGGTCGGAGTAAAACATGGACGGCCCCGCGCGGTGCAGCGCGGCGAGCGCGAGCACTTTGAACTCCACCTCGATGCCCGTCTCCTCCTCGCCGCGATGCGCCTCAGCGTGGCACCACTGCGCGGCGTCGCGCTCCGCTGAGGGGTCGCGGAGCACGAGGTAAAATTCGAGGTCGTTGTAGAGTTCTGCCGGCGCAATTTCTGACGCTTGGAAAATGCCACCCTCGCCGCGTCCATAGCCGCCCGCGAGCAGGAGAAACGCGGCCTTTTCCGCGAAAGGCTGCGCGCCGAGCGAGGCGGCGAGACGGGCGAGAAAGCGGTCGAGTTTTTCCGCGAGCGCGGGAGGCCCGCCGGGGAAATACCGGCCCGCGGCCATGCTCAGTTCGCGAGGTCGAAGATGCGGTGGAGCCGGAGCAGCTCGATGACCGCCTGCACCTGCGGGCGCACGTTGACGAGTTTCGCGCCCGGCTTTTCCGCGGGCAGGCGTTTGTGGACGCTGAGCAGCGCGCCGATGCCGGAGCTGTCGAGGAAATCCACGGCGGCCATGTCGATGGTCAGGCGCCCGACCTCGGGCCGCCAGGCGGCGGCGCTTTCGGCCTTGAACTCGCGCGCGGCAGCGGCGTCGAGCCGGGGGACTTTCACGCGGAGCCGGAGGGTTCCGTTTTCAAAAGAATCTTCAAGGGTGTTGGCCATGCGCACGCGATTTGCTGGGAAGATGCGGACGCTCGCAAAATACAAAAAACTCCGCAATGAATATCTTATTCGTCCACGAAGCTTTCGGAAGTTTCGGCGGCGCCGAAAGCAACGCGCTGGCGACCGCTGCGGAGCTGCGGCGGCGCGGGCATCGCGTGGGGCTGCTGACGCAAAGACGGACGGGCCGCGGTGAGGAGGCGTGGGAGAAACTTTTTGCGGGCCATCTTTTCTGGCTGAAAGACGGCGCGGCGCGGGCGGTGGCGGCGTTTCAGCCGGAGGTGCTGTACGTCCACAAATGGGAAGACCTCGAAAGTCTCGAAGGCTTCGCGCAGGGCGCGGTGCCGGTCGTGCGGATGGTTCACGACCACGACATCTACTGCCTGCGCAGCTACCGCTACAACCCGGCGACGCGCCGCCCGTGCGCGCAAGCGGCGGGCTGGCGCTGCGTAGTGCCATGCCTCGCGCCGGTGAAGCGCCAGCGCGGCGGGCTGCTGCCGATTCGCTGGGCGAGCCATTTCGCCAAGCAGCGCGAACTCGCGCTGAGCCGGCGTTTTGACCGCAACATCGTGGCGACGGAATTCATGCGCGGCGAACTGCGGACGAACGGCTTTGACGACAGCCGGATCGAGATCATCCCGCCGGTGCCGCGGCCCGGCGAGCCGCTGCGGAGCAGCTTTTCGGAGCGCAACCGCGTGCTTTTCGCCGGGCAGATCATTCGTGGAAAAGGGGTGGACGTTTTGCTCGGCGCGCTGGCGAAAGTGCGGAGTGCTTTTGAAGCGGTCATCGTCGGCGAGGGGCATCAGCGCACGGCGTGCGAAAGGCTGGCGCGCAAGCTCGGGCTGGCCGACCGCGTGCAATTCACGGGCTTTCTGCCGCCCTCGGAGTTGCAGGAGTTTTACCGCGACACGTCCGTCGTGGTCGTGCCTTCCGTGTGGCCGGAGCCGATGGGCCTGGTCGGGCTCGAGGCGATGCGCGCCGCGCTGCCCGTCGTGGCTTTCGACGCGGGCGGCATCAGCGCGTGGCTGCACGACGGCGAGAACGGCTTCCTCGTGCCGTGGATGGATCGCGCGCAGTTTGCGCAGCGCCTCGACGAGCTGCTCGGGGACAAGGCGCGGGCGCGGACGATGGGTGAGCGCGGGCTGGAAATCGTCACGCGCGATTTCGATTTCGACCGCTCCATCGCGGCGCTCGAAGACGTTTTTCAAAAGACCGCTGCGGATGGGAGCCGCTTGCGCGCCGCATGACCAAAGGCATTCGCGTCATCGGCATCGCCGGCGGGAGCGGCTCGGGCAAAAGCTGGCTGGCCGCGCATCTGCACCAGCGGCTGGGACGCCGCGCCACGCTGCTCGCGCAGGACTGGTATTACAAAGACCGCACGGGCGTGGCGGCGGCGGCGGCGAAGAAGCTGAACTTCGACCACCCGCACGCCATCGAGTCGAAACTCTTTCTCCGCCATTTCGAGGCGCTGCGCCGGGGGGAAGCCGTGGCGCGTCCGTGCTACGACTTTGCCACCCACCGCCGCGGCGCGGAGACGCGGCCCGTCGAGCCAGCGCCCGTGCTCATCGTCGAGGGTCTTTTCGTGCTTCACGACGCGCGGCTCGCGGAGCGGTTCGATGATTCCGTCTTTGTCGATGTGCCAGCCGACGTGCGCCTGATCCGCCGCATCCGGCGCGACGCGGCGCAGCGCGCGATCGATCTCGCGGAGACGCTGCGGCTCTACGAAACCTTCGTCCGCCCGATGCACGAGCGCTTCATCGCGCCCTCGGCGGCGCGGGCGCGCAAAGTCTGGCGTCCGCTCGAAGAGCGCGGCTTTCCGCAGCAGTGGCTTCGCGCAATCCAGCAATCCGTTTTATGAACACCTCGTCCGAAGAACTCGTCGCCTATTGGTCCAAAGCCGGCACCCGCCGCGGACGCGCGCTTTTGCACACGCGGCTGTGGCTGAAGTCCGCGGTCTGGCGCGGCGTCATCGCCACCTCGCTGCTCATCAAACGCGGGCTCGACATCCTCGCGGGCACCGCCGGGCTGCTCGCGCTTTCGCCGCTGCTGCTGACCGTGATCGCGCTGATCAAGCTCGAAGACCGCGGGCCGGTTTTTTTCCGGCAGACGCGCGTGGGACTGCGCGGACGATTGTTTGGCATGTGGAAATTCCGCTCGATGGTGATGAACGCCGACAAGCTGAAGGACACGCTGCTCGCGCAAAACGAGATGCAGGGCGGCGTGACTTTCAAAATGAAAAACGACCCGCGGATCACGCGCATCGGGAAATGGCTGCGCAAATTTTCCATCGATGAAATGCCGCAGTTCTACAACGTGCTCCAGGGCGACATGTCGCTCGTCGGCCCGCGCCCGCCAGTGCCGCGCGAGGTGCAGGAATACACGGTCGAGGACCGCCAGCGGCTGCTCGCAAAGCCGGGCCTGACCTGCTTCTGGCAGGTGGGCGGGCGCAGCGAGATCGACTTCCACGGGCAGGTGCGGCTCGACGTGGAATACATCAAGTCGCAGAGCGTGTGGCTCGACCTCAAACTGCTTTTCAAAACCGTGCCCGCCGTGGTTCTCGGCAAAGGCGCATACTGACGAAACATGAGCGCCGCCGCTGAAATCCGCACCGTCCCGCAAACGACCTGGAAACTGCTCGCGCCTGACTGGAGCGCGCTCGACACCGTTTGGAAAAATCCGCTGCCCTTCGTGCTGTGGCCCGTCGGGCAGCAGCCGCTGATCGCGCACTGGATGGATGAAGCCGTGCGCCGCGGCGTCGAGACCGTCGAGCTGTTCGTGGCCGACCGTCCGGCGGAAGTGCGCGCCTGGCTCGAAGGCGGCGCGTACTGGTCGCGGCGTTTGCGCCTGGTGCCCATCGCCAGCGAGGCCGATGCGCCGTCGGATGCGGAGTGTCTGACCGGTCTGCCGGGCGACGAAAGCGACCTCGCGCCCGGAGACGGCCGCGCGCTTTTGCAGCACTGGTTTGCCCTGCAAAAGAGCTGGCTCGCGCGGCGCGACGAGGCCGCCGTGACGCTCGACACGCAGCATGCTTCGGGCGGCTGGATCGGCCCGCAGACGAGCATCCACCCGTCGGCCAAACTCATCGCGCCGTTCTGGATCGGCGCGCAGGCGCAGATCGGCGCGGGCTGCGAGATCGGGCCGGACGCACTGATCGGCAGCGACGCGGTGCTCGATGAAAACGTGACCGTGCGCGCGGCGTGCGTGCTGGGCCGCACCTACCTCGGACGCCATACCGAACTCGTGAATGCCGCCGCGACCGCGGGCACCCTGCTCGATTTCACGCGCGGCTGCCGCGTGGAAATCGGCGAGCGTTTCATCCTCAGTCCGGTCGCCGGAAAAAGCCGCGGAGCCTCGCCCAGTCAGCGTCTCGGTGCGGCGGTGCTTTTCGCCCTGCTCGCGCCGCTGGCGCGGCTATGGTGCCGCGCGTGGGAGGAGCGCGAGGTCGCGTCGCCGCACGGCGGGCCGCTGCGCCTGCGCACGGGCCAGTCCGGCCCGCTGTGGGTCCGGCGCTGGCCGTGGCTCGCCGAAATCGCGCGCGGGCATCTGCGCTGGGTCGGCATCCTGCCGCGCGCGGAGGAGGCGTGGAGCCTCATGCCCGCCGAGCTGGCCGCACCGCTGCGCGCCGCGGAACCGGGTCTGCTTTCGCTCGCGGATGTCCACGGTTGCCACGACCCGGCCGATCCGGAAGAATGGATTCACGCCGTCTATCAGGCGCAGCGGGCCGATCCGCGCGTGACCGCCACGGTGCTGCGGAATTTTTGGAAAATCGCATGGTTCAAGAACGCGCACACATCCAGCTAGACTACGCCGAGTTTGCCGAGTGCGAGATCGCCGCCGATGTCGCGCTGGTGGCCGGCGTGCTCGAAAAACTCCGGCTCTACGGCGTGCGCCACGGGCTCACGGAGGAGGTCTGGCGCGATGTGGAGCTGGCCGCGGCCGAGGGTTTGAACAATGCCGTCGAGCACGGCAGTACCGGCACCACGGAGGATCGTGTGCGCATGCGCTGGAGCTGGACGGACGACATCCTGGAAATCCGCGTCTTCGACTCCGGCGATTTTGCACCGTCGAATTTCGAGCTGCCGAGCCTGCCCGACGATCCGTTTTCGGAAAGCGGACGCGGCGGCTTCCTCATCGCGGCGCTGATGGACGAGGTCGAGCACGTCCTCGCCGAGGGGCAGCATTGCCTCGTCATGCGCAAGCGCGTGGGCGCGCAAGCCGCGCCGCGCCGCGACGAAGAAGGGACGGCGGCGCTCATCGAGGCGATGACCGAGGACCTGAGCAACAGCTACGAAAACCTCGCGACGTTTTACCGCTTCAGCGAAGACCTCGCGACCGCGTCTTCCTTCGACCAGTTCATGCGCGGCGCGCTCCAGCGGCTCATCAAATCCGCGCAGGCCGACGAAGCGCAGGTCAGCCTCGAAGCCAATGGCAGCCTCGCCGTTTCGCACTACCACGGCCCGGATGAACGCCTCGTCAGCCGGGCCGACGAGCACGTCTCGCTGACCATGCTCGCCGCGCCCGTGGACACCGTGGAGATGCGCGTCTTCCGCGGCGAGGCCCGCGCCGCGGTCGAGGACTGCTCGCGGCTCGCGCGCACCGACCCGCTGTGGCGCGAGACGGGGATCACCTGCGCGTGTCCGATCCTTTTTCAGGGCAAACCCGTCGGCGTGGTCTCGATCATCCGGCGCGCTCCGCTGCCGCATTTCAGCGCGGCGCAAATCCATCTCGTGCGCGCGGTCGCGGACTTCCTCGGCATCGCCCGCACCACCGCGCACCTGCAGGAGCAGCGGCAGTCGCAGCAGCGCGCGCTGCGCGAGCTGGAGATCGCGGCGGAGATTCAGCAACTGCTCCTGCCGCGCTTTTTTCCGACCAGCGCGCGGTCGAAAATCTTCGGCGTCTCGCAGGCGGCCACGGAGGTCGGCGGCGACTATTTCGACGTGCTCCCCATCGGCGAGCGCGGCGTGCTGCTCGCCATCGCCGATGTCATGGGCAAAGGGCTGCCCGCGGCACTTTTCGCCACCGTCCTGCGCACCACCATCCGCGCGCGGCTCGACCTCGCGGACGATCCCGGCCGGCTGCTCAGCGAGATCAACAACCAGCTCAGCGCCGACCTCGCGAAGCTCGACATGTTCATCACCGCGCAGCTCGCCTACTTCTGCCACGAGACCGGCGAGCTGATCTACGCCAGCGCCGGCCATTGCCCGATCCTGATGTTCCGGCGCGGCGGCTTGGTGGCGGAGTCCAAGGGCGCGGGCGGCATCCCGCTCGGCGTGCTCACGAATGTGGAATACGAGTCCGTGCGCCAGCGCGCGGAGGGCGGCGACCGCTTTGTTTTCATGACCGACGGGCTCTACGAAGTGCATTCGCCGGGCGGCGAAATCCTCGGCATGGAGCGTGTCGCCGCCGAGATTCCGCTGCTCTGGAAAGGCGCGGCCTCGGCCTTCTGCCGCAACCTTTTGGATTATGTCCGCGCCTTTTCCGGCGACGCCCCGGCGGCGGACGACCGCACGCTGCTCACGCTCGAGTGCCTATGATCGCGACCGCCCCGAAAACCGTCCTCGTGACCGACGACCAGCCGCACATCGCGGAGGTCATCCGGCTGAGCGTCGAGTGCGCGGGCTGCCGCGTGGAGATCGCCACGAGCGGCGAGGCGGCGCTGCGCAAAGCGGACGCGGGGCGGATCGATCTGCTCATCATCGACATCGGCATGCCGCGGATGAACGGCTTTGAAACTGTGCGCCAGATCCAGCGCAAACCGGGCTGCGCCGCGCTGCCCGTGATCGTCCTCACCGGCAGCGGCGACGCGCAACTGCGCACCGAGGCGGAGCGGCTCGGCGTCGCCGCCTTTCTCACGAAGCCTTTCAGCCCCACGGAACTCCAGCGCCGCGTCCAGCAAATCCTCGCCTCATGAAAAACCCTTCGCTCGATCTTTTCATTTTCGCCGACGCGCTCGGCTGGACGCAGGTGCAGCGCCGCGGCTTTCTCGCCGATCTTTTTCCGCACCGCGCGCCGTGCGAGACGATCTTCGGCTACTCGGCCTCGTGCGACCCCAGCATCCTGACGGGGCGGCTCCCCGAGGAACACGGGCACTTTTCCTTTTTCGTCCACGAGCCGCGGCGCTCGCCCTTCCGCTGGGCGCGGTGGCTCGGCTGGCTGCCGCAGCTTTTCGCCGCGCACCACCGCGTGCGCAATCGCGTGAGCCGCTGGGTCGCGCGGCGCAGCGATTACACCGGTTATTTCCAGCTCTACAGCGTCCCGTTTTCGCGCCTGCCGCAGCTCGACTACACGGAAAAGCGCGACATTTACCTGCCCGGCGGAATCAACGGCGGACAGCCGACGATCTTCGAGCACTGGGAAAAATCCGGCGTCCCGTGGACGCGCTCCGACTGGCGCGCGGGCGATGTGACGAATGTCGCGCAGCTCAAATCCGAGATCGCGCGCGGCGAGGTGCGGCTCGCGTATCTTTTCACCGCGGGCCTCGATGCCACAATGCACGCGCACACCACCGACTCGCCGGAGACCGACGCGGCGTTCGCCAAATTCGAGCGCTGGGTGCGGGAGATTCACGACCTCGCGAGCCAGCATTACGGCGAAGTGCGCATGCACGTTTTCAGCGACCACGGCATGACCAATACGACGCGCGTCAGCCGCATGATGGCCGATTTCGAAAAGGCCGGATTCACCTATGGCCGCGATTACGCCGCGGTGTGGGATTCGACGATGGCGCGGTTCTGGTTTCCCGGCGGCGACGCCGTCCGCTGCGCCATCCGCGACTGGCTCGCGCAGCGCGACGAGGGCCGCATCGTCACCGAGCGTGAGCTGAAAATGTGGGGCTGCCTTTTCCCCGATGCGCGCTACGGCGAACTTTTCTACCTGCTGAACAACGGCTGCATTTTCGCCCCGTCCTACATGAACCGCGCGCGCGTCCCGGCGATGCACGGCTTTGACCCCGCGGAGCCCGACAGCCGCGCCTGCTGGCTGACCACGCACGCCATCGCGCATCCGCCGGCGCGGATCAACGGGATTTTCCACGTCATGCTCGACGCGGCGGAGCGCGCAAAATCCACGGCTGAAGTGGAAGAAGTCGCGCTCGCGGCAGCCGGGCGAACGTAGCGCTAACGGGATTCGAATCCGTTAAGCAACGCCTTTTCGTGACCGATCTTGAATGTCTTATCTATATGATAACCAGATACTTGTTTGATATAAATTTTGTTTGGAGCAAAATCCATCCGGTCACTAAAGGGCACGAAGTTTGATGGTTTTTGTCACGTTTTGTCACTGCGATTTATTTGGATTGAAAGACGAAGGAGTTGAGCGGCAGGCCATTTTGCGGACGCGCGTTCAATTCCAGCCCTGTTCGAAAACATCCATTCCGTAGCTGGAATTGGATTGCTGCCGGTCTCCCAATCTGCGCCCAAATCGGCGCTTTTTTCCAGCGTCCGGCTTCTACTGCTTCGGGTGATTTCATAAACCACATCTGAGGAGCAATGCCGGGCGCGGGACGGCTCGATGCCCACGCCGCAACTCGCCGACCTCGGAAATCTGCGCTGGCTCGGACGCGCGTTTGATTTCGCTCTGTCCGGGCTAAGAACTTCTCGTTACTCGAAACTCCATTCGGCGACTCCGCACTCAGCCCCGCCTGCGACCTGCTCTGCACCACGCTGCACCTGCCCGTGGAAAGCCGCACCGCGCTGGAAATGTTCGACGATTTCACCACGCCGGGTTTCGCCGCCAACGGATTCGTCAAACGCCCCGACTTCCTCGAACTCGCCTCCCGTTTTAACCTGCGCGCCGTCCGCGCCACCGCGATCCTCGACCGCTTTGCGAGCGAGCACCCGGCAGTCGAATCGCTCCTCGCCAGCGCCCTCCTTTCTTCCGAAGCCAAGGCCCGCTATCGTGCAGTGTTAGCCGACCGCCTGCGCGCCATCGCGGATTGATTCGGTGGGAAGCAGATCACCTGCTAATGGCGTTCACGGCCAGACACGGAGCCGGAAAAAACGGGCGGCGGCGGTCGAAGTGTCGGAGACGGTTTGCAAGCTGCCATCGCCGGTGCGCGCCGAGCCGGGGACGAGAGTCCAGAGCCCGCCGGCCATCGAGTCCGTAAAATCGACGACATAGTGGCGGCCGGCGACGGTGGGGAAAGAAAGCGCGAGCGTCGTCGTGGAATTGGGCGCGTGGGTGCCGGCGACCTGGCTGAATTGTGGCTGCGAACGGCTGTCGAGCAGATTGGTGCCGGCGAAGAACTCGGCGGCATTGGAAAAACCGTCGCCATCGCTATCGTCGCCGATGCCGACGGTCACCGGGTAAGTCCCGTTCGGCACGGCGATCTGCCAGACGCCGCCGGAGCGAAGCTGGCAGAGCGTGGAGAGGCGGCGGTCCACGCTGTCTTGGCGGTCGCGCGTCTCTGCGGTGTGGCTGACATTCCAGCCGTAGGTGAGCCCCTGGCTGCGGCTGCCGAAGGTCGCGCCGGTGTTGTCGGTCGCTTTGGCGGTGAGGGAAAATGCGTCCGCCGCCGGGTTCAGCCACGCGAAGCTGAAGGGCGCGGCGAGGCTTTCGCCGAGCTTCGTCGCGCCGCTGAAAAACTCGACTTTGCTCACTGTGCCGTCGGCGACCGAGGCGGCGGCGGTGATGGTGAAGGTGCCGGGCGTGGTGAGCCGCGACGCGCTCACCGCCGATCCGCTCGGCGAAATGGAGCGCATCTACAAGCTCACCTCCGCCCGCTGCAAAGACGACCCCGCCACCCTCGAAGCTGCGCGCGCCGAACGCATCGCGCACAATCAAGGCGTCGAGAGTGGCGCGCTGGGTTTGCTGGAAATCAAAAAGGCGATCCTCGTAATCGCGGAAGCGGGCGACGATGGCGGGTCGGCGGGTAAAGGCGTGGTCGATTTCCTCAAGCCCGGACTACAGCATGCGGCCCGTTTTGATGCCCAGCCCGTCGAAGGGCAGGGTTTCGATGTAGGCGAAATGGTCGCGAATGTATTCCGGCCGGGTGCGGTAATCGGCTTGCTGGGCATTGATGAGCAGCGGCGCGGCGGTGCCGGTCGCGACTGCGGCGAGCAGCGTAAAAAGCGGGGACATTTTCGCGGCGAGGTGCATGGTTCTGGTGCAATGGAGCCCCCGCTGCGGCGACCCGGATGGGTTGGGGCTGGAGGTCGGCGGAGGCGTGTTTTTTTTGAAACGGATGGTGGTTCTCCTAGCGCTCGGGCTGGAGTGGCAGGTCGCTTGACAGCGACGCTCGCAACTCCATCATCGCGCCCATTCATATGCGGCGCATCTACTGTCAACTTCTGGCCCAGGGGATACTTTTGGGAGGTTGCCCGTTTTTCCACCGGGCTGTTTTGGCGGAGCAAACGAATCCGCCGCCGCCGGTTCCCGTGGCATCGGCGGACGGGGCGGCCGCGCCCTTGGATTTGGAAAGAATGGGCGACGCGCTTTTCGAGTCCGGCGCGGTGGAGTCGGCACGGCTGGACGCGACGGAATCCGCCGCCGAACCGCTGGCGGTGACGGAGGAGGGCGTGCAGCCGCGCACGGGCCGCTGGAAGGTGTCGCCGCATTTCGATTTCTCGGCGACTTACGACGACAACATTTTCATCACGCCGGACAACCCGGTGGAGGATTTCATTTTCACCATCTCGCCGGGCCTGCGCATCGGATTTTGGGACACCGATGACGAGATGGCGCGGTATCTGGACCGCGACCGGAGTGCGACCGTCTTCGACCGGGGCGTAGGCAATTTTCTCGTTTTCGACTACACGGCCAGCTTGCTCGGCTTTGTGAAGACCACCTCGGAGAATACGCTGGATCAGGACGCGCTCTTCGATGCGAACTGGCATTTTGGGCGGCTGGAGATCGCGGGCGGCTCGCACTTTGTCTCCAAATCCGCAACGGATGCCGATGTGGGCGGACGGCTGCGGCGCAAGACGCTGACTACGGCGGTGACGGCGAGCTATCAGCTCACCGCGCGGCTCGCGGGCGAGGTCACGGTGGCCAATGTGATTCAGGATCCGGAGGGCTTCACCGGGTCGGTCGAATGGCGGAATGAGGATTACGTGGATTTTCAGGTGACGCCGCTGTTGCACGCGGCTCTCGGCGGGGCGGTCGGGCGGGTCGCGGTCGAGGATTCTGCGGATCAGGTTTTCGAGCGCATCCTCGGACGGGTGAACTATGAGGCGACGGAAAAACTCAGCCTGCGGCTGGGCGGCGGGGTGGAGTTCCGGCAGTCGGACGGGGCGATCGGGGACCGGGTCGATCCGGTCTTCGAGTGCATGGTGCGCTACTCGCCGGCGGAGGAGACGCTGATCGTGCTGGAGGGTTTCCGCCGGGTGGAAACTTCGGGGTGGCATCCCGACACGATCTATACGAGCGCCGGGGGCGGGCTGCGCTTTGAGCGGACGCTGCGGACCGGGCTGCATCTCTCGGTCGGCGGCGGCTACTCGCGCGAGGAGTATGCCGAGATGCCGGGCGTCGCCACCCGCAATGATGACTTTTTCTACGTGCGGGCCGGGGTGCTCTACAATTTCGCGCGCTGGGGAAATGCGGGGCTCAGCTATGAATACCGGCAGAACGATTCCACCATCCCGTCGTCCAGTTTTGAAAACACGTTGGTCACGGTTCAGGTGGGGCTGAGATTTTGAAGGACGACTTTATGCGGGATTTGGCACGCTGAATGGTAACTTCACCGCGCACTGTCTTTTATGGTTTCGATCCGATTTCTAGTCACCAGCCTCGCGTTGATTTTTCTTATGGACGGGATGTCTCGGGCACAGCAGGGAACCGTGGGTGGAAAGGTGCCGCCTCCCGCAGCGGCGGCTGCGCCGGGTCCGGCCACGACGCCGAACTATGTGCTGGCCGCGAACGACCTGCTCGAAATCAAAGTGTTTCAGGAGCCAGACCTCGACACGACGGCGCGCATCGCCGGGGATGGCAAGCTGGTTTTCCCGCTGATCGGTGAAGTGGCGCTCGCGGGCAAGACGGTGCAGCAAGGGGCTCGGCTCATCCGGGACCGGCTCGAAGCGCGGTTTCTCGTCGATCCGCAGGTCACGGTGCGGGTGGTCGAGCCGACCAAGCGGCTTTTCACGATCCTCGGGCAAGTGCAGCACCCCGGCACCTTTCGGTTTCCCGATCGCGAGGTTTTCAATCTGATCCAGGTGATCGGCGTGGCGGGCGGCTACACGCGGCTCGCCGACCCGTCGCGCGTGACGGTGAAGCGGAGCGTGGACGGCAAGGAAACGGTCTTCAAAATCGACGCCAAGCAGATGGCGCGGGATGCGGCGACGAAGCCGTTTGAAGTGCTGCCCGGCGACCTGATCACGGTGGGCGAACGGCTTTTCTAAAAATGAACGGACCCCGAGATACCAAGCGGGTGGCGTCGTTTGCTGGCGACCTCCAATACATCCTTGGCGTGGTGCGGGCCAGGT
>JAYVNN010000394.1:0-10529 GCA_043758435.1 Chthoniobacter sp.
ATGCTACTAGTGCCCACATAAAGCTGCGCCTGCGCGCTGGACGTTCCCACCGCCAGCATGGCGGCGCAGAGCAGGGTGCAAAGGACGCGCATCAGCGCCGGGTGGAGGGAGATGGGGTGGGTGTTCATAGGAGGAGTTGAGCTGCAAAGTGCCGTCCGACATTTGGAAGTCCATATAAATGCGTATATTTCCGGCTGACGAGCGGGGGAGGCGGGGAGTGAGTCGGTGGTGGTGACGTGGCCGTGGGGGTGTAGGGAGGTAAGTCGATGGTACTGACGCCGCCGTGGGGGTGACGGGAGGTGAGACGGTGGTGGAGGGCCAAAGGCCCGCAGACAAGCCAGCCGAGGGCAACGCCCTGGGTCCCGGGTGGAGACAGGCCAAGCCCTGAAAGGGCGCAACAACGTGTGCCGCCCTTTCAGGGCTTGGGCGTTTTTCCTCGGGTACCCAGGGCGTTGCCCTGGGCTGGCTTGTTTGCGCACCTTTGGTGCTCGGAGAGGCGGCTATGAGGGGCGCTTCCAGGCGTCGCGGTACTAGAGGAGCCGGCCAGGAGGGGCGCTCAGGCGTCGCGGACGCCCGCCCTACCAGAGAGCGTGGGGGGTGTTATGACGCAGGGTGGGGCTTGGCAAGCGGCGGGGCCGTGTTAGTATGCGCGTCCCAAATTTATGGCTAAAAGTATCATTGATCCGGCGCGGACTGAGCGCATTGAGTTTTCGAACGATGAGATTGCGCGTTACTCGCGGCATCTCATTATGCCGGAGGTGACGCTGGAGGGGCAGAAGCGGCTGAAGGCGGCGAGCGTGCTGTGCATCGGGACGGGGGGGCTGGGGAGTCCGATCGCGCTTTACCTGGCCGCGGCGGGCGTGGGGCGGATGGGGCTGGTGGATGGGGACACGGTGGATTTCTCGAATCTCCAACGGCAGATTTTGCACGGGACGAAGGATGTGGGGCGGAAGAAGCTGAACTCGGCGAAGGATAGGATCCGGGAGATCAATCCGAATGTGCAGGTGGATCTGTACGATGAGTTTTTCACCGCGGAGAATGCGCGGCGGATCGCGGAGCCTTATGACATCATCATTGATGGGACGGATAATTTTCCGACGCGTTACTGCTCGAATGACGTGGCTGTGTTTCTCAAGAAGCCGAACATCTACGGGTCGATCTTCCGCTTCGACGGACAGTGTACGGTTTTCGCTCCGTGCCTGGGTGGGCCGTGCTACCGCTGCATGTTCCCCGAGCCGCCGCCGCCGGGGATGGTGCCGTCTTGCGCGGAAGGCGGGGTGCTGGGGGTGCTGCCGGGGATCATCGGGGTGATGCAGGCGATCGAGGCGGTGAAGCTGATCATCGGGATCGGGGAGCCGCTGATTGGGCGGATGATTGCGTTCGATGCTTTGAAGATGAAGTTCCGCGAGTTCCGGCTGCGGCGGGATCCGAAGTGTCCGGTGTGCTCGGACAACCCGACGATCACGGAGCTGATTGATTACGAGCAGTTTTGCGGCATCCCGCAGGCGAAGGCGGCGGAGGACGCGGAGCCGCATGTGCCGAGCATCACGGTGCAGGAGCTGAAGGCGAAGCTGGACGGGGGGGAGAAGTTTGAGCTGATCGACGTGCGGGAGCCGTTTGAGTGGGACATCTGCCATATCCCGGGGGCGAGGTTGATTCCGCTGGGGCAATTGGCGTCGCGGATGAGTGAGTTGGATTCGGCGGATGAGATCGTGCTGCAATGCAAGAGCGGGGCGCGGTCGGCGCGGGCGCTGAAGATGTTGCAGGAGGCGGGCTTTGGGAAGCTGGCGAATGTGGAGGGGGGAATCGCGGCGTGGGCGGATCACATCGACCCGAGCGTGCCGAAATACTAGGGGACGCTGATTAAGTCCGGGAGGTTCCTCGGGGATTCGACGTTTGAAGTTCAGCGTTTGACGTTCGACGTTCCGCCCCTGCGAGGAACCAGGCCTCGCGGGGCGGAACGTCGAACGTTGAACGCTGAACTTCAAACGTCGAAAGGCAGGCCTGCATCCTTGGCCTCACACGCGCTCGCGCTTTTTCAAAACGAACCAGGCGACGAAGTAGGTGACGACGCCCCACAGGGCCTGCGCGAGGAGGGCCAGCCAGGCGGGACGGCCGCGGTCATAGACCTGGCCGGTGGTGATCTCGTGTTCGGGGTCGAGGTTGAGGAAGGCTTGGTGGTGGTCGCTGAGGATGTCGCCTTTGGCCTCGCGCATCCAGAGAAAGCTGGTGTCCATGACGGTCTGCGCGCTGAAGGTGGGGGTGAGGCGGCTGACGGCGAGGACGGAGGGCGTCATGTCGCCGGGGGCCACGGTGTAGCCGGAGAAGAGGATCTGCGGGATGAGGATGAGCGGGACAAACATCACCGCCTGCATGACCGAACGCGAGAGCGCGGAGATGGTGAGGCCGATGCCCACGGCGGCGATGGCGGTGCCGAGAAGGGCGGCGAACTGGAGGAGGATCGAGGCATCGGGCCCGCCGGTGCCGATGAGCATGGTGAGGTAAAGGACGAGGGCCTGCGCGGCGGTGACGGCAGTGAGGAAGAGGAATTTGCTGGCGAGGTAGGAATGCGCGCCGACGCCGACGAGCCGCTCGCGCCGGTAGATGGCGAGTTCTTTGACGATCTCCTGCGCGGCATTGCTGCACCCGAACCAAAGCGTGGCGAGATACGCGAAGAACATGGTCAGCGCGCGGTTCATTTTCTCGGGGTCCTCCTTGTCCTTGGCGACCCAGACGACGAGCGCGGCGATGATGAAGGGCTGGCCGACGAGCAGGGCGAAGTTTCGCCAGTCGGAGCGGAGGATCGCCCACTGCCGCGCGAGCAGGATGGGGAGGGCGAAGGCGCGGCGGGCTTTGTCGGGGAGGAGCGGGGCGGCGGGCGCTTCCTGCGGGTCGAGCGTGCCGGCGAGGTTGCGCTCGACGAAGGCGGACTGCCATTTTTTCGGCGGCTGCTCGCCGAGGCGGTCGTAGAGCGCGGTGAGTTTCGGCACCTTGAAGTATTCGCGCGCACTTTGCGCCGAGCCCTGGAACGCGAGGCAGCCGCCCACGAGGACGATGAGCTGGTCCATGAGGTAGGCGTTCTCCATGACGTGCGTGGTGCAGACGATGGTGCAGCCGGTGTCCGCGAGATCGCGGAGGAGCTCCATGAGCTGGAACTCGGTGGCGGGATCGAGGCCGGAGCTGGGCTCGTCGAGGAAGAGAATCGAGGGGCGCGCGAGCAGCTCCACGCCCACGCTCACGCGCTTGCGCTGGCCGCCGGAGAGGTGGGAGATGGACTTGGCCGCGTGCGGGCGCAGGCCGAGCTGGTCGAGCGTTTGCAGGATGAGTTTTTGGATTTCCGTGGGCGGCGTGTGCGCGGGCAGCCGCAGCCGCGCGCTGAAGCGCAGCGCTTCGCTGACGGTCAACTCGGGATGCACGATGTCCTCCTGCGGCACGAAGCCGAACGAGCGCGGATCGTGGCCCGAATAGATGTCCTCGCCATCGACAAAGACCGCGCCGCGCTCCGGCGCGCGCAGGCCGCTGAGCGTGGTGAGCAGCGAGGATTTCCCCGCGCCGCTCGGCCCGATGATCCCGACGAAACGTGACGCCGGAATCGCGAGGTTGATCTCGTCGAGGATCGTGAGCGTGGCCGTGCGGAAGCAGACATTGCCCGCGCGGATGGTGCCGCCGGCGGCGTTGGCCACGCGGTTGAGCGCGTGCCCGTCGAATTGAAAATAGAACGGCCCGATTTGCAGCCGGTCGCCGATGGTCAGCGCCTGCGTGTCGAAGCGGTGGCCGTTGACGAAGGAGCCCGCGGTGCTGTTCAGGTCGGTCACGGTCACGCCGCCGCTCGGCTGCTTGCTGACCGTTGCGTGGCGGCGCGAAACGCCGGGATCATTCAGCCACACGTCAATGCCCGCATCGCGCCCGATGGTGATCTCGCCCGTGACCTCGATGCGCTCCGCCGCCTTTCCATGCACCAGCATCTGCGCCCCGTGCGAGCCGCCCGCCAGCGTATCCTGCGCGGCGATTTTCGGCGGATCGCCGGGGCCGAACTCCACGATCGCCGGCCCGATGGCGACTTTGTCCCCCGGCTGCAACGTGACCGGCGCGGTGAGCTTTTCGCCATTCACCGTCGTCCCCCGCACGCTGCCGAGATCCTCGACGAGGCAGTGCTTCCCGTCCCAGGTGAACCGGCAATGCTGCCGCGAAATCTCGACGTGCTTCAGCGAAAAATCCGCCTCCGACGAACGCCCGACCGTGCAGGTGCCCGGCTTCAGCTCGAAGACTTTCGGCGGCAGGCCGGCCGTGACGGCGAGGTAGGGCATTTAGGGCAGCACCGCCCAAATCTCGACGATGCGGTTCTTCTCGAGGTTGTGCGCGTCGAGCAGTTTCGAGCCGCCCATGCCGACGGTGTGCATGACGTTGATGACCTCGCATTTGTCGCGCATCGCCTTCAGCACGGTGTCCGCGCGGGTCTGCGAGACGGCGATGTTTTTCTGCGCGTCGCCCTTCGGGTCCGCGTAGCCGAGGATGACGAAGACCAGCGTGGGATCGCCGCGCATTTTCGTCAGCTCGGACTTTTCCAACTCGGCTTTGAGCTTCGCGATGTCCGTCGCGCTGAGGTCGGTTTTACCCGAGCCAAAAGGAATCGTGAGGATGATGCCCATGCTGCGTGCGCGCTCGACCGCGCCGTAGAGCTTGTCCTTGTTCGGATTGGAAACCTTGGGCATCAGGTCCACGCGTTTCAGCACCTCGGCCTTCACGGATTTGTTTTCCTTTTTGGAAACGTCGAGGTCGATTTTCGCCGGGGCGACCATCTCCGGCGGTGGCTCGGCGGCGGGCGCGTTGGCGGCGGCGATTTGCTCCGGCGTGAGGCCGGTATCAGGCGGGCCGTCGTCCAAGGACTTCGGCGCGGGCGTGGCGTCGTGGCTGCTTTTGTGCGGCTTGATGAGCGCGCGCGTCTGCGGGATGGCGAAGAGCAAACCGACGCCCACGACGCCCACGACGGCGAGGCCGCCGAGATATTTCATCCACATGGCGGAGGGCGGCTGCACCTCGGTCAGCGGCTTGCCGCATTCCGTGCAGATGAAAGGAGCGCCGTCTTCGACTTCCGTTTCCTCGCCGCGGTAGGCGAGGAGGCAACCTGCTTGGTTCTGGCATTTTCCAAATCGGGACATAGGCGTGGTTATAGGCCGGGCGTTTCCCGGGCCGCGAGAAAATTTTCCGCCATCCACGCGGCGAGGTCCGCGGAAAGCGGTGACGACCACGCGAGGCCGAGCGCGGGCAGGCGCAGCGCGGCGGAGTGGAGCGCGTGCCGTGGCAGGAGCAGCCGCGCGGCGAGCGCGGGCGTCCAGCCGGTCTCGATGAATTCGAGATAGCAGCCCTCGTCCGGCCCGTAGAGCTTGTCGCCCACGACGGCGTGCCCGGCGTGCGCGAGGTGGACGCGAATCTGGTGCGTGCGCCCCGTCTCGGGAAAGGCGCGCACGAGCGCAAAGCGGCCGCCATTCGTGCCCGCGCGGGTGAAACGCTGCTCGACGCGAAAGCGCGTGCGCGCCGCCGCGCCAGCGGGATGCACCATGCGCTTCAGGTAGATGCGCGACGGCTCGACCGTGCCGCGCCGGAGCAGCGGCGCATCCACCGCGAACTCGTCGCTTTCCGGCCAGCCCCACACGAGCGCGAGGTATTCCTTTTCCACCCGCCGCGCCATCATCTCCAGGCCCAGCGTCCGCGCCATCGCCGCCGTCTTCGCGATCAAAGTCAGCCCGCTCGTTTCGCGGTCGAGCCGGTTGATGATCGAGACCTGCCCGCCATTCGCGATCTCGAAAGCGAGCAGCTCGCGCAGCCCGTCCCACAGCGTGAACCCGCACCCCGGCCTGCTCGGATGAGCGGCGAGGTGCGGCGGCTTGTCCACGACCAGCCACTCGGCGCTTTCCGCGAGGACGCGGAAAGAGCGGATGGTTGAGGGTTGGGAAATTTGGGCCACGTCTCGCTGCGCGATGCGCTTCCCCTTTCTATGCGCCTGCGCGAAACTCCGCGACGAATTCTGTGCGCGCGTTCGCCAAAGTGCGCGCAACTCTCAACTCCAAACTCTCCACTTGATCTCCCTCCGCCACGTCTCCCGCCACTACGGCTCCATCGCCGCGCTCGACGACGTCTCGCTCGAAATCGCGCCCTTCGATTTCGTCTCCATCACCGGCCCGAGCGGCTGTGGAAAAAGCACGCTCATGCACCTCATCGGCGGCCTCGACACGCCGAGCGCTGGCGAGCTGACCGTCGATGACCTCCCGCTCCACCGCGCCAGCGAAGCCGAACTCACCCACTACCGCCGGCACAAGCTCGGGATCGTCTTCCAGTTTTTCAATCTCCTCCCCACCATGACCGTCCGCGAAAACGTCTCGCTCCCGCTGCTCCTCCGCGGCGACGCGATCAAAGACGTGCGCGCCAAAGCGGACGCCATCATCGACCTCGTCGGCCTTGCCGACCGCGCGCACCACGGCATGCACCAGCTCAGCGGCGGGCAGCTCCAGCGCACCGCCATCGCCCGCGCGCTCATCCACGAGCCCAGCGTGCTCCTCGCCGACGAACCGACCGGGAACCTTGATTCCGCCAGCGCCGCGCAGGTCATGGCGCTGCTGGAAAAGATTGCTTCTCAGCGCCGGACCACGCTGCTAGTCGTCACCCACAGCGAGGAAATCGCGCGCCAGACCGCGCGCCGCATCCGCCTTCGCGATGGCAAAATCCTCGACTAACCACCCATGAGCACCAGCACCGAGATCCGCGCCAAACTGAAAGGCAAATCCCTCTTCGTGGAATTTACCGAGGACGAGCTGGGCGACTTCATCGAGCTGCTCGACATCGTCGATGGGAAAAAAGGCGAGGTCATCGTCAAGCAGGACGACCACGGCGACTGCATGTTCATCCTCGTCGATGGCAGCGCCCGCGTCCTCCACCACAGCGGCGGGCGCGACGTGAATCTCGCCTCCCTCCAGCCTGGCGATTTCTTCGGCGAACTCGCCCTCGTCGATGCGGGCCTCCGCTCCGCCGATGTCGTCGCCGCGGACGACTGCACGCTCCTCCGCATCACCCAGGCCGCCATCTCCGCCGCCGCCGGCGTCTATCCCACCGCGGCGTTCAAGTTCCTCATCGCCATCGGCCGCATCCTCGTCGGTCGCCTCCGCCAGACCAACCAGCGCTACGTCGATACGCTCCTTTTTCCCACGCAGGGGAAAGACTGAGCGGAGCTGGTCATTGACGGACTGGTGATGCGGCGGAAAATGCCCCCATGACCGTGACACTCAGCAAACAAGCCGAAGAGATCGTGCAGGCGCAGTTAAAGACCGGTCGCTACGCGACGCCCGATGAGGTCGTGGATCGGTTGATTCAAGAACGGCTTCACGCCGAGTCTGCACAGGAATTGCCAAACGGCTCCGGTGCAGCGGAAATCAAGTCTTCGCTGCGAGCCGCGGTGACCAAGCCCACGCATCCATATCGGAAAGGCGACTTTGTGGAGTTGGCCCGGCGCGTCATCGCCGAAGAGCGCGGCGCATGAGCTTGCGGGTCGTCTATACCGACGACTTCCCCGCCGATGTGGCAAAGCAGGCCCGCTGGCACGCCCGGCAGCGGGATGAAACTCTGGCTCTCGACTACGCGCGCGCCGTGGAAGCCACGCTGGAGCGTCTCGCCCTGCATCCCCACCTCGGGAAACTCTGTGATTACCCGGAGCCGGAACTCGCGGGCTTGCGCTTCTGCCTCGTGGAGAAACCATTCGACCGTCACCTCATCTACTATCGAATTTCCGACGGAGAACTTGTCGCATTCCGCGTCGTGCCCGGAGCGCGCGACCTTCCGCGCCGTTTGCTTGATCCGCCGGGAGCGGAGGGATAAGTAGCCTTCGCTGATGAAAGAGGACGCTCCCCAACTCCAGTTATCTTTGTTTCGCCGCTGAAAGACTCGCGCGTGTTGCGGGAGGTTTTTACCCCTCGTTCCAACTGAGCAGCTCCGTCGCCGCGGGGAAAATTTCGGCGCGCAATTCTTCGCCGAGATCGGCCATCAGCGGGAGCGCCGGGCCGGTGGCGGCGATGTTCGCGAGATCGACAGCGTGGTGTAAAACGGGGATCGGCCCATGCGCATTGCGCAGCGCTTCGAGGGAGTTGAAACCCGCGCGGATTTCCTCGGCGCGGGCGAAGTCGCCGGCGCGCAGTGCGGCGAGCATTTCCTGCGAGCGCCGCGGAGCCACGCACACACAGCCGGAGGTGAAAGCGCGCACGCCAAAATCCCGCCAGTGCGTGATCGCTGGCTGCTCGCCGATGCCGCTGACGACGAGCGCCGGATCGACGCTGTCCACAATCGCGCGCAGCAGCGGATCGACCGCGGGATCGTCGCGCACGACCGCGTACTTGATCCACGAAATCACGCCCGCCGCGACGAGCGACTTTACCACTTCCACGGTCACGTATTTTTCGTCCTTCACGTAGAGCACCGCGGGGATGCCCGCCTTTTCCACAAACTGCATGACCGCCGCGCGCACACCCTCCGGCGTGCTCACCGCGACCGTCGGCAGCACCATCGCCGTCGGAAATTTCCGCGTCGCGAGCAGCGCCGCCTGATCCATCATCGTCCCGAAATACGGCCCCACGCCCGGCACGATCCACGTCTCCGGCGCGGCGGCGGCTTCGAGCTGATCGAGCACCGCCGCGTATTCCGAGGGCGCGATGTTGTAGAAATTCGCATTGCCCCCGTAGAGCAGCGTCGAGACCCCGCCCGCCTCGATGTGCCGGATGAGCTTCGCATTCTCCACCGCGTTCGTTTTCAGACTGGCATCGCGGCAGAGCGGCGGGACGGCGATGACGGAAGCGTGCAGGTCGGTGGTGGTGAAGGTGGTTTTCATGGGAGTGGCGACGCGCCAGTTCCACCCTGCTGCCGCGGGCGGTGCAAGCGGGAATCTCGCGCCGGCGAATCCGATGGTTGAAGTCCGGCGTGGGTTGGTGGCAGTTTGTCCGGCTCACGCCTATGTCCGCACGCACCGGAGTTTTCATCGCCTACTGCTTTCCCGAAAAAAAATGGTTCGACCGCATTCACGCGGCGATCAAACCCGTGGTCGGAAACGAGGGCATGGTCGTGTGGGACGAGCGGCGGCTGCGGAGCGGGACTTGGAAAACGGAGCTGGCCGACGTGCTCGCGAGCCGCAAGGTCGCCATGCTGATCGTGAGCGACATTTTTCTCGAATCGGATTTTGTCCTCCGCGCGAAACTCCCGGCGCTGCTCGAAAGCGAGCGCGAGCAGGGGTTGAAAATCTGCTGGGTGCTGGCGAGCCATTGCCTTTTCGAACTCGCCGGGCTGAACGAACTCGACGCGGCCAACAGCATCAATGCCGCGCTCGACGGGCTCGGGCTGGAAAAGCGCGACGCGGAATTGCAGGAGATCGCGCGCGCAGTGGCGCGGCATCTCGGCACTCCAGGCCCGCTGCCGCTCCGTCCGTCCGTGGTGACCGCGCCCGTTTTGCAGTCGCTCGACGCCGCCATCCAGACGCGGCACGAGACCATCCTCGACCTCCGCCGGCTCGCGCGCTGGATGCTTTTCGCCGCGCTCGGCTTCGCCATCCTCGCGGTGCCCGCGGTGCTGATGGGCCTCACGCAATGCCTGCTCCTCGCGGGCTTCGCCGCCTTCATCGCCTGCCAGGCCATGCTCGTGCAGGCGCGTGCGGAATATTTCGGCCAGGGGCTCATCGGCATGCGCTACACGCGCAGCGGGCTGGCGGATGAAACGCTCCCGAGCCGCCAGCGCGAACCGCTCGTGCGCCGCGCGGAAGAAATTGTCGGATAAAACACGAACCCGGAAACTATGGTCGCACAGAATACACCCAACGCCGATCTCGAACAGTCGCTTTTCAAAGCAAACCTCAAGGAAAAGCGCCTCCGCCAGCGCGTCATGCTCATCGCCCTCGTGCCCGCTGCCGTCGGCGTGCTGTGGCTGCTTTACTCGATCTTTGAAGTCACCACCTGGCAGACCCGCGCGCAGCAAATCGGCGAGCGCGAAGCCGCCACGCAGCAGCGCGAAAACGAGGCGCACCAGCAGGTCGCCGACGCCGACGCCAAACGCACCGCCGCCGAGGCCGCCGAGAAAACCGCGCAGGCCGCGGAGAAAGCCGCCAAGGCCCGCGCCGACGACATGCAGCAGCGGCTCGTCAAAGCGCGCGCCGAAATCGGCGGCCTCGCGCCCTTGCTCGCGGAAGTCAGTTCCATCAAGGCAAAAGCCTCGAAGCTCAACGCCAGCGAAGCCGTGGAAACCGACCTCACCGAAATCCGCACCACGCTCGGCCGCACCCTCGGGCGCATCGAGCAGGAGATCGACAAAGGCCTGCCCGCGACGGAGCAAAAAGCGCGCGTCTATCTTTTCTATTCCGACGACACCCAGCGCGATACCGCCAAGGCGCTCGTGCCCATTCTGGAAGGCGCGGGCTTCGACGCCTCGCTCGCGAAAAATCCCGGCCGCAAAATGGACGCCACCGAGATCCGCTACTTCCACGAAGGGCAGGACAAGGCCGACGC
>JAYVNN010000395.1:0-3405 GCA_043758435.1 Chthoniobacter sp.
GAACACCGTGACCGAATCGCCGTAGGATGTGCGCCACATGGCCTTTGTTGCCGAGGTTGGCGCCACGCTTCATCTCCGCGGTCCAATCCGCAGAGTGGACGACCAATGCCCGCACCGTTTCAGGCCAGAAGGCAGGATACGCAGCTTGGATTTGTGCGGCCATTCTTGCTGCAAGCGCGGTAGCTGCGCTGGTTGCCCAGAATGTCGCGAAGAGCCGTTGCTGAATGTCAGAATTTGTCGAGAGCAGGCAAAGGCTGTCGCGTTCCTCACGATTGCCCGCACTATCCGACGCGACATTCCCTCCCTCGAAAACCACATCGGATTTAAGCGGCCAGTGGCGTGACTCCGGCGATGTCCAAAGACAACTTGTCGCGCTGTGAGGCGAAAGCCCACCACGAGCGGCGATGCAGAGGGCGTCAGGAACGATGTCCCCGTTGTGGTCGGTCACGATGTCCTTCGCCGTGAAGGCTCCCACGGTGATTGCGTTCCAAGACTGAGCAGGATCTTCAATCGAGGTCAGTTCGTTGAGGCTCGGATACTCGTTGCGATTGCGCAGCCACACGTTTCCGCCGCACACACACACAAGACGCTTCGTATCGTCGTCTTCCATCGCACCGGACGTGTGGCTGTCGAGCGCAGCGGACCATGCGCTCGGTTTGCCATTCTCCGTGAAGTCAGGCGCATCGCTTGCGGTCACAGCCAGGGCAAACACTCGCTTCCGTTCCGGTGCATTGATTTCCGCCTGCGACATCGCCTCCTGCGTGATGGAACCGTAGTGCTCCGGCTCGTTGCTGCCGAAACGAGGGAGAATCTTCACCGACTCCAGCCGATGCGAGAGCGTGACTTGCGAATCGGTTTCCAGGAGCGGCGTGAGATCACCATACGCTGCCAACCCGGCCATCTGCGTGCCGTGGCCGTTTGTGTAATGGTCGTCCTTTCCCCACTCCGCGCGCACTGTGTCGTGGTCGGTTTCGGCGAGCAGGTCAGACAACAGCGGATGTCCGCGATTTACGCCGGTATCGAGGACGCAGACGGCGGGTGCGTCATCCGTTGGGAAAATGAGCCGTGCCTTCAAGTCCGCCGCCCACTGCTGTTGTTCGGCGGGCGTTTGTTCGATGAAAAATTCCGCGGTGAGCGCAGGGTGCCGCAGTTCGCTCACGAAATTCAGCAAGGCGGTCGCCAAGGCAAGTGTCCGTCGTGTGGTCTTGATGAGAAAGACGGTGTTCTCGGGCAAAACGAGCTTCCCGTGTTTGCGTTGCATTCCGAGTCGTTCGGCCTCGGCACTGACGGCGTCCTCGTGTCGCCCGCGCTCCGCCTCCGAGCCAACGCGCACCCACACTTCCCACCACGCTGCGACATCCATTGCAGGTAGCGGATGCTTTGAAGTCCAGAACGCCTCGATAGCAGCAATGCCGATGGATTCGATGTTCGCGATGAAGTTCTCGTGGTCTGCGTGGATGACCTTACCGTTCTTGTCCGTGCGTGTGGCCATGCGGGCATAGTCTTCCACGCGCTTAGTCATATATGTGAGCTTTCCGTGCTTCACGAAAACTGTCGCCACGACCGCTACGGCTTTCACTCCGCCGACCAAATCGACGGACTCCTCACGGACATTTTCCAAGGTTATGCCGAAGCGCGGCGAATCAAGCGCTTCAAGCTTCAGCGAATGATTCGGAGCGCCTCGAATCTCCAGATTGATGCCCGCGTCCTCCCCGTAGTTTGCGAGTTCTTTAGTAAGGCGCAGGCGCTCCGACTCAACCTGCGCCTGTTGAAGCTCACCGCGCAGTTTTCCCGCGTGCGCAGCGCGCTGGCGAGGGAAGAGTTTGAATGCCCCGCCACCACCGCCTTTCGCCGTGTAGGGCTGGGGCTTCGCCCGACCCGAGTAGTCGAGATGGCGCAGGACCGCTGATTGTTCTCCGGGCATGTGCGTTACTGAACATGGCGCTTATCCAAGAACAGCCGCCGTTCGCTGATGACCCGCATCACGTCGCTGGTCGTGAGGATTTTCTTATCGTGAAGGAGGATGTCCTTGATGGACTCCTCGCATACTCGGGTGATTTCAGCGAAGCTCAGGCCTTCAGCAGCCGCCGCGATTCTCGCGTAGCTGAGGCGCTGGCTCTTTTGTCCCGCCAGCCGTTCTCGGAATGTACGTTCGGCCAACTCAACGCCGGGCAGACCGAGTTCAATTAGGTCGTCGAAGCGGCGATAGAGCGCACGGTCGAGCAAATGGCCATGGTTGGTGGCGGCGATGATGACGCTGTTGCCGCGGTGGTTTTCGACGAAGACGAGGAAACTGTTCAGCACGCGTCGCATTTCGCCGACGTCATTCTCCGAACCGCGCGCGATGCCAATGGAATCAAACTCATCGAACAAATAAACAGCGCGGGTTTTCTCCACTGCCTCAAAAATCAGCCGGAGCTTCGCAGCAGTTTCACCGAGGTAGCGCGTCATCAGACTTTCCAACCGCACAATGAAAAGCGGCAGCCCCAATTCCCCCGCAATGGCCGAAGCGGTCAGCGTCTTTCCGCAACCGGGCGGACCCGTGAGCAAGAGCGTCTGCCGCGCGCGAAGGCCGTGGGATTTGAGTTTGTCGATTTGAGATTGCTCGTGCAGCACGCGACGAACGTGTGTGGCGGCGGCCTCGTCGAGAATGAGGTCGGAAAGCCTCGCAGCCGGTTGCCGAACCGTCAGCAGGTCCGCCACTTCGCCCTGTGGCTGCGCGATGTGCAGTATGTTCTCGTGCGCGCCGCGTTGCGAATCGCGGGTCCGCGTTTTCTCCACGATGTTGCGCAACTCCTTTGCAAGGTCGGCGTGCCCCTTGCGCGCTTCCGCTGCCGCGAGTTGGAGGCCGACGGAATAAAACCGCGAGTCATCGCCGTCAGCGTGACTTTGCAGCAGGGCCTTAAGTTGCGCAGCGCTCGCCATAGATTCGGAAGATTATGGATGGTGGCACTCGTGGGCAAGCCAGCCGAAGGGAAAAGTTTCGCCGAATGCGTGGATCAGGAGATTTGAGGAGAGACGGACAGGCGCTGCTGGGAAAGTTTGTTGCGACACGATCTCAAAAACTGTTACTTTCCTCCGCCTCCGAAAAATGACGACGAAAACGGCCCAGCCCGAACTCACGCTCGCCCGCGCCAAATGCGGCGAGCGGCTGCGCGTGGTTTCGATTTGCCCGGACTGCCAGGAGTGCGTGCGGCTGCGGGAACTCGGCTTTTACGACCGCGCCGAGGTGCGCAAAATCTCGGACGGCGCGGCGATCATCTGCTCGCTCTTCGGCATGCGCGTGGCCATCGGGCGCGACCTCGGCGAGCATGTGCGCGTGGAGAGGATCGCGGCATGACGGCGGAGGCGGGCGACGTTTTGAGCGCGCTGAAGATCGGCGAAAAGGCGCGCGTGTCGGGCTTC
>JAYVNN010000396.1:0-3395 GCA_043758435.1 Chthoniobacter sp.
GGAGGAGCTGACGCGGCTGGAAAGTCACTTCGTGCAGTTCGCGCATCTGCTGCGGAAGCAGGAGCCGGTGGGGCGCACGCTGGAGTTCATGTGCCAGGAAATCGGTCGGGAATTCAACACGCTGGGGGCGAAGGCGAACGATGTGGAAATCTCGCAGCACGTCGTGGGGTGCAAGGCGGAGATGGAGAAAATCCGGGAGCAAATCGCGAACATCGAATGAGCCGGGAATTTCACCGCCGCGGGATTTTGTTTGTCGTGTCCGCGCCGTCGGGTGCGGGGAAAAGCACGCTGCTCAATGCGCTGCGGCCGGGCGCGGATTTTGTGTATTCCGTTTCCTGCACCACGCGCCCGCCGCGGCCGGGCGAGATCGACGGCGAGGACTATCACTTTCTCACGGCGGATGATTTTGCGCGGAAGCTGGCGGCGGGGGAGTTTCTCGAATCGGCGGAGGTGCATGGGAATCATTACGGCACGCGGCGCGCGGCGGTCATCGATCAGCTCGCGGCGGGTGTGGATGTGCTGATCGACATCGACGTGCAGGGCGCGCGGATGATCCGCAGCGATGCGAATGCGGAGATTCGCGCGTCCATCGCGGACATTTTCATGATGCCGCCGAGCCTCGATGAACTGCGCCACCGGCTCGTGAAGCGCGGGACGGAGACGCCGGAGCAAATCGAAATGCGCCTGACCAACGCGGCGACGGAAATGGAGGCGTGGCGCGACTACCGCTACACGCTGATCAGCGGCTCGGTGGAGGAGGACTTGCAGAAATTCCGCGCCATCATGCGCGCGGAGCGGTACCTGAGCCGGAGGATGATTCTCGCGTGAGCGCGCCCGTCGTTATCGTTGGCGTGACCGGCTCCATCGCGGCCTACAAAGCCGCCGATCTCGTGAGCAAACTCGGCAAGCGCGGCTGCGAGGTGCATGTGGTGATGACGCATGGCGCGCAGGAATTCATCACGCCACTGACCATGCAGACGCTCTCGAAAAACCCCGTCGTCACGAGCGTCTTCGGGAGCGGCGAATGGAAGCCGGTGCACATCGACCTCGCGGATCGCGCGGCGCTGCTGCTCGTCGCGCCGGCGACGGCGAACATCCTCGCGGAACTTGCGCACGGTTTTGCGGGCAACGCGATTTGCGAGATCGCGCTCGCCACGCTCGCGCCCGTGCTCATCGCGCCGGCGATGAATGGGAAGATGTGGCAGCACTCCGCGGTGCAGCAAAATGTAACGCTGCTGAAAGCGCGCGGCGTGGAATTCATCGGGCCGGAGGAAGGCCTGCTCGCGTGCGGATATGAGGGCGTCGGACGTTTGTGGAGCACCGACGACATCGTCGAACGCGCGGCGCAGATCATCGCCGCGCAAAAGTAGCGCGATTTTTTTTCGCGCGATGCGCGCGACGGAAATTTTTCCGGCGAAGGGCGCGCGGATTTTTTCCAATTGCCGCGCAAGCCGCATGAACACAAGGCGTGCGGGCGATGCACATTTTGCATTCACGCTCCGCGAGTGCGCTGAGCACGGGCGAGAATCTGCGCCCAACGGAAAAATTTCAGCGCGCGCAAGAAAAAATCCGTTGACGGTTTTGCCCAACATCACTAACCACACACGCAATTCGAGTGATGACCAACACCACACACGCTCAACAAATTTCTGTGACCCGCTACTGCGGATTGAAAGGGGGGATTATCGATGGCAATTAAAAAAGCTCCTGCAAAAAAAGCCACCGCGAAGAAAGCGCCAGCCAAGAAATTGGCGGCCAAGAAACCGGCGGCCAAAAAAGCGCCCGCTAAGAAAGCGGCTCCTGCTAAGAAAGCAGTTAAGAAGAAGAAATAAGTAGCGGGTTCCCCGTTACTCTCACAAGTGGGAGGAGAAATTCGTTTCTCCTCCCACTTTTTTTACCCACTATCCGCCGCCCTCACCGCCCGCCAATGCCCGCCCACACTTATTTGCACGCCGCCACCGCCGCGGCCCGCGCCGCCGGTGAACTGCTCCGCGAGCACTTCGGACAGGCGCTCGACGTGAATGAATTCCACGCCCACGACATCAAGCTCGAACTCGATGTGCGCACGCAGGATCTCATCACCGCGCTGCTCCTCGCGGAGTTTCCCGAGCACGCGATTTATGGCGAGGAGGGCATCGCTGGAAACCAGGCGAGCGACTTCCAATGGATCGTCGATCCGATCGACGGGACGGTGAATTATTTCTACGGCATCCCGCACTTCTGCATCTCCATCGCGCTGCGCGAGCGCGGCGAAATCATCACCGGCGTGATCTACGATCCGATGCGCGACGAGCTGTGGGCCGCGGCGCGCGGCACGGCGGCGACGCTCAACGGCAAACCGATTCATGTGAGCACGCGCACGCAGCTCGCGGACGCCACGCTTTCCATCGGCTTCTCGAAATCGAAGACGACGATCTCCGCCGGTCTGCCGATGCTCGAAAAGTACGTCATGCGTGCGCGCAAGTGCCGGCTCATGGGCAGCGCCGCGCTCGATCTCGCGTACGTCGCATGCGGCCGGCTCGACGCTTACATCGAGCAGAGCGTGAGCCTGTGGGATGTCGCTGCGGGAAAACTGCTCGTCGAATCCGCGGGCGGACAATTCGCGATGACGCCACGCGAGGACAACCCGGAGAAAATCTCCGTCGTCGCGTCGAGCGGGCGCATCGACCTCGAACTATGAACCTCACCGGCATCGGCTACGACGTGCATCGCTTCGCGGAAAACCGCGCGCTGATTCTTGGGGGCGTGGAAATCCCGCACACCCACGGACTCGACGGGCACAGCGATGCGGACGTCCTCGTGCATGCGATTGCGGACGCCGTGCTCGGGGCGATTGGCGAGCGGGACATCGGGCATCATTTTCCGAACAGCGACGAATCCATCCGCGGCATCAGCAGCCTCGAGATTTTACGGAAGTCCGCCGCGCTCGTCGGGGAGAAAGGCGGGCGCGTGATCAATATCGACGCCACGCTCATCGCCGAGGAACCGAAGATCGGCCCGCATGTCGCGCAGATGCAGGAGAATCTCGCGGCGGCGCTGGGGATTCCGGTCGCGCGGGTCGGGGTGAAAGCGACGACGAATGAGCGGATGGGTTTTCTCGGCCGCGGCGAGGGCATCGCAGCGATGGCGGTTGCGAGTGTGGCGCTGCCTGACTAGACGAAACGCATGCGCCGCATTTTGCTCCTCCCTTTTCTCGCGCTGACGCTGCGCGGTGCGGAGCCGGTGGCGATTCCGGCGATGGAGTTCACGCATCGCACGCTGGCGAATGGGCTGGAAGTGTATGCCGCGACGGATCATGCGACGCCGACGGTGGCGATCAATGTGTGGTATCACGTCGGGTCGAAGGATGACCCGGCGGGGCGGAGCGGGTTCGCGCATCTTTTCGAGCACATCAT
>JAYVNN010000397.1:0-3372 GCA_043758435.1 Chthoniobacter sp.
CACCACATTCGTCGCGTCGAGCCGTCCGCCTAAGCCGGTCTCCAGCACCACCACTTCGGCACCGCGCTGCTGAAACCACGCCAGCGCCAGCGCGGTCGCGATTTCAAAAAAGGTCGGCGCGTGCTCCCAGCTCTCCGTCAGCGCACGAATCTCGCTCAACCCGTCGGCGACTTCCTCCTCGCCGATCATCTCGCCATCGAGCCGCATCCGCTCGCGAAACGTCACCAGATGCGGCGACGTGAAAAGCCCTGTGCGTAAACCCGCCGCGCGGCAGCACGCGTCGAGCATCGCGCAGACCGAGCCCTTGCCGTTCGTCCCGGCGACATGCAGGAATTTTGGCGCATTCGGCCCGGAAACCCTGATGCCAAGCACCTCGGTGAGCCGCTCGATGTTTTCCAGCCCGAGGTGGATGCCGTGTAGCTGCGTGGCGTAAAGCCAGGCGACGGCCTCATCGTAATTCACTTCGCGGTGGCGAGGTAGCCGAGCAGATTGCCCAGCGTTTCGCGCATCTTTTTGCGATGCACGATCATGTCCACCAGCCCGTGGTCTTCGAGGAATTCGGCGGTCTGAAAATCTGGCGGCAAGTCCTGATGCGTCGTCTCCTTGATCACCCGCGGCCCGGCGAATCCGATCATCGCCTTTGGCTCCGCGATATTGATGTCGCCGATGGTCGCAAAGCTCGCGCTCACGCCGCCCGTCGTCGGATGCGTGAGCACCGAGATGTAGGGCAGCCCCGCCTTGGCATGCAGCGCCAGTGCGCCGCAGGTCTTCGCCCTTTGCAAAAGGCTGAGCACGCCCTCGTACATCCGCGCGCCGCCGGACGCGGAGACGATGATCGCCGGGAGGCGTTCCTTCGTCGCGCGCTCCACGCAGCGCGTCAGTTTTTCACCGACGACCGAGCCCATCGTGGCGGCGATGAAATTGAAATCCATGACCGAGATGGACACGCGCTGCTCCTCGATCGCGCCAAAGCCGCTGATGACCGCGTCCTTCAGCCCCGTCTTTTTCTGGTAGCTCTTCAGCCGGTCGGTGTAGCTCGCCATGCCGGTGAATTTCAGCGTATCGACCGACACCATATTCGCGTCGTGTTCCTCGAACGTCCCAGCGTCGAGCAGCATCTCCAGCCGCTCGTGCGCGGTCTGCGTCATGTGGTGGTCGCACTTCGGGCAGACGCGGAAATTCTGCACGAGATCGAGGTTGTGAATCATCTCCGCGCAACTCGGGCATTTCTGCCAGAGCCCCTCGGGAAATTCGCGCTTCTTGTCGGAGTGAAAGGATGGTTTGGAAAAAATACCCATGGGTCGGGAAGGTGGATGGAATCAGCCGCGGGCGACAGTCACAACACGGACGGACGCCGCGCCGGCTGCGCGCAGGACGCGCGCGCATTCGTCCACGGTTGAGCCCGTGGTGAAGATGTCATCGACTAAAACGAGGTGGCGGTTTTGCACGGCGGGAGTGTCGCGCAGGCGGAAGGCATTGCGCAAGTTTTCCATCCGTTCCTGCCGGTCGAGCCGCGTCTGCGTGGTGGTGTAGCGGATGCGCTCCAGCGCGCGCCGCACCGGCAGGCCGGCGCGTTTGCCGAGCAGTTCCGCGAGCACGTCGGCCTGGTTGAATTCGCGCTCGCGAAACCGCGCGCTATGGAGTGGCACGGGCACCAGCGCGTCGATGGGCTGTGCGCGGATGCGCTCGTCGTCGAGCGTCTCGGCGAGCCAGTCGGTGAGCGGACGGCGGAGGTAAAAGTGCCGGTCGTATTTGAAGCGATGCACAAACTCCCGCACCACCCCGCGGCTGAGATAGCGCGCCACCGCGCAGTCGAAATGCAGCGTGCGATCCGCGCAATTCGCGCAGGTGAACTCGCTGCTGATGTCCCAGTCGAACGGCTCCGAACACCGCCGGCAAAATGGAGCCGCAATTTTTTTCGCCTGCCCCGCGCAAGTCGCGCACACATGCACGCCGCTCTCCGTGTCCGCCCCGCAATTCGCGCAGTGCGGCGGATAGAGCAGCGAGGCCAGCGCCTCACCCGCGCGCCGCAGTGTCGTGCCGATTTTCATACGCGAGCCAAAGCCGCACCGCACCCCACGCGAGGAGCAGCGCGGTCACGGGGACGAGGCCATTTTCAAAGCGGTCGCCCACCCACGGCAAAAACGCGCCGCGCAGGTTTGTTTTTACAGAAAACTTCGCGATCACGTTGAAACTCATCTTCACCAAAACCACGCCCGCATGCAGGCCGATGCTCATCCACAGCGCGCGCGTGCGCAGCGCCGCGTCGCCGCACAGCCAGCCGAGTGCAAAGAGCGTGGTGAAGCCGGCGAGCAGCGTCATCGGCTCGGCGAATTGGTGGAACGTGTGCGGGATCAAATCGAAGCCCGAGAGCCAGCCGACGGGCGGCGGTTCGTAACTGTCGTCGGGCTTGAGAAAATGAACGATGGAGAACAGCGCCGTGACCGCGAGCAGCGCGGACGCCGGACGCAGAGAGCGGCGCAGCAGACCGAAAATCGCGCCACGGAAAAGTGCCTCCTCGAGAAACGCGACGGTGACTGCGGAGAGCGCGATGACGGGGATTTTGCCCCACTCGATTTCGCCGCGGAGCCGGTAGATGCCGAGGTAAAGATACGCCGCCGCCATCAGCGCAACCGCGGCTCCGGCGATGACGAAGCCCGCGAGCAAGTGCTGCCGCCAGCGCGGGTCGGGCTCGATTCCGAGATCGCGCCAGCCGCCGATGCGCAGCGCGCGAATCGTCGGCCAAAGCAGCAGCAACGCGGAGATGAGCGCGGCGCGATTGAAGAATTTCTGAAACTTGAAACCCGCGAGCGCCGGAAAGACACCGTGCCCCGCCAGCCATTGCGCGGCCCAGTAAAGCGGCGGCGCGAGCAGCGCGCCGAGGAGGATGATCGCGGCGAGGTAGCCGAATATTTTGGCGAGGTCTTTCAATGCCCGCACATCTTTGCCAAAAGCTCCGGTCGCTCCACACCAAAACACGATGCGCAACACCCACGTTTGGAAACACACCACCGCCGACGGCGAGAAACGCGAAGTCCGCGCCGAGAAATTCGGCAAGCGCTGGCGCGTGCAGGCGAAGGTCAAAGGCGAGCCGTCGTGGACGTATTATGACGATCCGCTCGTCGAGGATTTGATCGAGCTGCGCGACGTTCTGTTTCGCAAATACCAACGCAAGCATCTGTCGTATGAAGACCTCGCGGCGGTGGAAAAAATGATCACGGATCGCGGAGGGTCGTGGGCGCAAAATGCGGAGGGCGAATGAAGGAGTGGTGCCCGTGGAGGTATGGCGCTTCCATCGCGGGTCATCCCGAGCGCAGCGCAGGAGGGAGGATGGGCGCAGCGGAGTCGAGGGACCCCGGCGGTTCGATCACG
>JAYVNN010000398.1:0-28214 GCA_043758435.1 Chthoniobacter sp.
GGTTCCCAAAACGCCAACCGCGAGTGGGTCTATTCGCAGCAGCAGACCGTGAGCGGCGACGGTTACAGCGGCCAGGCTTTCAACCCGCACTTTGCCCACACCACCAGCGGCAAAGGCACCACGAAGACCTGCACCGACTGCCACCTGTCGAAAGCCAACGATAACAACGCATGGATGACCCAACTGCTCGGATTCGGCACGGGTACGGTGAACTTCTTTGGCCGCTACGCATGGATCGGCGGAGAGGGTTCGCTGCACGGCGTCATCTGGACTGAGCCGGAAGAACCCCAATGCGCGATTGGCAGTGCGTTTCACAAAACGGCCTACCCCCGCAATTTCGCCGAGCACCTCACCAATGAGCGAAAGCTGACTACCGCCTACGAGCACCACGCCCAAGAGATCAATGATCTGACCTTGCGCGGAGAGTATCTCTATACCGCCAATGGCTCCGCAGGGCTTGAAGTATTCGATGTCGCGAACATCGATCAAAAGGGATTCAGCGAGCGGATCGTCAGCTCGCCGGTTTCACCGCTTGGCGGGCAGCGGACTTATGTGCGGACCAAGCATGCTACCGCGGTGGCGATGCCGAGCACGCTGCTGAATGACCCGCTGCGCGTGCAATCGCCCGACAATGAAGAGCAGCCGATTCACCCGGTGCATGGCTACGTCTTTGTCGCCGACCGCGAGGAGGGTCTTGTGGTCGTGAACGTCGCCTCGCTCTTCGACGGCGACCCGGAGAATAACTTCCTCAACCGTGCCAAGCTCAAGGACGCCAGCGGCAAGGTCATCGGCGATCATTTCAATCCCGACGGGAAACTCACCGGCGCCGAGCACGCCGTCTGCGCGGGGCATCGCGTCTATCTCTGCACCGCGCGCGGCCTGGCCGTGGTCGATGTCGATCAGCCCGAGCAGCCGCGACTCGTGGGCGAACTCGCCGATGGCTTCCTCCGCAACCCGCGCGCCATCGCCATCCAGTTCCAATACGCCTTTGTCACCGATGACGATGGCTTGAAAGTAATAAGCCTCGCCGACCCCGAGCACCCGCGCGCCCTCCCGCGCGCGGTCGTGCCCCTGCGCCACGCGGCCAAGCTCTACGCCGCGCGCGCCTATGTCTATGTGGCCGACGGCCCGGACGGCCTCGCCATCATCGACGTGGAAAATCCCGAGCGCCCGCGGCTCGACCAGCTTTTCACCGCCGACGGCAAACTGAACGATGTCCGTGCCGTGCAGATCGGTTCCGTTTCGGCGTCGATGTATGCGCTCGTCGCCGACGGTCGGAATGGCTTGCGCATCATCCAACTCATCTCACCCGACACCGTCGAGGGTGCCGCCGGCTTCAGCCCTCGTCCTGCGCCGCAACTCATCGCCACCTATCCCACCAAGGAACCCATGCTCGCCGTCTCCCGCGGCCTCGACCGCGACCGCGTGGTGGATGAAACCGGCGGCCAGACCGTCGTCTTCGGCCGCCGCGGCTCCCGCCCCTTTCACCTCGACGAAATGAACCCCTTCCTGCGCGCCCACGACGGCTCGCCCTTGCGCGTGGAGGACGTGAAAGTGGCCCGCGGAAAAGTCACCACCAAAGCCGGCAACCCGGTCGCCGAACCCCAGCCGCCGAAGATCATTCCCGCTCCATCCCCAGCCGTTCCTCTCCCGCCTTCCGATGCCTTCAACCCCGCCGACCTCCCTCCGCTCCGCACCGAGGTCGCGCCGCAAACGAGAAAGCATTAGATCAGAGCCTATCATCCACCTTGGTGTGGACCAGGAATGAGCACCAAAGGTGCGCAATCAAGCCAGCCCAAGACAACGCCTTGGGAATGCAGCCCCGTTCACGACCAAGCCCTGAAAGGGCGCTACAATGGATGTCGCCCATTCAGGGCTTGGGATTTTTTTCCCTTCCAATCCAGGGCGTTGCCCTAGCTGGCTTGTCTCGGGGCCTTTGGCCCTGCATTGCCGTGAACGAAGTCTTGCCAACCGCACGATCTTGCGGCGACGATTCCTTCGCCATGAAACTACAGGTGGAAATCCCGGACAGCATCGCCGCCCCGGCCCGCGAACTCGCCTCCCGCGAGCGCCTCAGCGTGGATCACCTCATCGCCAGTGCGCTCACGGCACAACTCGACAAATCCCCGCAGCGCCCCAACATCGCCGAACGCGCCCGCCGCGCGAACTGGGCAAAAGTCGATGAAATCCTCGCCCATGTCCCCGCCAATCCGCCGCTGCCGGGGGACGAACTGTAAGCGCGGTCATGTGGTTCTTCCGCCCACCGCGAAGCACAGGTTGCTGGCCGTCGCCGCGGCCACCCTTCGGGCTGCCTGGGGCAGGCTAGGTCGCTCCGCTCCATTCCCCGCTCAAGGATCGCGTTGCGGAGTCCTCTACTTCGTAACGAGGGGAATCTTGTCCGTCGAGTAATCGCCTTCGGTGCGGATCATGTTGGGGCGGAGTTCTTGTACGATGACTGCTTTCAAAACAAAACGGATCAGACATCGGTCGCAAGAACCGTTATGGATAAGTGATTCTATAAAAGTGCCGGCTGAGACCGACCGCAGTTGCATCGTCATAATCGAGCGCGCCGGCGGCGTTGGCGGTGACCAATCCAATGGGCGCAAAGCTGCCGGGACCCAGATCGGGAGATGCCTCGACGGTGTAGGACAGATTCGCCAGTCCGACTCCTTGCAGACGAATGTGTCCGTTGGCGAGCCGGGTCACCGCGGTGATCCTTAGCGGATGGAAGCTGGTGGCGGTTTCATAGAGACCGCGTCCGTGAGTTGCGGCCCGGATAAGACGATAAGGGTTCTGAATTTCCAGACCGAACACGGCGCAATGCGGAAAGCCATTTCCATAAACCGCCCAATTCGCCCCTCCATCGGAAGAGAAGTAAACACCCGCGTCGGTCCCGACATAGAGGTCGGTCGAATTGGCGCCGACTGAACCGGTCATCGGATCAATCGCCAGAGCATTCGCCGGAATGTCGGGAAGCCCATTCGACATTGGCGTGAAGATCACCGGTCCTGCCGGCAAGGAATTCAGGTTGGTTGTTTTCCAAACGTGCGCGACGGGCGACGCCGGCGTGCCGTAACCGCAAAACGCGACGTAGGCTACCGCCTTGTTATTTGGATCCACGAGAATGCGTCCGACTCCCGTTGCCGGCGTCGTGGCGGTCCCGACCGTTGAGCCAACGCCAGCGACTTGTATGAGCGCGCTGCCGCCGCTGATGGTCGCGAAAACTTTTCCGTTGTTTAAGCCCGCCAAACGGACGTTGTCATCCTTCGGCGAAATGGCGATGGCACTGATCGGCACGACACTTTGGAGCACCTGGCTGACCACCGTCGCGGTGTCTGCGCGGTTGATCGAACGATAGAGTTTGTCGGTGCCAAAATACCATGTGTTGGGGTTTCCAGGACCTAGCGCCTGTGGAGCGTAATAATTGACGGTATCAGAGATCGAGATGCCGTTTGACTGCCCCGCGGGCGATCCATCGCAAACAGGAGTGGGATCGTTGCCTCCGGCACCGCGAAAAGCCCAGTTGCCATCGGTCGCGCACGGGACGTTTAAGTTGCGGGTGGTTCCAATGAATGCATTCACCTGATTGAAATAGGTGTGATACATCGTGACCGTCGTGGTGTTGGTCGCGTTTTGATCGATCAACGCATTGCCGCAATCGCCGTAATCAACTCGTGTGAACGTGCCATCGGGCCGGAAGAACACCGTCCCGTTACGGTTAGCGCCGCCGATGGAAAAGTTCCGATCGGTCGGATGAACTGCCAGGCTTTGTAATGATGTGGCGCTGAAGGAGCCGTTGTTGAGCGACGTCCAGTTGCGCCCGGCGTCGATCGATTTCCAAATCCCTCCGTCATTGCCGTGGTAGATCACGGACGGGTTCGAGGCAGAGACAGCAATCGCGTGGGCGCTCGAATGAAGCCCGGTACTGCTGTTGGTGAAACTGATTCCACCGTCGCTGGAATATTTGAAGGTGTTCGCGTTGGCGCCACCGATGTAAACCTTGTTCGCGTTTGTCGGATCGAGCCCAAGGGCGATGGCGGAAATGCCTTCGCTGCCCGCGAATCCATCGGCGGCTGAGAGTGCTGCGCTCCAAGTGGCCCCGCCGTCAACGGACTTCCGCAGTTTGCCTTGGGTCGAGGCAGAGGGGGCATTTTCGCTCGTGGTCGCATAAACCGTGACAATGCTGCCGACCTTATTTATCGCCAGCTTTACGCTAGTAAAATTCGGCGCCGTCGACAGTGTCTTGATAAATGTCGGTGTGGGCGCCAAGGCATCGGTGCTGAGATAAATGCCGCCATTCGAGAATGGCCCGCCGCCGACGCCGAGTGAGCAAATAAGGTTGTTCGCGTTTCCCGGATCGACGACGAGCGCCGTACTGACTGTATTTGTTTCCGCTGCATTAACGTTCAGTCGTGTCCAGGCAGGCGTTCCAGTTCCGTCCACGCCCGCGAAGGCATTGGTGCAACGGTAGAGTCCGCGAGGTGGAAGCACCGGGGAACCGGCTGCGACAATACCGCCGATACCCAAGCTAGTTGTGCAAAACACGTTGTTGTGGTTGGCCGGGTCCACCGCGATGCCCACAATCGAACGTCCGGTAAAAATGTCGGCGTTATCGCCCGCCGCAAGATTGTACGGACCGTTCACGACCGGGTTCACGCCATCCGCCGCGGTGATGATGTAGAAGCCGGTGCCGAAATAACTATCAGCGGAAAGATTTCCTTCGCCCGTCCCGACGAGGACGTTGCTCGGATTTGTCGGGTCAATCGCGATCGCGCCGATGGCCAGGGGCGTTCCGATCTCGGTCGAGGAGGCGCTATCCATGAGCTGTTTCCAGGTCGCTCCGCCGTCCAGCGTTCGGTAAACTCCGCTCTGCGCCGCGCCGGCATAGGCGATGTTTGGATTCGTCGGATGAATCGCAATCGCAGTCACGCGACCGCTGACCGGATCGGTCCGACCGATGGTCAGTCCATTCGGAATCAGAAATGGCCCCAGCGCCTTCCAAGCAGGCCCGGCCGAAGCGGGCTTCGATAACACCAGCGAGAGACTATCGGCGTAGGCATCGTTGAAAGCCCCATTGACGCGAGTCATGGTTAGATCGACGTGAATGCGGGAAGTGTTCATCGGGACACGACCGTGGCTCCTGCGAAAAAACAGTCCGGTCGTGTTATTGCGGTTGGCGCTGGTCATGGGGCCGATGATTGTTATGCCAACGAGGTTGTTCGCGCTGGTGAAGAAAGTAAGAGTCACCTTCGCGTTGTCGGCATCAGTCGAGAGCCCGCCGAGCCAGCCGGAAAGATCGTAGTCGGCGATACCCGCGTTGATGTCGCCGGAGTTGGCGGACACATCGATGTCCTGCGTCGCGCTGCTGCCCGGCGTGTTGCCGCCGGCGAAGAATTGATTGGCGCGATCCGGCGGACCGGGATCGCTCGCCAGGGGAAAACCGCCCGGCGCACCGTAGGGCACAACCGTGAACGCGCTGCTTAACGTCCAGCCGGGCACGCTCACGGGCGCACCCGTCGAAGAACTCGCGCCCGCCTCAGCGTTGCCGTTAACGATGAGATTGGTTTTGTAAGGAACGGCGTGTGCAGTGGTAAGTGAAGCAACTACCAGAAAGACTGCGAACCCACATATTGTTTGTCGCATCATAGCGATTCATCTTTCGTCAGTGAAAACCTGCTTTCGAGCACATACATACTGAGGGGGTGAGCTTCGCGGGCTTTTGGAGCACGGTGGGTAGAGTAGCGGGAAAAGGTGGAGGCGTCAAGAGCAAGTGGATGCCGGCATGGAGCGCAGATTGACTGCCAGTCGGCGAAACAGCAGTGCGCTATGCCCGTCGCTCTTTAATTGACTGAATGGATGTCCGCAACTACTTCGCCTTTCGGCTTCGCCCCAATGTTTCCTTTTTTCGTCGTTACGAAGTTGAGGGACTTCGTAACGCACGCTGAGCGGGGAATGGAGCGGAGCGACATAGCCTGCCGCAGGCAGCCTGAAGGGTGGCCGTGGCCACGGCCAGCAACCTGTGCTTCGTGGAAAGGCAAAGGGAATCGGGTGAAAATCCGTGGCGGCTAATCGGTCTGGGCAATTACCTGCGAGAGTCGGGCAGCGTGGTTTTCACGTATGAACACCGTGACAGAAATCAAAACCACTGCCGGACGCTTGGGGGGACAGTCTGTGAATCCCGCTCACTTTTCAAGTGCGGCTTTGAGTTTTGCAATGAGTGCATCGTTCAGCTTTTCGGGGGACCGGCAGCGACTCACGCGGCTGACGCGGGGACTTCGACAATGCGAGCGCCCCTCACTTCGCGGGCAAAACTTCCTGCTTCAACAGATTCGTGGGAATGGCTGCGAAATGCGGGTCACGGTGAACGAGCGTCGCATTGCCCAGCGAAGCGCTGGCGGCAATCAAAACGTCCATCGCGGCAACGTGAGCGGTCGCGCTCGTGCGCAAGCGAATCGCTTCCACGCGCACCGCCTCATTCACGTCCACCACCTCGTGCAACAAGGCACGGTAACGATTCAATTCCGTGGCCCGAGTGGCGGCATCCGCGCCGAGTTGATGCAGGCGCAGTTCCAAACTCCAAAGAGCGAGAGGATGGAGGCCCCGGCCTCGACGGCCGCGTCCTCGAACAGGGCTTGAACTCGCTCTGCGCCAGTTTCTGCGAGGTAGTGCGCCAGCAGTGCCGAAGTGTCCAGCAGGTGCGTCATGGCCGACTGTCGGCCTGGTCGAGCTGGTCATCCTGTTCGCGTTGGCGAAGCAGGTCGCCGATGGGGTCTGCGCCGGGCTTCAGCAAATGCCGGCCCGCGCCCATCAGTTGACGAGCCTGGTCGCCACGACTGGGCAAAGGCTTGACGAGAATGGCTCCATCGCCGGCTCTCGCCCACTCCAGTTGCGTGCCCGGATGAATATCGAATTCGCGGGCGATGTCCGGCGGAATGCTCACCTGATTGCTATCACTCACTGTTGTGGTCATGCGGACAGACTACCGCATCGCCATTCGTGGGACAAGGCTGCAAAGCCACGCTGGCGGTGCGACCTCGCGGACGGGCTGGCGCCCGGCTGTTTCCTTGAAACCTTCGAGGGCGTCACGCGCGGACAAGCCCTGGGCGGTGCTGCATACCCTAGCCTGTCCGTGAAACCGAGACAGGCTCACAAAGCCCTGAATGGGCGACACCCATTGTCGCGCCCTTTCAGGGCTTGGTCGTGATGGGGCTGATTTCCCAAGGTGTCGCCTTGGGCTGTGCTTGTCTGCGCACCTTCGGTGCTCACTCGTGGCGCTCATCAAAGTGCATGACAGGCTCTAACGGCCGGGCGCAAGCTTCTCACGAATCGCCGCATCCCAGCGCGGCCAGTCACTGCCGTAATTGGCGTTTAGCAGGAGACTAAGATCGTCGAGCGCGGAGGGCGCGAAGGAGTGCTTGGAGTCCTTCGCGATGGTAAGTAACGCGGGGAGAGTAATGGCGTCGGTGCGTTCGAGTAAGTCGGCGAATAGCACGCTGAGGACTTGTCCGTGGGTCTGCGGATTGATGATGACGGGCAGGGCGGTTGCCGGATAGTCGGCATCGGGAAGCTGCTCTACGGCCTGCGCGGCGGCGCTGGCGAGAGCTTGCGGAGGCAGGGTTGGGAGCATGGCGAAGATGGCGCGTGCGCGATCCGTCGGCTTCAGGCGGGAGGTTTTTTCCGCAAGCTGCAGCTCCCAACTGGATGGCCGTGGGTCGAGCTGGATTGCCGGTGCCATTTGCGGCGCTGAGTCGCCTTGCTTCGGCGATGGTTCGGCCACCCGGGGTTCGGGCGAGTCTGGTGCAACCGGCGGTAAGTCAGGCCGTACTTCCTGGGCGGCAACTTCCGGCCGATCGACATGGTTTCGCTCGGCACGATCGCAACCCAACAGCATCCCTGCCGCCAGCACCACGGAAGTGACTTTCCAATTGTTATCCATTGGCAAACGCTGGCAAAAAAAGTGCGGCACTAGTTTGGTAAATAGTGTTTTAAGTATTGGGAGTCAAGCAGTCGCGCCCGGCTCCCAGTTTGCGCCCGACAGATCTAGCTTCCCGTTCACCGGCCCGTTGCGCAGGATGGGCGGATGAATTGGTCGCGCCGCCATCGAACGCTTGCCTTGGGCTTGTTATGCTTGCTGGTCACTTTGCTCTTCGGGGCCGGTTATTGGACAGAAAGCGCTCTGGTGAGTCGCGGAGTTTCACCGGTTTTCCTGCTGAAGATGGAATACTATGCGCACGACTTCCTGCAGAAAAGCGGACGCAGGGCCGCGCTGGATTCGAGTTTGGTCTATCTTGGAATCGGCGATTCTTCGATCAACCCGAATGGACTTTCCGACGAGGAACTCGCGGCCTCCAGCACCCTCCGTTCGATGATGGCCGAGTGGCCTTGGGACAGGTCGGTCTATCACGCCATCCTGGATCGGCTCACCGCTGCGGGAGCCAAGGTCGTCATTTTTGATCTTCTATTCCCCGCGCCCAAAGCCGGCGACGAGCAGTTCAGAGACGCGCTGGAGCGGCATGCAGGGCGGGTGGTCGTGGGTAGCAATATCGTGCAGGGCACGCCGGGCGTGGCGGGCGGCACGACCACCCTTTCCCTCCCGGCCACGTCGCTGATACCATCCACCGAGCTGCCGGATCTGCGGCTCGGTTATGTGAACTACTTCACGGATGCCGACGGCGTTATTCGTCGAATTCGCTATCAGGTCACGATGGAGGATTTCGCCGCCCCGGCCGCGGGTGAAGCGCCGCAAATCTACGATTCGTTAGTCGCCTGTGCGCTGCGCCAAATCGGGCGTCCGGATTTGATTCCCGGCCGGCCTCCCATGTTGATTCGCTTTGCCGGCTCTGCCGGTACCTTCCGCCCGCATCCGTTATTCGAGATTTTTTCACCCCGTTTGTGGCAGGCTAACTATCAGGACGGCAGTTTCTTCAAAGACAAGATCGTCATCGTGGGGCCGGAGGGGAATTTCCATCAAGACCTTCATCCGACGGCGGTCGATGAGGCCATGCCCGGCCCGGAGATTCATCTGAACGCCTTCAACGCCGCGCTGAGCCAAGACTTTCTGCAGGAAACTTCTCTCGATTTTGACCTCGTCATTATCTGCCTGGCAGGTATCGCGGCTTGGATCACGGGCAGCCTAATTAGACAGCCTGGCCTACGTCTTTCGGTTCTTACTGCCTTGGCGGGAGCCTGCCTGTTTGCGCTCTGGCTTTTGTTTAATCAGCGCGGATGGCTCACTGTTTCAGTCACTCCTTTCTTGGTGTTAGGCAGCGGCGGGGTCGGCTGTTTTTTCTATGATCTGATCCTCGAACGCTTCGAACGCCAGCGCCTCCGCCGCGTCCTCAACGTGCATCTCTCGCGCAGCGTGGCGGAGGTGATCCTGGCGGATCGCGATTCCTTTGAGGCCGCGCTCGCGGGCAAGGCCAAACGCGCGACTATCCTTTTCTCCGATATTCGCGGCTTCAGCACATGGTCTGAGACGGTGACGCCCACGCAACTCGTGGCGCAGCTTAACGAGTATTTTCTAGGCATGGTCGATCCCATCCTCGCGGAGGACGGCACGCTGCTGCGCTTCATCGGCGACGCCATTTTTGCGGCGTGGGGCGACACGCATTCGCGGGGCCATGCCGAGGATGCCCGGCGGGCCGTGCGGGCAGCACTGGCCATGCGCACGGCCATGGCGCGGCTGAATGAAGGTTGGCGCATGCGTTCGGACCGCCGCGAACTTACCACCGGCATCGGCATCAATCATGGCGATGTCACCGTGGGCCAGGTGGGTCACCCGGTGCGTTACGAATTCTCAGTGATGGGCGATGCCACGAATCTGGCGGCACGGCTGGAAACGGCGACCAAACAGTTTCACGCGGACATCCTGGTAAGCAGCGCGGTGGCAGAGCTGACCGGTGATACGATCCGCTACCGGAGCGTGGATCGCGTGATTGTGAAGGGCAAGACCAACGCCATTGACATATTCACGCCACTGTCGTTGCTCACCGCGCCAGAGCCGCAGTGGTGGAAGCGTTACGAACGCGCCGTCACGCTGTTTCGGACGCAGCGCTTTGGGGAGGCGGAACAGATTTTCCGTGAAGCAGATGTCATCTTAGGAGGCAGCGATTTCCTGTGCCACCTTTACCTCGCGCGGTGCGAGCAGTTCACCAAAGACCCGCCACCAGCGGCCTGGGACGGGAGCCACGCGCTGAGCGAAAAATAACGCATCTAACTGACGCTCGCCTTGCGCTTCCGTTACGGCTTATTCGGATCCTTTGGCGGAACTGGAGGGCTTGGTGCCGCAATCACGGGCGGCGGAACGAAGACCTTGGCCGGCACCTTAGTCGGAACGAACCGTGGCGTTACCGGACGCAACGGATTGCCTGCCGCCAGGCGCTGATCGATAACCCAGGAGGTATTCAAACCGGTGCCTGGCAGCAGGCCATTGGTTCGAAACGGTTCCTGGCCTGAGGCCAGCATTCGCGCCTGGGCATCGGCGGCACGCATGACCAAGGCCGTCACACCCTTCGGCAGCCCACCCATCTTGGTGATCAAGGGCGCAGTTTGCAAAAAGCGCGCGATGTCAAAATGGAACACCTCGGCGGAATTGAAGTCCGTGGGCCGGGCCGGGAGGACGACCATTTCACCTGGCCCGATGTGGATGAAGCGATCTCGATGGCCGTTGATGAACAGCGTCGCGCCGCCTTCGAGAATGCCAAACTTAATGATGCCGTTCGGGCCGGCCTTGGGCGAGTATTCGTTGAATCCGGTGGTGCCAGTGATGGCTGCGGTAACTGCCGCCGTCCGGATGTTCGCTCCGCCCGCGCCTTTGGGCACTTGGAACAGGATGGTTCCCTGCCTGAGTTCCAGTTCGCGTGTGCCTTGCTGAAAGCTGAAAATCGTGTTGGCACCCAGGCGGGTCAAAGAGCGGTCGGTGAACATCAGCTCGGCCCTAGATTGCAGGCCGGTCTTGACGCTCTGTTCGCCGCGGATGGTTTCATTGAGTGCGGCGGGGCGCGCGCCCGCATGTTCCAAGGTTTTTACATCCTTGAAAATCTGGGTGATTTCCACCTGGTCAAACGCCCCAGCCTGGAGTGCTGCGGGCAAGAGGAGCCATGAAAGGCAGATGAAAAGACGGGTGATTTTCATGGCTGGATCAGAATTTGAAAGTCGCATTGAGCCCGGCGCCGGGGCTGAAAGCCTTGTAACTGAGCAGTGGCCGGTTGGAGTCATTGATGGAAAAAGTGGCCGAGGCGTAAAGATACAGCCATTTGGCGAGTTGGTATTGGAATGAACCGGTCGCTGTCTGATTCAGGTCATGGCGTCCGCCCTCGGCGTAATCGAAACCCGCGATCCGGTAGAACAAATCCCCCTGGAGCGCGCGCGTCAGGTCCACATGATAGCCGACGAAAGCGCCGTGCTCATGGCGCTGGGCATTACGCGGATGACCGAGGCCAAACTGGCTGGCATAGCCAGCGTAAAAATACTGTGCATGGCTGAGCACGAAAGCTTTTTGCGCGCCAAGGGTCAGTGAGTGATTGGTGAAGATTTCATTCTCATCCTTGGCGTCGAGAAGACGGTTGTAGTTATACCGGCCATAGAAGGAAATGTTCCAAAGATTCACCGGGCGGTAAGTCAGGCCGGCACCCATGTCCTGGCTGTCGAAATCGAGTTCGGAAAACCTGCGGTAGCGGTAAAACGCCTCGCGGAAGCTGAATTCCGCGCGCAGGCTGCCGGTGATGGCAGGCTGATAGCTGACGGCCAACTGGCCGACCATGAACTGGTCGCTGCGGGTGCCGCTTTCGGTCAGGCCGGCATTGTTGGTTGCGTAACCCGCGAAGTCGCCGGTCAGCATAAACGGCTTTTCCTTTTCCTGGTAGTTCAGCAGCCGTTGCTCGCCGAGATCCTGATCTCCGGGGCTGCGCGGCACCCTGTCGGCAGACCCGGGATACCGGCTGCCTTCGGTATTCTGCGCCTGATCAATAGGTTTTCCGGCATGGAGCAGCGAGGCTCCATCAAGGCTTAGCATCCCCATCAAAATACAGCAGGCTTTATAGGGAAAATGTGGCTGCGTCATAGAGTAGGTTAGAAGGCATTGATCGAGACCGCGAAGTGTATCCCGTAGTCCTGGAGGCTTGTCTTATTGTCATTGAAATCGACAAACGGATGCCCCCAGTAAAGGGTGATCTGCGCGTGCTTGGTGGCGTTGATGAGGAGGCCGACGCCGGCGCTGTAGATGGGCTGGTAGTTGTCGTCCACTTTGTTCACATTCCAGCCAGCGCCCCAGTCGAAGAAGGGTGCAATGGAGACTATCGGCGACTTGTCTTTCGCGAGCCATAGCGGGATGCGCAGTTCGGCGGAGGCAAAGACGCCGTTGTCGCGGAGCAGTTGGTTCTCGCGGTAGCCGCGCACGCTTTGCATGCCGCCGATGCTGAACTGTTCGAGCGAGAGCAGCGGTTCGTCGGAAAGCTGCGCGTTGACGCGCAGGACGAGGAGGGTTTCGCGCAGCAGGTTCCAGCCAGTCGTCTCGGGCTTCTTGCGCAATGCCTCGGTGTCGAAAATGCGGCGCACGTACTGCGCCTGGCCGAGCCATGAGAAAAACTTGCTGTCGGGGATTTCCGGCTCGAATCCCTGCGCGCCACCCGCCCCGGAGGTTGCGCCACCGGCGTTGGCCGGATCGGCGCGGGTCGAGCCGAGTCCGTAGATCCCGATGCTGAAGCCCGCATGCAGTGCGAGGACGTGGACCGGGCTGCGGTTCACCCAGTCGATCGCCAGCCGCGTGGCGAAAACATCCGTTTCTCCGTCGATCGCCCCCGGCGACAAGGTGAACGGCCGGCCGAGGAGGAACGTCTGGCTGTGTTTCCGGTCTGCGGCGACCGACATGATCAAGCTGTTGTTCAGCGTCTTGTAGATGGGCTGGCGGAGGATCAGCCCAAAGTCTGTCGATTGACTGGCAATGCCCAGTGCGGCGAAGGTTTCGTCGATGATGCTCGAATCGCTTTTCGCCGCATGCACGATCAGCGTGGTGTCCCACGGAGTCACGGGGAACTCATAGCTTCCGCTGACGTTGTCGAAGTCCGCGTAATCGACAGCCCCGTCTTTCGTCCAACGCACCAGGCCCCAGCGGAGATCGAGGGGATCGTTGAATCCCGTGAGGTTGAGATCGGTCAGATAGAGTTCGCCGAGGCCCTCGCTCACACTCGGCGGGCGACTGTTGCTGATGGTGAAACCGCCGCGAAAAGGCTGCTCGTCCTTTACCGCCACATCCAGGATGCTCTCGCCGGGTTTGACGCCGGGCTTTAGCTCCGCGTTGATGCGCGAGATCGTGGGGTTTTGCCGCAGGAGCTGGAGGCCGACCTTGAGGTCGTTGAAATTCACGGGCCGTCCCGCGGCGCGGCGCAACTGGTTGCGCAGCCACAGCTTTCGATACCAAAAATAGCCGTGCAGGTCGATCTCCGTGAGCTGGCCTTCGACGATTTGAAACTTAATGACTCCGCTGGCCACATCCTGATCCGGCAGCAGCGCGCCCGAGGTAATGTAACCGGCATCGACATAATGCCTGGTCAAAGCGACGCGCGCTTCCTCCAACTCTTCGCTGGTAATCACCCGCCCCGCGTAACTCGCGACGACTTTCGCAAGCTGCCGCTTGGAAAAGATGTGGTTGCCAGCGAACTCGAATCTTTTCACCGACACCTTGACCGTGCTCGAGAGGGAAGCGCCGGCCCGGCGCTGGTCGAGCGGCGGCAGGACCGGCAGCATGGCATCCACGGCAAGCTGGAGTTTATAGCGGGGAAATTCGCGCGGCTTTTCCTCAACGGCGCGGCGCAACGGCAATTCGCCGGGCAGCAGCGGCAGATCCTCGGGCACGAGCGAAATCTCGGGCTTCTCGCCGGGCTTCAAAGGCTCCGCGGGCAAAGGCTCGGGCTGCTGGGCGTTCGACTTTCCAGCGGCCGGGCCTTTTTGCTGGGCGAATGCCGAAGTGGCGGCCAGCCCCGCGGTCAGCGCAAAACGTAATGCCAAATTCATCGAGCCCGGACGCTGCCCTTTCCCTTCTTCCGAACGCGAGGAGAAACTTCGGTCTGCGGCTCGTCCGGCGACTCTTCCACGCCGCTGCGTCCGACGACGAGGAAGCTGCTGAACTCCTGGCCGAGCCGCATCGCGCAACGTTCCTGGAGGCGCGTGGAAATATCGACGAAGCTGGCTTGCAGCGCGGCGAGGGCGTTGGCCAGGTCGAGCGGCGGCGCGGTGATCTGCACGGTGCCGGCGGTGCTGCCGGTGGCGGTGATGAGGCTCTCGGAGGGGAGGAAGTTGTCGGCGATGAGGAGAATGTTGCCGCCCTGGCCGATGGCCGCGTTGGCGCTGATGAGGCTGTGATCGAGGATGATGAATTTGGGATCGATGAAAATGTTTCCCCCGGCTCCGCCGCCCGCTCCGGTGGCGAGTTGGACGCTGCCAGCGGTGGCGGTGATGCTGCTATCGGTGAGGAAAAGGATGTCGCGGGCGATGATGCGGATGCTGCCGCCATTGCTGCCGGCGCTCGCGGTGATGCTGCTGTGGCTGTTCAGGTAGATCGAGGCATCGGAGGTGATGGCGATGTTTCCGGCGTCGCCTTGGGCGGCGGACGTGGTGATCAGGCTGCGGTGGGAAAGCTCGATGCCGCGGTGCGCGCGGATGGCGACGCTGCCGGCGGTGCCGTCGCCGGTATTGGAGCTGCCGACGGTGGCGTAGGAATCCATGTCGAGCGTGCTGAGCCGCAGGGTGATGGAGCCGCTCGCGCCGAGACCCTGAGATTTTGCGGAGACGCCGGTTTCCACGCCACGGCGTCCGTCGATGCGCAAGCTGGTCGCGTCGATGAGCACGTCGCCGCCGCGTCCGCCGGGGCCGGTGGCGGTACTCTCGGCGCTGATGAGGGTGGGCTGCGTGGAGGAACCGGCGGTGATTTTCACGCTGCCCGCGCGCACCTGCACGTCGCCGCCGTCGCCGAGTCCGGCGGTGCCGGCGGAAAGCGTGCCGCCATTCGCGACGAGCAATTTTCCCGCGGAGACGCTGACATTTCCGCCCCGGCCCGCGCCGAGCGTATTGGCGGTGATGGCGCTGCCGTCCTTGATCTGGAGCTGATCGGCGACCGACAGGCTGACGCTGCCGCCGGGGCTGGCGTCGAGCGTGCGGGCGGAAATGCGGGAGCCGCCGAGCAGGGTGAGATCATTCGCGGTGATGCGGACGTCGCCGCCATGGCCGGCGATGACGGGCGCGGTGCCGATGGGCGGGAGGCTGACGGTGAGGGTGGAAAAGTTGTTGCTCGAACCAAGCGGGCCGGGGAGCGAGACGGGGACGTTGGGCGAAGAAACGGTGATGCCGCCGACGGCGAGCGACCAGCTATTCAGCGTGACGGTGTCAGTCACGAATCCGAGCGGGTTGATGTCGTTGATGTCCAACTGCCAGATGCCGTTGAAGGCGATGCCGTCGAACGAGGAGAGCGGCGCGGCGGGCTGGAAGGTGCCGGTGAACGGGGCGGCACCGTCGAAGATGGAAACCGGGGCGCTGTCGTCGAGGACGGTGCCGAAAAAATTCTGCCCGGTACCGCCGACGCCGGTGAAAAGATGGATCGCGCGCCCGTCGTAACTGCGCAGCACCACGTCGAGGTTCTGATCTTCGGTGTGGTCGATGTCCAAGGTCACGATGAGTCCCGAGACGAGGAACGGCAGCTCCACGGTGGCGGGGGCCGTGGTGTCGGCGGTGATGATGCCGTTGTTCAGCACGAGGTGCTGCGCGGTGATGTCGAGCGAACCGCCCGCGCCCGGCCCGGCGGTGGACGCGGAGATTTTGCCGAGATCGCTGACGCGCAAAAGCGGCGTGTGGATGGTGAGGTTGCCGCCCGCGCCGCCGTTGAGCGCAGCGGAGGTGGCGGCGGTGATTTGCGAGGTGTCGCCGGAGACGGAAATTTCGCCCGCGGTGATGTCCGCGCTGCCGCCGGCTCCGGTGCCGCCGGTGCTGACGGCGATTTTTCCACCGGCCACGAGGTCGAGCAGACCGGCGACGGACATGCGGACATCGCCGCTGGCACCGCCGACGGTGGTGTTGAGCGTGCGGGCGGCGATGCCAGGAAAAGCTATGGCTCCGGCACCGGAGATGAAGACGCTGCCGGCGGCGATGTCGATGCCGCCGCCGCTGCCGGAGCCGGTGGTGGTAGCGGTGATCTGGCCGCCGCCGGTGATGACGAGCGGGCCGCCGATGCGGAGCCGGATCATGCCGCCGGGGCCGCCGCCGAGCGGGCTTTGCGTCTCGGTGCTGATGGCGGTGAAGGCGGCGACGCCGCCGCCGAGGATGGACGCGCTGGCCGCGCTGACGCTGACGGTGCCGCCCGCGCCGGAGCCAAAGGTGTCCGAGCTGAGGCGCGCGCCGGCGGCGAGTTCGAGATGCTGCACGACGGTGAGCGCGACATCGCCCGCCGCGCCGGTGGCGTCGGGCGAACTGTCGGCGATGATGCCCGTGGTGAGCGACGAGCCGCCGGTGGCGGTGACGTTTTGCGCCACGATGGCGATATTCCCCGCACGCGCGGGGCCGAAGGTGGAGGTCTGGATGACCGCGCCCTCGGTGAGGAAAAGCTGGCCGGTGAGCGTGAGGCGCACGTTGCCGCCGAGGCCGCCGGCGATGGCGAGCGCGGTGATGCCGGTGCCGAAATCGCGCACGGTCACATCGCGCCCGATCACGTCGATGTCGCCGCCTTCGCCGGGGGCGAAAGTGAGCGCGTCCACATGCGCGCCGGCGCTGAGGTCGAGGGTGTCGGCGGTGATGCGGATGTTGGCTCCGCGGGTGACGTCGGTGGCGTTGCTGGTGATCGAGGAGAAACCGGAAAGCGCCATTTGCGGCGCGGCGATGTCCACGACGGCATCGCTCGCCACGGGGCCGACGGCATCCGCCTGGATGGTGCTGCCCGCAGTCATCGCGAGCGATTGCTGAAGCTTGATGTCCACGCGGTGGTCGGGCGTCTGGAGCGTGGCGGCGATGCGTGAGTTGTCCATCACGAGGCGGCCGCCGCGGATGACCACGCTGTTGGTGTTCAGCGTGGCGTTGGTCATCTGCACAGCGCCGCCGATGAACGAGAGCGTGGTGCCCGCGGCGGCGGTGAGCGTGGTGCCCTGGAATTCAATCGGGCCGGCGTTCGCGGGCAGGAAACCGAAGGCGGCGGGCGGCGCGCTGGTCAGCGTGGCGTCGTCCGGGCCGGGCGTGGCGTTGAAGCGGGTGCCATCGCTGAGCGCGATGTGGTCGCCGGTGACGACGGCGAAGGAACCGCTGACATCGATCGAGGCATTCGGACCGAAGAGGACGCCTTTGGGATTGAGGAAATAGAAATTCGCGCCGGAGATCGTTGAGCGCAGCATGCCGTCGATGGACGAGGCGGTGCCGCCGGTCACGCGGGCGAAAATGTGCTGCACATCGGCGGGGCCGGAAAAGGTGGCGGACTCGCCGCTGCCGAGGTTCAGCTTGCTGAAGCTGTGGAAAAGATTCGCGCCCGCCTTTTTCCCCAAGCCCGCCGGAATCTGAAACGCCGGCCCCGGCAGCGCACCCGCCGCGCCGAGCGAGCCATCCGTGATGACCTCCGCGTGCAGCATCCCCGCGGCGCAGAGCGAAGCGCCGACCCAGCGCGCCGCGACGCGGCTCCCCATCCGGCCTTTTCTGCTGCGGGCTGGGAGCGACATGCGCGGGATTTTTCTAACCCTCGCGCGACCGCCGCCGCCGCGTGCCGCACAGCGCGAGCGCCGCGGTCAGCAGGAGCGCGGACGAGGGCTCCGGCACGACCGTGAGCAGCACGTCATTGGCCCCGGTTCCGGCGTTGTAATTGATGCGGAAAATATTCGCGCCGGCGGCCACGCTGGCCCCCTCGGGCAGGCCGTTGAAAAAGCCGCTCAGCGGCCCGGAGACGTTGTCGATAATGGTGAAAACGGTGTTCTGCGCGAGCACGGCGGAGCCGAAATCCTGCACGGTCAGTTGCGCGCCGCCGGTGCCGAGGTCGGTGCCACTGCTGACGAGCAGCTGGTCCGCGAGCACGGTGCTGCTGTTGAGCGTGAGTTCGAAAAGCGCGCCGGAATTCAAGGTGACGCTGCCGAGGTTCATCGTTCTTGGCGTGCTGGCCTCCGCAGGATGCAGGTGGCCGCCGGGGCCGACCGTCAGCGCGCCGATGATGGTTCCACCGCCGCTCAGGCGCGCGCCAGTTTGCACTGAAACGCTGCCCGCAATCGTGCCGAGATTGACGAGCGTGCCGCCGAGGATCGCGGTTCCGCCGATGTAGTTGTTACTGCCCGCGAGGGTCAGCACGCCGGGGCCGATTTTGGCGAGGCCGCCAGCCCCGGTGCCGCCGCCTCCCAGGATCAGGTTGGCCGCAGCGCTGTTCACATCGATCACCGCGGTCTTGCCGCCGTTGACCGTGAAGTTGCGATCCGTAAATGCCGTCGCTCCGGTGAACTGCAACGTGCCGCCGTCGAAGACCAGGTTCGCCGCCGCCGCGCTGGCCGCCCCGAGACCGCTGGGCGTCCCACCGTTGGCCAGCGTCGAAACGCTGACCGTGCCGGACTGGATCGTGGTCACACCGGTGTAATTGTTCACCCCTCCGAGCACGACGGTTCCCGCCCCGGTCTTGGTGAAGCCTTGGGTGCCACTCACCGGCGTAATGACCTTTACGGAGCCAGCCCGAACCTCAATCGTGGGCACCGATCCGGCCGGGGTGTTGAGCGTGAGCGTGCCGCCGCTCAACTGGTAGCCAAACATGTCGAACTGCAGGCCTGCCGCGGAAATCCCGCTCGCGACATTCACGAGGCCGGTGCCCGGATTTCCGCCGAAGACCGCGAGGTTCGTGCCGTTGACCCAGGTGGTGTCCGTCGGCGTCTGGCCCGTGAGCACCTCGGGCTGCGGCAGGCCATCGAAGCTCGTGCCGGAGGTATTCCAAGTGCCCGCGCCGCCGGTCGTGCCATCATTGTAAACGCCGGTCGGATCCCAGACGAAAGGTGCAATCCCCGGCGTCACCGAACGGGTGACCGGGCCGAGCGCCGCGCCGGTGACCGGCGGCAGCGGCGGGTTCGGATTCACGGGATCATAGAACTGGATGAAGTCACCCCCGCCGCCGCCGACCGTGAAGCTGACGTTGTTGATCGGCAGCTGCGGACTCAGGTCGTCAAAGATGAGTTCAAAAATGTCCACATCGCCCGGCGTGACCTGCCCAATCGTCGTCGAGCCCGAAATGCGCAGCGTGCCCGCCGCGCCCTGGCTGGCATCGACCACACCGCTGAAAGGCTGTTTGAAAAGTCCGCCCGCGAGGTTGTTGAATTGCGCGCGGGCGGGGTCAAACGTGACCGTGAACGAGAAGGCCTGCACCTCCGGCGGATCGACGCGATAGACCCAGCGCTTCACGCCGTTCACGTAGGAGCAGGTGGCGGTGGTGTAAGTCGAGGGATCGGGCGAGGCCGCGGCTCCGTGACTGGTGGAAGACGTCAGCACGAACAGTCCGGGGCCGAGCAGGGCGAGGACGGCGAGCGACCGCGGCGGTGATAAAGAACGGCGAAAGGCGGATTTCGTTTTCATGTTATTTGGGGGGAGCGTTTCGGGAAGTTTCGTAACGCTGAATGCCAATACGGCCATTGATCCCACGCCGTCAATACTTTCCCTGACTCGGCAGCGATCAGCCAAAGCCTGTCATCCTGAGCGGAGTTCCCGGCAGGCGCAGGCGGGCGGGAACGGAGTCGAAGAACCTCCATCTTTTCGTGGGCGGAGGCGGTGGGAGAGAAAACGCCGCACATCGCCTCGCGTCACCGCCATCCAACCAGCCGCCGCCTTCGCCCCCACCGAGAGTTAGAGGTTTGCCGCTGCCCGCCTACGCCCACGCGGCGCCTCGCAGACTCGGCTTTCGACTCCGCTGCGCAAAGCCTTCGCTCCGCTCAGGATGACAGGTTGTTATTTCACCACTGCTACCGGCGCTCCGCCGCCGCGGCTTCCTTCAAGCCGGCCTGGTCGAGCAGCGCGGCGCGCTGGACGTGCAGCTCTTTGCTTTTCGGCGCGGCGTCGATCTCGTTGGAAACCATTTCGAGCGCTTCGTACCAAATGCCGTGCTGCGCATAGACCGCGGCTTTTTCGAGGCCCTTGGCGTCGGCGAGTGCGGCGGTGAGTTTGGCCTCGGGCTCGATGCGCTGGATCGAGCCGCTGGCGATCACATCCTGCGAGCGGTTCGCGGGATCGGGCACCCAGGCGATCGTCCATTTGTAGGTAACCCCCGGCTTCAGCGTGACGTTGTGTTTCGCCAGCGACACGCGATGGATGCCGCCGTCCGCCTTGTCCGTGGCCACTTTCAAGAGCGGCTTCGGATTCTTCGGTTCGGTCAGCGTCAGCTCGAAATGCGTTTTCGCCGCGGCGGTCTGATACCAAAAGAGCGACGGCTGCTCGCGCGTGGTGAGGGCGGTGTGATTCGGCGCCAGCACGTAGAGCGACGGCAGTTTCTCGCCTTTGCCGCGGGAGCCACCATCGCCGTCGATGCGTGTGCCGGTGGTGACGTTCTTCGGCGGGGTGTAGTCGAGAAGGGAGCGCTTCTTCGCGGGCGCGGCGGGTTTGGCCGGCTCGGCGGCAGTCTGTGCGGAGGCGTGCGTGGCGAGAAAGGCGACGGCGATGATGAGCGGGAGAGTTTTCATAGGGCGGGAGTTTTGGGGGCGGCGGAGAGGACGCTGTGGACAATGATCTGGTTCGCCTTCCCCTTCAAGCTCATTGGCCCGACCAGCTTCGTGATGAAGCGGTTGCCCAGCCGCTTCCACGTCGCGTCGCCGATGAGGATGGTGCAGAGCGCGGTCGTCTCATCGGTTTCCACTTCCTTGCCCGCGCTTTCGAGCCGCGCCGCGGTGTTCGTGGTGTCGCCGAGCACCGTGAATTCGACCCGTTCCGCGCTCCCGATGCTGCCCGCCACAAGCGGCCCGGTGAAGATGCCCACGCGCATCGCGCACACCGGCATCCCCCGCTCCGCCCAGCCGGCGTTGAGCTGCTTCAGCTCATGCCGCATGGCCAGCGCGCACTCCACGGCATTGACCGCGTCCTGGTCGATGTCCTCCTCCCGCGTGCGCGGGATCGGAGCGCCGAAGACGGCCATGATGGCGTCGCCCACGTAGGCGTTGACCATGCCATTGTGCCCGTCCACATGGCGCGCGATGCCGGTCATGTATTCATTGATCCAGCTCAGCAGACTCGGCGGATCCATGCCTTCGGAAATGGTGGAGAAACCCTTGAGGTCGGTGAAGAGCACGGTCGCGACGAGGCGCTGCGGCTTGAGCCGGCCGCCGTCGAGGAATTGCTCGCGCTCCGCCCACAGCGCGTCGGCGACTTTCGTCGAGACGTGCCGGGAGAAAAGCGACTGCATGGTGTCGCGTTCCAGGCGCTCGAGATAGGCGGTGAAAGAAGTGACGAAAGTCGCGGTGACGAAGCAGCCGATCGCGGGCGCGGCGAGCAGCAGCCAGACGCGGTGGTGAAAGGAAAACCACACCGCGACGTGGAGCGCCCCGAGCACCACCCCGAGCGCGGGCGCGAGCTTCCACGGCGAGCGCAGCCACAGGCTGAGCGCGCCGCCGAGCAGCGTGAACGCGGCGATCCACGCGATCTCCGCCCACTCCGGCCACCAGGCCATCGGCGCCACCCCGTCGAGCGCCGCGCGGAGGAGCTGGTGGATGAGCATGGCGTGGATGTGAATGCCGCGCAGGTTGTCGTCGATCGGCGTCGGGTTGCTGTCCTTGATGCTCTCCATGACCGTGGCGATGAGGACGATCTTTTTTCGCAGCGCCTCCGGCGGGATGCGGCCGTCGAGGACATCGCCGAAGCTGTAATCGTAGGAAACATTGCGCCGCTCCTCCTTGCCGCCGGCCACGCGTTTCACGTTCACGGCGAAGCGTCGCGGGGCCTCGAAGCTGCCGAGGTATTCGTAATCCGCGACCGGCAGACCGACGTACGCGCCCGCATCGCGGGTGAGCCGCGGAAAGACTGTCCCGCCGAGCCGCAGCAGCCCGCCTTCCTGGGTGACGGCGACTTTCTCCTGGGCGAGATACCGCAGTGTGACGCCGAGGCTGAGGCTCGGGAATGGCTCGTCGAAACCCGCCTCGAAAGCCAGCGGCCCACGTCGGTAGTAACCATCCACGGTGGAGTCTTTCGGCAGGTTATTCGCGACGATGCGATCCGGCTCGTCCGCGAGGGCGGGCGGCGCTTTGAAATAACCGATGCGTTCGATGGCGAGCACGCGGGGGATCTTTTTCAGCGCCGCCGCCAGCTTCGGATAAAGCGCGCCGCTGCGCGGCTCGGGCAGGTCGCGATACAAGTCGAGACCGATGACGCACGGTTCGAGCCGGTCCAAACCCTCGATGACTAGGGCGAGTTTTTCGTCGTCAATCGGGTAGCCGTATTGGACGAGGTCCTCTTCCGTCATGCCAATGAGCACGATGCGGTCGTCGGTCGAGTTCGGCTGAGAAAACCACCGGATGCCAAAGTCGTAGGCGATGAGTTCCGGCCGTTGCAGCCAGCCTTTGCTCCGCACGCCGAGCACCGCCGCGAGGATCAGCAGGCTGATGATGCCGCACGCCACCGAAGGCCGGTGGAGCGCCTTGCTCACAGCCTTCCGCAGCGCCTTCACAGCCAGTTTCCAATCAGCAGATACGGTGCCCAATAACACGGATGCGAATAGCGGGGCTGCACGAGCAGCTTCCTTTGGGCGACCTGCAGCGCCTGCGCTTTGCTGAGTTCGGGATGCGTGGTCAGCTCGGTGTAAAAGTGCCCCACGAGCTGCGTCGAGGCCGCATCGTTGACGAACCACAGCGTGGCAAACGCCGCCCGCGCGCCGGCTTTTACCGCCACTCCCGCGAGCCCGAGCGCTGCGCGGTCATCGCCCGCCGCCGTCTGGCAGGCGCTCAGCGTGAGCAGCTCGATCGCCTGGTCGCGGAGCTGCGCGGGGCGGATGTAGCGTTCGAGATCGTCGAGCGTGAGGTGCCGGTCGAAGGTCAGCACGAAGCTCTTGCGCACGTCGTTGTCGAAATGTCCGTGCGAGGCGATATGCACGATCGTGAACGGCTCGCGGGCCAGCCCTTCGCCGAGCGCGTCGTGCTCAAAGGTCTTGTTCATCAAGGTGTGGTTTTGGCCGTAGAGCTTCCCGATTTGCGCGATCTCCTGCGGCACGTTGGTCAGCGCGGGAAAGCCCTCCTTTTCCTCCGAGAGCCCGCTGATCATCACCCGCGCCTGCACCCGCGCGACCGGCTTCGCCTCCATCAGCTCCAGGCCCGGCGTGACCGCCACCGCGTATTTTTCGATGAGGAATTTTTCGCCGTCATGCAGCGCCGACATCGGAATGGTGCGCAGCGCGCCGTCGGGGACGAAGACCATCGTGTCGAGCCGCCCGCTGGCCATCAGCGGTTCGAGCGGCTTGATCAGCCACGCATAAAGCTGCTGCGCCTGCTCGATGAAACTTTCCGTGCTGCGGTCTTCCAGATTCAGCCGGAAAAGCCGCACCGTCTCCGTCAGCTTCTCCTCCGGCACGTCCACCTTGAAGCGCTCCAGCTTGCCGGAAGGCAGGCTCACCAGCAGCTCCGTGCGCGTCGGCAGCGCGACGATGTAGATCACCGCCGCCGTCGTCGAAATGGTTTCGATTTTTTTGGTCTTCGACTTGAGCAGGTTCACGCAGTCGTCCTGAAAATAGTCTTCGAGTTCCGCGGCCTTGAGCAGCTCCGCCGTGTCGCGCGCCTCGCGCAGCAGCGCCTGCACTTCCTCGCCGCCTTTGGCCGTGTCCGCGCTCTGGAGGAGCAGGTCCGCGAGTTCAAAATAAATCGCGCCGACCGCCTCGCGAAACGACGAGTGCGCATTGCGGTTGCCGTGCCGGATGGAAACGTCGTTGCGGATCGTCTGGAGCGTCGCCACGGCGCGGCGGTAGGCCTCGATCGCGGGCTTCCGCTCCTGCTGTTTCGCGAGCAGCCGCCCGGACTGCCATTGCCAGCGGTAGAGCGCATCGGAGGAGTGCGCCTGCTGCGCGGCAAAGACCGCGCGCCGCGTGAGCGCGAGCGCTTCGGCATCGCGCTTTTCAAATTCGTAAAGCGCGCCCTGATAGCCGAGCGCGTAGGCGAGCGCGCGCTGGTCGCCCGTTTTTTCCGCGATCTGCGCGGCCTCCTGATGCAGCCGGAACGCCTGCGCCCGCAGCGCATTTTTGTGCCCAGGCGCGGCGACAAAAATCTGCTGGAGAAGCTGCGCCGTCCCCATGAGCAGAAACGCCTTCCCATGCCCGTCCGGCAGCGCGGAGGCCTCCTTCGCGGCCTGCCCGGCGAACCGCTCCGCGCCCGCGTAGTCATTCGCGGCGAAGGCCGTGTCCGCCATGTTTTTGCGCGCCTTCGCGCCGAGTTCCGCATCGCCGCTGCGAGTCGCTTCGTCGAAAGCGGCGAGCGCTTCCTTCGTGCGGCCCTGCGCCGTCAGGACGATGCCGAGGTCATTGAGAATCGACGCCGCGAGCACCGTGTCCCGCGCGGCCCGCGCCGCTTTCAAACTCTCGCGCAGGAGCGGTTCCGCCTGGTCCGACTCCCGCCCGAAAATGCTGATGGCGCCGCGCGCGGCCTTGATCTCCGCCTCGCGGCGGTGGTCCGCAGCGCCCTTGTCCAAAGCCTCCGCCGCGCCGAGTGCGCGCAGCGCCAGCCGGTGCTGCCCGAGCGACTGGCAAGCCGCCGCCTGCCGCAGCAGCGCGCGGATTTCCCCGTCCGCATCCTTCGCCCGCTCAAAGCTGCGCTCCGCTTCCCGCCAGCGCACGATGGCTTCCTCGAACTGCCCCCGCCCGGACAATTCCTCGCCCGCCGCCATCTGCGCTTCCGCCTCCGCCGCGCGCTTGTCGTCCGCCCGCGCGGATGCCAGCATGCCAGTGAGCATCAGCGCAAGGCTGAGGAGGCGGACGATCGCTGGACAGGCCAGCTTTTTGGCGCTCATAAACATCGGGACTTACTCAAACCAGCCGGAAAACCGCAAGCGCGCAGTTCTGGCCGCATGGAGCGGGAGGCCAACCCGCGGCGGCTCCGGGCTGGTCGCGCGCAAGCGGGCGAAATTCTCCATCCGCATTCCCGCGCACGGCAGCGCGAACGGCGACCTCAGGCTCACCTTCACCCGCCCGCTCAGCGCGACCGATGTGAGCTCCATCGTACAAGTCTCCGGCGATCTCGCGACGTGGAGCGACGGCTCACTTTACACCGCCGCCGGCAACGTCCCGACCAACGCCTTCACCACCGAACTCACGCGCTGGAGGGTGACGGCGGCGGATTCGTCGGCGGGGTCTTGGGGGACGAGTTCGCCGCCGTGTGCGCCGCCACTGCCGCGTCCAGCCGTGCGAAAGCGGATTCGAGTCGGCGCACGATTTCGCGTTGCTCGGCGAGCGGCGCAAACGGCACGGGCGTTCAGCAGGCTCGATGTTTTCCGTGCGCCCCATCCCAAGCTCGCCTAGCCGCACGCGCGCCCACCCTGCCGGCAGATCGCCGTCCTCATCATTCGATGCAAACCGCGCAACGTTTTCCCGCGAGGTCGTTACCGCTGGCTCGACGCCAGCCTTGTGTGGATGCTGCTTCGTCATGCTCAGGCGTCGGCGAGTTCCGTTGGCAACGCCTCGATTTCGCCGGTGGCGATGCGGAGCTGGCCGAGGATGGCGGCGGTGATGGCGTCCGGCTCAGGGAGGTCGCCGTGGTGCGTGGCGTCGTCGTCTTTGAGCCAGGAGATGTCGAGATTCTCGCCGCGCTCGCGGATGAATTCGCGGGTGAAGCGGCGGAAGCGTCCGGTTTTGCCTTCGTCGGTGCGCTGCGCGCGGCCCCACGGGTCGTTGCCGTAGGCTTTTTCAAAAGCTGTAAAATGCTGGCGCGTGAGCGGGGTGCGTTTGCCGAAACTCGGCATGTTCGTGCGGAGGTCGTAAATCCACACGTCGCGCGTCTGCCCGGTCTCGGCGGGGCCGCGATGAAAGAAGAGGACGTTGGTCTTCACGCCCTGCGCGTAGAAGATGCCGGTAGGGAGGCGGAGGATGGTATGGAGCCGGCATTTGTCCATGAGGTCGGCGCGGATTTGCGCGCCGATGTTTTCCTCGAAGAGCACATTGTCCGGCAGGATGACGGCGGCGCGTCCGCCGTGCTCGTGGCGCGTGCCTTGGCGCGCGAGGTCGGGTTTTCTCAACTAGCGGTAGATCGGCGCTCTTGAGCTGCTTGCCTTCGTTGCCGAGCGTGTCGCCGAGGATGATGGGGCTCTCGATGGCGTGGAGCAGGGCGTTCATCAGCGCGAGACGATGGGTGTCGGGCACGAGTTCCATGCCGATGAAGGCTTTGTGCTTTTGGAAAGGCTGGTCGTCGGTGGAGAGATTGAAGAGGTCGTCGGTCTGCGCCTTGACATGGCGATCGGCGATGATGAGTAAGCCGAGCGTGCCGCACGCCGGATCGTGGATGACTTCGCCAGCGGCGGGCCGGGCGACTTCGACGATGCTCTCGATGAGCGGGCGCGGGGTGAAATACTGGCCGGCGCCGGATTTGGATTCGGTAGCGTTCTTTTCGAGCAGCCTTCGTAGAGTTCGCCGAGACCCTCCTGCCGGGCGGAATACCAGTCGAGGGCGTCGATCTCGGTGACGAGCTTTTGCAGGTGGAGCGGCTTGCGAATGGAGGTGGAGGCATCGTGGTAGATGGCCTTCACGCGGGCGGAGCCGTGGCTGCCGAGATGGACGAGGAGCAGCCGGTAATGCGCCATGAGTTTCGTGCCCTGCTGGCCGACCAAATCCGCCCCAGCGGTAGCCTTCGGGGATTTATTTTTCGGCGTTGTTGTTGGGCAGCTTCGCCGTCTCCTGCGCCATTTTGAGGAAGAGGAGATAGGTCAGCTCGTGACGTATTGGTGATACGTCACTCCGCCGTCTTTGAGGACGTTGCAGAGGTTCCAGAGCTTGGCGACGATGTCTTGGGTTTTGTGGCTCATGGCGAAAGGAGCTAGGCGGCGTCGTTCCAGATTTCTTGCTGCACGTCGGCGAGCAGTTCGGCGAGCTTGCCGTCGAAGGTCGGATTGATGGCGTCGAATCCGCCCACGTCGCGGAAGCGGCCTTCATTCAGCGCGGTGCGATCCACGACGACCTCCTTTTTGAGCTGCTTGGCGATGCGCTCCAGCCATTTCCGCTGCGGGGCAGTCCACGCATAACGCTTGGTGGCGAGGATGCGGCACATGGCGCGATCCACGCGTTCCTCATACGGCACGAGCGGCGAGCCCAGAGCCTCGGCGCGGACGAAGCCGATGATGCCGGCGGCGATGTCTTCGTTGCGCGCCTCGCGCCAGGCGGTCCGCACGTTCTGGTAGGAGAAGCCGGCTTCATCAAGGGCGAGGGCGACTTCCTTGAGTTGAGCGCGCCCCTACAGCAGACACAGCTTCGCGGGAACGCAAAACCGGAAGCGACGAAAGAGGTGGTCCGGCGGCGGCGCTGCGGCCTGCGTGAATCGGCCTGGGAAGAAGCCAACTCGCTACTGAGCTTTGCTGGCCGGCGCCAAGTCTCAGAATCTGCGGTTCATCAAACGTGTGAGGTGATCGTGCGCTGGCTCCTTTGGCGCGCGGCTTGGGAACAGTTCCCTCAACTCGACGCGCAGATCTTTCACCAGGTAATCGAGTTCAAAATCCAAAACGAATTTCAAGCGAGCCTCGATCTTTTTGCGCGCGGTGCCGCAAACTCACGCGGCTTCTCCTCAGCCCGCGCGGCTCTGCCAAAGGCGCTCGCCAGACCGTCAGCGACGAAATCGATCGCGTGGTCGAAGACCCGCAGCAGCCGAAGCTGCTTCGAGCTTTGACGCGGCGCGCAGTTTCCTCGTTCCTCGGGTCACCCGCTTTGCGGAACGCGCACGCAGACGCTCAAGCCCGTGGGCTCGACGAGGGCGGCGCTCACGGTTCCGCCGCAGGCGGCGAGGCAGCGGCGGACGATGGCGAGGCCAAGGCCCCCGCCGCCGGTGGTGCGCTGGCGGGCCGCTTCGGGGCGGTAGAAAGGGTCGAAGATTTTCTCCAGCGCATCGGCGGGGATGCCGGGGCCGTGGTCGCGGATGGTGATCTCAATCGCGCCGGCGGTGGGGTGCGCGCGGATTTCGATGGGGCCGGCGTGGGCGGCGTAGCGGAGGGCGTTGCGGATGATGTTGGAGAGCGCGCGGTCGAGCGCCTCGCGGATCGTGTGCAGGCGCAGGTCGGCGGGGATGTGGACTTCC
>JAYVNN010000399.1:0-3353 GCA_043758435.1 Chthoniobacter sp.
CCGACCGATGTCGCGCAGTTCGACCAGATCTTTCTGCTCGATGTGATCGAGCATTTGCACGACCCGGAGGTCTTCATGGAAACCCTGCGCGCCGCCGCCGGGAGCAAGCGCCCGGAGCTCGTGCTGACGACCGCGAACATCGGCTTTTTCGTGACGCGCGGGATGCTGGCGCTCGGGCATTTCAACTACGGCCGCAAAGGCATTCTGGACCGCACGCACACGCGCCTGTTCACGTTCGACTCGCTCCGCGAACTCTTCGCGCAGACCGGCTACCAAATCCTCGAGATGCGCGGCATTCCCGGCCCGTTCCCGAAAGCGGTCGGCGACAACGCGCTCGGCCACGCGCTCGTGCGGCTGAACCAGTTCGGCATCGCGCTCTGCCGCGGGCTTTTTTCGTATCAGATCTTCGTCCGCGCCCGCGCCAATCCGACCGTCGCGAATCTCCTCCTCGAGACGATCGACACCAGCGCCGAGCTGAAGCGCGCGGCTGCGGGGGTTGGGTAGGGTGGGCATTCTGCCCGCCGGTCCGGGCATCCTGCCTGGACCTCCGAGCGTCGTGAGGCGCACGTCTCCACTCCGTCTCATGGTCGCCGCAGGATGCGGCGACCGGCGGGCAGGATGCCCACCCTACCCGGAGGCGCACACGCGGCTGTTCACGTTCAATTCGCTGCGCGAACTCTTCGCGCTACTTCAGGATTTTCACCGCGCGGAGGAGGCCTTCGCTGGCGAGTTCGTAGAGGCCGAAGTCTTTGAAAAAGATGAGGTATTGGCGCAGCTCGTACGCGCCCACGGCAGCGACGAGCAGGCCGAAAACCAGAGCCCCGCGGCGGCCGGAGGCGCGGGAGATGACGCCGATTTGCGCGACCGCGAGGGCGCGCAGCGGGAGATCCCAGATGGTCGCGTAGCGGAGGTTCATGCCGAACTTCACGTTGCACATCACGGCGTAGCTCAGGGCCATGAAGACGGTGAGATAAATCAGGGGACGGCTCTCTTTGACCGAGGTGAAAAACCCGCCGAGCGCGAGGCAGAGCACGACCGGGCTGACGAGCATGAGATCGACGAGGTAGCGATACCACGGGCCGTCGCCGGTCATCACGGCGTAGCGGAGCGTGCCGGCTTTGCTGACGAGCAGTCGGTAGATTTCCACGAATGTGGAAACTCCGCCGGCGAGCGAAACGAGGATCGCGAGACCGGCCAGCGGACCGGCGAACATCACCAGCAAAAGCCGCGGCGTGACGGTGCCGAAACGCGCCCACCGATTGACGCCGACGAGCCCGGCGAGCGCGACGAAAACGAAGAAGGCGTTCTCTTTCGTCAGCACCATCAGCGCGAGCGCGACGGCGTGCGCGGCGAGCCAGCGCGCGTCATTCGGGCGGCGCAAATTTTCCCACAAGGTCCAGAGGCCGAGCATCGCGGAGAGCGCGAAGAAGCCGTCGATGAGCGCGTGCTGGCTCATGTGGATTTGCACGGGCGCGCAGGCCATGAGCGCGAGGACGCCGAGCCCCGCGGCGGCTCCCATCATCCGCCACGCGCAGACCCCGGCGACCGCCAGCAGGAGGATCGAGGAGAGGCAGGAGACGCGGTGCAGCGCGGCGAGATAGGGGTCGCCGGCGAGGTGCGGCGTAGTCGAGGGGACGGGCGGGGCGTCGCCGAATTGCAGGCGCTTCCACGCCCACGCCGAGGCGATGTAGAGGAAGCGCGTGGGCGGCAGTTTCGTGATCGTCTGCGGGTTGCGCTGATCTTCCAGATAGACCTCGCAAATCGCGGGGTAGTTCGTGAATCCGACCTTGTCGATCTTCACGGCGTAATCGCGATACAGCGCCTCGTCGAAGCCGACGCCGGTGAACCCCGCGGACGGATAAATCCGCAGGAAAATCCCGGCGATCAGGATGAGCAGGGCGGCGGCGATTTGCCCACGCGAGGCTGATGCGGGCTTGGTCGCGGCGGGCGCGGAGAGAGGTTCGTCGGGCAGTTTCACGGCGCGGGAGTTTGCAGATTGTGTGCCCGTCGGGCTCGGCTATGGCGCGGTGAGCTTGGACTGAAATTCGAGAAACTCCGGCTGGCCCGGTTTCAGTCGGAGTGCGGTCGTGATCGCCTCCCGCGCGCCGACGAGGTCGTGGCGATCAAAACGGGCGCGGGCGAGGAGATAGTGGCGTTTGGCGTCGAGCGGCTCGACCTCCAGTCCCGCGGCGATGAACTTTTCCGCGAGCTCCGGACGGTTTTCCTCGAGAGCCATCACGCCGAGATTGTTGAGCACTCCGTCGTGCCGGGGATCGAGTTCGAGGGCATGGCGGAAGTGGCTTTTCGCCGCCTCGCGCTCGCCTTTTCTGAGGCGCAGATTGCCGAGCGCGAACTGGATGTCCGCGCTCCGCGGCGAATATTTTTCCGCCATTTCGAGGTCGCGCCCCGCCCGCTGCAAGTCGCCCGACTCGATCGCGCGGATGCCGGTTTTATAATAGTCGAGCGACCACAGCGTGGCGTCGGCGCGCGGGATGGAAACGAATAACGCCGCGGGAATCGCGCAGGCGACCAGCGGCACGGCGGCGCGCCATTTTCCCCGAACGAGCCGCGCGTGCAAAGTCGCCGCCCACCACGCCGCGAACAGGAGCAACCCCGGCACTGCGGCGAGCCGGTAGCGCTCCGTCACGAAAACCGGCATGAGCGCGCACATGTGCAGCAGCACGGCGGCGGCGACCCACCGCGAGCGGGGCGCGGCGCGAAAGGCGAACAACATTCCCACCAACCCCAGCGCCGCCACGAAACCGAAGCGCAGCCCCGGCCAGGTGACCCCCTCGTCGCGCAGCAGCTTCATCGTGCTGATGTCGTCATATTGATACGCGTTCCAGAAGTTCACGAATTTGCGCCCCATCAGCCACAGCCAGTCGGTGAAGTGTGCGTGGATGTAGGCGTCCGCTTGTTTCGCCCAAAAAACCGAGACCTCCGCGCGCGTGAGGTGCCGCCCGGCCGCCGTCTCCGCGAGCGTGATCGAATCCCGCAGCAGCCCGTCCTGCGAGGCGCGGATGCCCGGCGGCATTTTCGGGTAGCCGGTCGCGGTCGGGTTGTTGCCGATCCAGAAATTGATGCCGCTGTGCGCGGAAAGCATGACGGGCTCGTGCGCGACGAGGTGATTGTGCAGCGACGCGGGCGAGCTCCCCGCAAACACGCCGGCCACAAAAACCGCGACCGCCGCGGCGAGGCGCGGGGCGCGACTTTTCCACGCACTCCCGGCGGCGACCGTGCGCCACATCGCGAAGACGATCATCGGCACCGCGAAAAGGATCGTCGCGACGACCATCGACGTCACCCCGACCGCGAGCCCCATCGCCAGCCACGGCCTCACGATCGAGGCCTCT
>JAYVNN010000400.1:0-3350 GCA_043758435.1 Chthoniobacter sp.
TGGCTGGAGCTACCATTTTTCCAATGGCGCGGCCCTCGGCATCATGTTCCTCACGCTCGTCACCACGGCCAGCCGGCGGGTGCTGTTTTGGGGCGCGGTGCTGTGGGCGCTGTTCATTGAGGCGATGCTCCTGCTCACGCCGTACCCGGACTTCTTCGGCCTCCCATTGAACGGACGCTTCCTCTTCCTCACCCTCACCGCGCATCTCATCTTCGGCGTCGTGCTCGGCTGGTGGTGCCGGCAGCGGCTCGGCGTTTCCATCGTCGCTGTTGCGCCAATGCCGCGAGCCATTTAACAAAAGCGCCATGTCCTCCCTCCGCCCGCAGTTCACCCGCCGTTCCTTTCTCCAGCAGCTCGCCGCCGGGGTGGCGGTGGCGCCTTTCGTCACGCGGGGGCTGCGGGCGCAGTCGCCGAATGGCATGGTCAATCACGCGACGTTTGGCGCTTCCGGCATGGCGTGGACGGATGTGCAGGCGCTGGCGGGGCACCCGGCGGTGAAGGTGGTGGCGGCGTGCGATGTGGATGCGAAACGGACGGGGGAGTTTCAGAAAAAATTTCCCGAGGCGCGCATCTATCAGGACTACCGGGAGCTGCTGGAGAAGGAGCGGGATTTGCAGTCGGTGAATGTCTCGGTGCCGGACCACATGCACGCGGCCATCGGCATGGCGGCACTGCGGCGCGGGCTGCATGTCTATGGACAGAAGCCGCTGACGCATGACCTTTATGAAACGCGGCGGCTGACCGAGCTGGCGCGGGAGAAAAAGGCGGTGACGCAGATGGGCATCCAGATTCACAGCGGGCCGGAGTACCGGACGGCGGTGCAGCTCATCCAGGACGGGGCGATCGGGAAGGTGAAGGCGGTGCATACGTGGAGCAGCAAGGCGTGGGGCGACACGGGCGCGCTGCCGGAGCAGACCGACCCGGTGCCGGAGGGGCTGGACTGGAACCTGTGGCTGGGGGTGTGCGCGGAGCGGCCGTTCATCGGCGGCGGGTGGTATCATCCGGGCAACTGGCGCAAGCGGCTGGACTTTGGCACGGGCACTTTCGGGGACATGGGCTGCCACATTTTTGATCCCGTATTTGGGGCGCTGGCGCTGACCGCGCCGGTGAGCGTGCGCAGCGAGGGGGTCGCGCCGAACGCGCACTCGTGGGCCACGGATGCGATCATCCATTACGTGTTTCCGGGCACGGCTTTTACCGAGGGCGCGACGGTGCCGATCGCGTGGTACGACGGGAAGCAGCGGCCGCCGGCGGAGATCCAGGAGCTCGCGAAGAACTCCGATGACGAGAAGGACAAGCTGCCGGATCAAGGGAGCATCTTCCTCGGGACGCAGGGCGTGATGGTGCTGCCGCATGTTGGCATGCCGCGGCTGGTGGGGGACGCGGTGAAGGATGCGCCGATCACGAAGGTGGCGGGTGAGGATCATTGGCAGCAGTTCGTGAAAGCGGTGCTGGGGGAGGGGAAGACGGGCGCGAACTTTGATTACGCCGGGCCGCTCACGGAGTCGGTGCTGCTGGGCAGCGTGGCGACGCGCTTTCCGCAGCAGACGCTGGCGTGGGATGCGACGGGGCTGCGGTTCACGAACGTGGCGGAGGCGAACGCTTTTGTGCGCCGGACGTACCGCGCGGGGTGGGAGACGGCGGTTTAGACGGGGTGGCATTTGCGGAATCGGGGGGATGGGCGGAGGATGGTTTTGTTCACTGGCGGGGCGTCCATCGAACGCTTGGCTGGCGAATGTGTCTCAGACGCCACTCGGCCCGCGCCGGGTGATTTCAAAACCTCCCAACCGCAACCCTCAGAATCCAAACTTCCATGGCTTCCATCCGCATTCCCTTTCCCGAAAATGACGAGCCCGCGGTGGTCGCGCTGACCGGCGCGCGCATCACCATTGGGCGGCTGCCGTTCAATACGGTGCAGATCATTGACCGGACGATGTCGGGCTTTCATGCCGAGCTGATCATGGAGGACGGGCACTACCGGCTGCACGACCGGGGCTCGACGAATGGCACGTTCGTCAATGGGGAGCCGGCGACGGATTTTCACCTGCGCGAGGCGTGCAAGATTTCATTCGGGACGGTGGAGTGCGATTTTGATCCGCTGTCGGAATCGGCGCAGGCGGATTCGGTGCCGACGCGCGGGGAGATGCACACGGTGCGGCAGGAAAACGCGGAGCTGCGCGGTACGCTGGCAGCGGTGCGCGAGGAGGTGGCGGCGCTGCTCGCGGCGCAGCCGGCGGATGCGGCGGCCGGAGTGGTGGGGCGCGAGGAGTTCATGCAGGTGGTGGCGGAGCGCGAGGCGCTGAAGACGGCGCAACTGCGGCAGGAGCAGGAGGTGGCGCGGTTGAAAGGCGAGGTGGCGGTGCTGCGGCGGGATCGCGAAAATTTGCAGAGGGCGTGGGACGCGACGAAGGCGGAATTGGCGAAAGTACAGCGTCCAGTCCAGGCGGTGGCGGTGATGGAATTCGCGGCGGCGGCGCCCATGCCGGGGGTGCCCGCGCCGGCGGCGCCTGTCCCGGTGTCCGCACCGGCTGCGCCGGTGCCAATGAGCCGCCCGATGATGCCAGTGGCGAAGCCCGTGGTACCGCTCGCACCGCCCACCGGCCGGCCTTTTCCCGCACCCAAGCCCGGTCTCCCGACGGTGAAGCTGGCCCCCGCGCCCATGCCCGCCGCCACGGCTCAGCCGCGCCCGGCGAACACCAGTGGCGTGCGCCCGCTGCCCAGGCCGGTGCTGCCAGGCACGCCGACCGCAGTCAAGGTGCCGGTGCCCGCGAACGCTGTGCCCAAGCCGGTCTCCGGCCTGCATCCGCGCGCTTCGGTCATGGCGGTGCATGCGCCCACGGCAGGGCCGAAGGGCACGCAGCGGCTCGGCTGAGGGGGCAGGGGACGCATAGGTCTCATACGACCTATGGGCTGCGCGCCGCAGCGGTCCTCAGTCCGTCTCCGCGAGGTCTTCGTCCTGGGCGGTGACGCGGACGACTTCCTCGACGGTGGTCTGGCCACGGAGCACGCGGCGCCAGCCGTCGGTGCGCAGGGTGTCCATGCCGTCGGTGATGGCGCGGGCCTTCAGCGCGGTGCCGGTTTCTTTGCGGATGATCATGCGGCGGAGCTGCTCGGTGACGGTGCAGATTTCGTAGATGGCGGTGCGCCCGCGGTAGCCGGTGTGGCGGCAGTGCTCGCAGCCCGCGCCTTTGTAAAATTTGAAATCCTTCGGAATAGGCGCGTCGATTTCGACGAGATACTCGATGGGATAGGAAGCGTCGGTTTTGCAATCCGGGCAGATGGTGCGGACGAGGCGCTGCGCCAAAAAACAGCGCACGACCGACGCGAGCAGGAAGGGCTCGATGCCCATG
>JAYVNN010000401.1:0-3348 GCA_043758435.1 Chthoniobacter sp.
CCGCAGCCGCCCGCCACGCGCCCGGCGAATGGCCCGCGCGTCCTGCTCGTCGGCGGCGGCTCGTCGCATGACTTCGTGAAATTCTTCGGCGCAACCGACAAAGCTACGCTCACGCCCGTCTGCGGCTGGGTCGATTTCACGCAAAACCTCAACGGCATCCCGGCGATTTTGAAAGACATCGACGTGCTCGTGCTCAGCGCGAACCAGCCGATTTCGTCCGAGACCGCGAAGGCGCTCATCGACTACGCCAATCGCGGCGGCGCGATCATCTCGCTGCATCCCGGCGGCTGGTACGCATGGAATAATTTCCCGCAATGGAACAAGGAAATCGTCGGCGGCGGCACCCGCGGCCACGACGCGCTCGGGCCGTACACTGTCAACGTCACCAACCCCGCGAGCCCTATCACCAAAGGCGTGCCGCCCGCCTTCGAGATCACCGACGAGCTCTACAACTTCAACGCCGACCCCGCCGCCACCGTCGAAGTCCTCGCCACCGCGACCAGCCCGAAGAGCGGCAAGACCTTCCCGCAGGTCTGGATCGTGAAACATCCGAAGGCCCGCATCGTCGGCATGACCCTCGGCCACGACGCCCGCGCCCACGACCTCGAAGCCTATCGCACGCTGCTGAAAAACGCCGTGATTTGGGCCGGCGGAAAGTAGCGAAAAACTCTCCATCGTGAGTGGAGCACCGTTCGCTTTTCGCGAACGGAATGCGGGGCATCGCCAGCTCCCGCCTCACGCCGCTCGCTGCGCGACCTGGACCTGCGCACCCGTGCAGCTTCTTCATCTGCACGTCCGGCTTCGACGCGCTCCCGCCGGTCATGCGCGAGAGCATCCTCGCCCGCCTCCACACCATTCTCATCGGCGAGGATCGCGACCCGCAGTGCGCCAAAATCCCCGAGCCCGACCTCCGCGCCATCCTCGAAATCCGGCGCGAAACTAAGCCGAATCTACCTGACTCCTGGCGCGTGGAAAAATAGCGCAAGCGGCCATCGCAAAAAAAACAGAGCCGAGGCATCCGAGCGGGAAGCGATGCCGGATAACCGGGACATTTAACCAAACATCCCATGACCATCTCCTCGCTCAGAACCGCTCGACCTGAACGCTCACCCCTCGGAACCGCCATCGCCACCGCCTGTCTGGCCCTGCTGGCCTTTGGCGGCACCGCCTCCTCGCAAGTCACGCTTACACCCAGCGTGAGCCTTGGCGGCGGCACCTACACCTACTCCTATTCGGTGGCTAACAATGGCCTTTTCGACCTAGCCATCGTCAACCTGCCGGTCACGACCTCTGCGAATCTGATGAATCTCTTTGCGCCCACCGGGTTCGGCATCAGCTTTGATCCAGGGGTGGGCATCGTTTCTTTCTTTGAGGATGCCAGTCCGGCGACGCTTCAGACTTTTGCGCCCGGTTCGACCAATGGACTGTTCTCATTCACCACCCTGCTTCGTCCGGGCTCGGCCATTTTCGACGCGCTCGATATCGCCGCGAATACCTTCACGGGGGTCACGCTGGCTCCTGGTGGCACCGTCGCCACCCCGGCGGCACCGGTGCCGGTCACCACCGTGAGGGTGACGGACCTGGGGGCAATTTTCTCCACTTTCACCAGCGGCCTGCCGCTGGCGCTGGCTCAGCGTGAGGTACTGCTCAATACCGCCCGCACCACCACCCGCGATGTGAACAGCCGGCTCTTCCGCATCCGGGCCGGCTTTTCCGACGTTAAATCAGACGTGGGTGCCCAAGGTACTCTGGGCACGCAGGGAAGCGACGGCAAGACCATGCAGTCCGGGAATGATAGTAAGAGCCAGGATGTGGAAACTAACCGCCGCTTCGAACTGTTTGGCTCGGGAGACTTCAATGCTTTCGACTTGGATGACCGCGGGCGGGCGAACGGGTTCGATCAAAATGTGCAGGCGGGAACTGCCGGCTTGGAATTTCACGTCAACCGCAACCTGACCTTGGGCGTAGCCGCGAGCTATGTAAACAGCGATGCCGACATCAGCCGCAACGTCGGCGGGATCAACATCGAGGGCGGGGCGGTCACCGCCTATGTCTCAGCGGTCTGGGGCGGCTTCTACGCCGACGGCCTTTACAGCTACGGACAGTTTGCCGAAACTACCCACCGCCGGACGCTCGTCGGGCGCACTGCGCGCGGTGATGCCGACAGTCATAATCACAGCCTTGAGTTCAATACCGGCTACACCTTTAACCTCGGCCGCGTGCGCACCGGCCCGCTCGCCAGTGTCCAGTACGTGAATGGCGACCTCGATGCCTACCATGAAACCACCGGCGGCAGCGCGGCGTTGAGTTTCAAAGCGCAGGCTTATGAGTCTCTGATCTCGCGCGTCGGCTGGCAGCTCTCACTGCCCACGGAGACACGTATGGGCAAGATCACCCCGCAAATTCGCGCAAGCTGGGATCGGGAAAACATGGATCGCGCAGAAAGTGTGGGTCTCTCCCTGCAAAACACGCCTTTCCGAACCATTACCGGAGTGGGCGGTGCCAACCCGGCGGTGACCAAAGGCGGCAAGTTCTCCGCCTCGGCCGGAACGGTCGCGCCGGGCCGGGACTACCTGAATGTGGGTGGCGGCGTCGCCTTGCAATTCTGCGAGCGCGGCACGGTGATCCTCGATTACGAAACCCACATCTTCCGCGCGAATGAAACCGCACATCTCGGTTCTGTAAAAGTCGCCTGGGCTTTCTGACCTTTCTCACTCTCCTTAAGTAATCAGCCAAAGGAAGGGGACAGGCTCGGCTGAGCGCGGCTCCAATAAAAAAAGGAAATCGCTGCATCCAACCCAGCCGAGCCTCCGCAGAACCGAAGTCGGCCGCAATCTGCCTGCGGCCAAAACACCTCGAACAATCAACCCATGATTAAACCACATCCGCAAAACAAGAATCGCCACACGAATCTGCTCCTCGGAGCCGCCTGCGCCGCTGTCCTCAGCCTAAGCGGCACCGCCCATGCCCAAGTCATCGTACCGAGCAGCGTGAACTTCGACATCGGCACCGGCCTTTTCACCTACTCCTACTCGGTAACTAACAACGGCCCGACTTTCGACCTGGCCATCGTCAACGTGCCGGTTGGACCAGGAAGCAATCTGATGAGCCTGACGGCACCCACGGGTTTCGACATTAGCTACGACCCCGGCGTCAACCTTGTGTCATTCTTTGAAGATTCCGACCCATTGACGGTTCCGACCTTTAGCCCCGGCACGACCAAGGGCTTCTTCACCTACACCAGCACCTACGCCCCGGCCACCGTCACCTTCGATGCGCTGGATGCGAACGGCGACACCTTCACCGGCCCGACGCAGTCAGCCACCGTGCCGGAGCCTGGGACTTTCT
>JAYVNN010000402.1:0-3343 GCA_043758435.1 Chthoniobacter sp.
TGCGGGCGACCCGAACGCCGGCAAGAGCACGTTTGAAAACGAGAACTTCGCGACCAACCAGCGCTGCACCACCTGCCACTCGCTGCCTTCGGGCTCGAACCGTGTGATCATCCCTGCCGGGCTGCTGCAGGAGAGCCAGAACTTCAAGGTGCCGCACCTCCGCAATGTCTATCAAAAGCTGCGCTTCAAACGCAGCGCCACGGAGCCTTCGCTGAGCGGTTTCGGACTCATGCACGACGGCCAGGAACCGGACTTCGTCAGCTTTCTGACGCGGCCGGTCTTCGGCACTTTTGCCACCGACCTCACGCGCAAGCGCAACCTCAGCGCGTTCATGCAATGCTTCGACACCGGCACCGCGCCCGCCGTGGGCCACACGCGCACGGTGCGCGCGGCCACGCTCGCGGCCAGCGCGGCGGACTGGTCGGTGCTCGAGGCGCAGACCGCCGCGATCTACTGCGACCTCGTCGTGCGGCTGCTGGAAAACGGCACGCGGCGCGGCTTTGTCTATCGCCCGGCGACGAATGACTACCTCAGCGACCAGGCCGCGCTCGGGCCGCTGACGCGCGCGGCCTTGGAGGGAAAAATCATCGCCGGTGCGCAGGCGACGATCATGGGCGTGCCGCGCACCTGCGGCCCGCGGCTCGCCATCGACCGCAACAGCAATGCCATCCTCAATGGCGACGAACCGCTGCCGCGGCTCGACCTGTCCTTCGCCGCCAGCGCGCCGCTGCTCGCCTGGCCAGTGGCCGCTGCGGGACACGCCCTCGAATTTACCGACTCGCTCAATCCCCCGAACTGGCAGCCCCTGACCGAACCGCGCAGCACCGCCGGAGCGAACCTCAACGTCCCCGACCCCGCTGCCGGCCCGCGCCGCTTCTACCGCCTGCGCCAGCCGTAGCCTCAGTCCCGCCGCGCCAGGATGCGGTGCTCCTGCGTCGTTTTCACGATACTCTCCGCCGGCACCACCCCGCGCCAGACGGTGCCGGGATAAAGGATCGAGCGCCGCCCGATCAGCGAGCCGGGATTGATGACCGAGTTGCACCCGATCTCCGCGCGGTCGCCGATGACTGCGCCGAATTTTTTCAGCCCCGTGGGCACCAGCCCGTCCGGCGTCGGGATGGTGATCTCGCTGTGGTCGAGCTTCACATTGGAAAGGATGACACCCGCGCCGAGATGGCCGCGGTAGCCGATGATCGAGTCGCCCACGTAATTGAAATGCGGCACCTGCGCCTCGTCGAAAATGATCGAGTTTTTGAATTCGCACGAGTTGCCCAGCACACAGCCCTGGCCGACGATCACGTTCTCGCGGATGTAGCAGCCGTTGCGGATTTCGCAGCCTTCGCCGATCCACGCCGGGCCTTTGATCATCGCGCCCTGCTCAATGACCGTCCCCTTCCCCACAAAGACCGCGCCGCTGATGAACGGCTTGCCCACGAGCCGCCCGTTGATCGCGGGCTTCAGCCGGAACTGGAGGTAGCTGGTGATCTGCTTCAGCGCGTCCCACACATTCGCGGAGTTTTCAAAAAGCATCCGGTGCTCCGTGTGGTTCAGGTCGAGGTAGTCGGCGGGGGCGAAAGTCATGGTGCGCGGTTGTAGCGGACGGTGGCGGGCGGCACAAACTTTCTCCGCGAAGAAAGGCCCGGACACGCAACGACTGCACGGAAACCCGGCGGCTTCGCGTGCAGTCGCACGAATTGTCTGGCGCGGATTTTTTTTACGCCCGACGGCGGCGCAGACCGAGGAGGCCGAGGCTGCCGAGCAGCAGCACCGCCGACGTCGGCTCGGGAGTCGGGGTCACGGTGAGCGAGCCATTGGGATTGATGCCGATGATTGCCGAGGTCGCCGGCTGGAGCCCGCCACCCAGCGAACTCACACCTTTGCCCCCGACCAGGGGACCGTTGCCGTCCCCGCCTGCCGCCGCGCCCCAGAAGACCGGATCGGGATCATACATGCCGGTCGCGGGGTTGATGCCGTGACCGCCGCCGGTGTCGAGCGGGCCGCCGGGCGTGCCAAAATTATCCGGAATGCGCAGCGGCACCTCCAGTTCCACGAGCAGGTGATTGACCGGCGAGAGCGAGGAACCGCCAAAACTCCCAACGGCCTGCAATCCCGGAAACTGGGCGGGATTCAGCGGAAACAGCGGACTGTTTGGGTCATTGACATCAAGGTCCACAAAGATGTCGAAGAAGCTGCTGGGAGCTACCGCGCTGAGTGCCCCTTTGCCTTTGAGAACGACGGAGATGTTGTCCTTGGCGCGCCCAGGGATCGTCACCGGGAAGGTCACGCTCGCCACCAGTTCGCCGGGCAGAGGAAGCAGGGTGCGCGGGAGGAAATCGTACATTAAGTGCAACTGGAGATCACCCGTCGGGGTGGCGACATTATGGGAGATCGCCGCGTAAAGAAGGGTGTTTTTGGTCGGATCGCCAAGACCCACGGGGAAGGTTCCAGTGGGCGTGGACTTGAACGCGAATGGTGCGACGTCGGCCCATTCGGGGCCCGGCCCTCCGAGAGGACCGCTGAACAGACCGTCGAGGAGGAAGTTGTTGCTACTGACCTGCGCGTTACCGGACGCTGGCAGGGCGAAACTCGCCGCCGCAGCGATCAGACCGGTGAGGATGAATTTGGCGGATGCGGCGCTGGAGGACTGCGTGGAGCGGACGTTTTTCATGTTCTGTTGGTGGAGTTTAGCCAGCCGAATGGCTGACATGAATTCATCGCTTAAGGAAAATTTCCGCCGCCGTCCAGACCAAAATGCCGGTGGGCGCTCCGGGGCGGTTCAGCGCGGCGTGAGCTTCGGGCCGTCTTTCGTGTCCTTCACAATCCAGCCGAGCGCGGCGATGGCGTCGCGGAGCTGGTCGCTGGCTTTCCAGTCTTTGTCCACGCGCGCCTGCTGCCGTTTTTCCACGAGCGCGGCGACTTCAGCGGGGATGGCCGCGCTTTCGCGCTGCAAGGCGAGGACGCTGTCGAGACGGTGCCAGTCGGCGAGCAAGACGGCGGCTTGCGCGGCGGGGAGTTCGCCGCGGTCGAGGGCGGCATTGCTTTCGCGGATGAGGTCGAAAAGGTGGCTGAGCGCGGCGGAGATGTTCAGGTCTTCGTCGAGTGCGGCGGAGAATTTTTCGGCGTGCGCCGAAAGCGGCGTGACGAGCGGCGCGGCGCTGCCCGCGTGCTCGGCGAGGCGCGTCGCCCATTCATCGATGCGGGCGAGAGCGGCGCGCGCAGCGGCGAGGCCGTCCATCGTGAAATTGAGCGGCAGCCGGTAGTTCACCGTCAGCAGGGCGAAACGCACCTCGCGGCCCGTCCAGCCTTTGTCCATCAGGTCGCGCAGGGTGTGGAAGTTGCCGAG
>JAYVNN010000403.1:0-10348 GCA_043758435.1 Chthoniobacter sp.
TTTACGTTCTGGCCATGCAGTGCATCAGCACCGTCGCCATCGTCCGCCGCGAGACCAATTCCTGGCGCTGGCCGCTTTTCCAAATCGCCTACATGACCGCGCTCGCGTGGATCGGCGCGTTCATCGTCTATCAAGGCGGGCGCTTGCTCGGCTTCCAATGAACCCGCTCCTCGACCAGCTCGCCGTCGCCGCCATCATCGGCGGCGCGCTCGCGTATTTCGCCGTCGGCTTTTTCCGAAAAAAGTCGGGCGGAAAATCGTGCGGCGGCGGTTGCGGATGCGGCACGGCGAAAGTGGCGAAGCCGGGCAGCGGCAAATCCATTTTGCCCTCGTGACCAAGCTCCAGCTTGGTCGGGCGCGGCTTTCCAGAATCCCCCCCGCTTTCCAGACGCCTTCTTAAAACGGCTCGATGCTCATTGCGCCGGTGGTCATGGTCCAGGCGTCGGCGGCGGGGAGGCGCTTGAGTTCGTGGCCGGCACCCCAGGAGTCGGAGTAGAGGATTTCCTCCTTGGCGGTGTTGTAGCCGATGATGAGGCGCATGTGGCCGCCGAAGGTCTGGGGGGACATGCCGGGTTCTTTGGCGAGGCCGAGCATGACGGTCCAGAGCAGCGGGACGCCGGCATCGATGTGGGTCTGCACTTCGCGCTGGAAGCGGTTGAGGCTCGCTTTGTTTTTCGTGCGCACTTCCTTGAGCACGTCGCCTTTCATTGAGCGGTAAACTTCGCCGACATCGATGCTGTAGCCTTGGTCGGGAATCTCGGCGACGCCGGCTTTTTTCGCGGCGCGGTTGTAGTCGGCGATGAGTTTGAGGAGGTCTTTGATGTTGTCGCCCTGCTCGACTTCACGGACGCGCACCTTGAGCCGCGCGCCGAGCTTTTTCAGCGCGGTGAGCATGGCGTCGGTGCTGGTGCCGCCGGAGGTGGAGGTGTTGGCGACTTGGGCGAGTTCGTTTTCATCCACGGCGGTGCCGTAGTAGCGCATGACGCGCTCGGTGCTGGCGACGACGCAGTAGCCTTTCTGGCCCTGATCGACCATGGGCACGTCGGCGAGCCAGACGTCGCCGGTGGCGGCGTCTTTTTTGACATGCGCGGGGCCGGAAAATTTCACCGGCTTGCCGGCGGCGGCGGCGGCGAGGAGACCGAGTTTTTTCTCGGGTGCGGAAACCTCGAGCCGCACGAATTCGGCGCGGAAGGGGATGCTGCGGGTCTTCACTTCCTTGGTCTTGCTGTACTCGAGGAGGTAGCGCGATTTGTCGGTCTGCCAGAGCAGGCCGTCGGCCTTCACGGCGCTCGTGGGGTCTTTGCCGCGCGGGGTGAATTTCACGCCGGTCGCCTTGGTGATGGCGTCGGCGGCGGTGCGGACGAGGGCGTCGAATTTCTCCTCCGTCCAGTCGCCGGAATCGCCGCGGGCGTAGAGGGTGACGGTGATCGACTTGAGCGCGTCGCCCTCGAAACGCGCGACGCTTTCCACCGCGGGCTGGTCGAGAAAGGTGAGGTCGTGCCGGGCGACGCGCGCGGAGTCGCGGGCGTTGGAAGTCCACTCGTAGCCGAGGCGGCTGGCGGCGGTCATAAAGTCGATTTGTTTCATCGCCCAAAGATTTTCCGTGGCGAAAAGCGGATCGAGCGGGGCGGCAAAGGCGGACGCGGCGAGCGCGGCGAGGGCGAGGGGGAACAGGGCGAGTTTCATGGGAGGCGGGGTTGCTGCTGCGTGAGGCAGTGAAAGGCGCCGAGCCCCCAGATGAGTTCGCGGCAGTCGATAGGCACGATCTTGCGGGTGGGGAAGGCTTTCTGCAAGACGGCGCACGCCCATTTGTCGTCGGCGTCGGCGAAGACGGGGAGGAGGACGACTTGGTTGCCGATGTAAAAATTCGCGTAGCTGGCGGGGAGGCGCTGGCCGTCGCGGAGGATTTTGCGCGGCATCGGTAGGGTGTGGATTTCGAGGGGCGTGCCGTCCTCGGCGGTCATCGCGTGGAGGGCTTCGAGGTTCAGGCGGAGCGGGTCGTGGTTGGCGTCGTTTTCGTCCTCCTCGGTGGCGGTGACGACGGAAGTGCGGCTGACGAAACGCGTGAGGTCATCGACGTGGCCGTCGGTGTCGTCGCCCTCGATGCCGTCGCCGAGCCACAAAATATTCGTCACGCCGAGGTAGTCGCGCAGGCGCTGCTCGATGTCTTTTTGCGTGAGGTCGGGGTTGCGGTTCGGGTTGAGCAGGCAGGACTTGGTGGTGAGGAGCGAACCCGCGCCGTTCACGTCGATGGAGCCGCCTTCGAGGACCATTTTTGGAAAATAAATCGGGAGGTTTTGCTGCTCGGCGATGCGCTTCGGCACGTCGTCGTCGAAATCAAACGGCGGGTATTTCCAGCCCCACGCGTTGTAGTCCCAGTCGAGGATGGCGAGGCGCGGGGCGGCGTCGCGCGTGAGGTAGATGGGGCCGTGGTCGCGGCACCAGGGCTCGTTCGTGGGGACGGGAAAAAAAGTGACGTGATCCGCCTCCACTTTCGCCGCCGCGAGGTGGCTGCGGACGAGCGCCTCGTGCTCGGGGTCGCAGACGTTGATGTGGACTTTTTCCGAACCCGCGAGTGCGCCGACCATGGCGGCGAGCGTGGGGACGATGCGCTCGTAGGAGTCGGGAAAGCTGATGCCATCGGGCCGCGGCCACGAGAGCCAGGTGGCCTCGTGCGGCTCCCACTCGGCGGGCATGCGGTAGCCGAGCGCGGCGGGCGTGGGAGAAACTTCGGCGGCGGTTTCGGTCGGGGCGCTCATGGGTCAGTCGATGAAACGCTTCGTCATTTCCCCGTACGCGTCGATGCGCCGGTCGCGGAAGAAAGGCCAGTGCGTGCGCTGGGTGTCGAGCGCGTCGAGGTCGGCTTCGACGAGGAGGATTTCCTCATCGCCCACGGACGCCTTCGCGACGATCTGTCCGGCGGGATCGACGACGAAACTTTGCCCCCAAAACTCGATGCCGTCGCCGCCGTCGGGCGCTTCGTGGCCGACGCGATTCGGCACGGCGACGTAGCAGCCATTGGCGATGGCGTGGGAGCGCTGGATGGTTTCCCACGCATCGTGCTGCCGCGCGCCGAACTGCGCTTTTTCGCCCGGATGCCAGCCGATGGCTGTGGGGAAAAAAAGAATCTGCGCGCCGGCCAGCGCGGTCAGCCGCGCGGACTCGGGATACCACTGGTCCCAGCAGACGCAGACGCCGATTTTTGCGAAGCGCGTCTGCCACGCGCGGAAGCCGAGGTCGCCGGGCGTGAAGTAGAATTTCTCGTAAAACAGCGGGTCATCCGGGATGTGCATCTTCCGGTATTTGCCGAGATAAGCGCCGTCGGCGTCGATGATCGCGGCGGTGTTGTGGTAGAGGCCGGCGCTCCGCTTTTCAAAAAGCGAGGCGACGATGACGATGCCGCGCTCCTTCGCCAGCGCGCCGAGCGCCTCGGTGCTCGGGCCGGGGATTTCCTCGGCGAGGCGGAAGTATTTGTGATCCTCGACCTGGCAGAAGTACTGCGAGGTGAACAGCTCCTGGAGACACACGATCTGCGCACCGCGATCCGCAGCCTCGGCGGTTTTCGCGAGCGCCTTCGCGAGATTCTCGCGCGGCTCGGCGGAGCAGCGCATCTGGACGAGCGCGAGGGTGACTTTGCGGGACGGCATGCGGAGTGAAGGATGCGCCGCGCGCCCGCACCGGCGGACGCTTTGGCTGGCAAAAAGTGTGCGGCGCGCGGCGGTGAATGCAACCCGTGAAATCGCCGCGCGCAGGCGAAAAAAATCCGCGCGCTTACTTGACCGAATCGGCGGCGACGATCTTCACGCTCTCCAGCGCGACGCGCTTTTCCGGCTTGCTCGGCTCGCCGCCGCCGCTCGCGCCGACCGGCGTGGAGCCGAGTTTTTTCAGCACGTCCTCGCCTTTGATGAGCTTGCCGAAGCAGGTGTATTTGCCATTGAGCGCCTGCGCGCCTTCGAGGCAGATGAAGAACTGGCAGCTCGCCGAATCAGGATCGGCCGTACGCGCCATTGAGATCACCCCGAAGTCGTGTTTGCGGTCGCTGAATTCCGCCTTCACTTTGTCCGGCGAGCCGCCGGTGCCCCACATCGCTTCCTTGCTCGCGTCCTTGGAAAGCGGGTCGCCGCCTTGGATCATGAAGCCTTTGATGATGCGGTGAAACGCGCCGCCGTCGTAGAAGCCGCTCTTCGCGAGCTTGACGAAATTCGCAACCGTCAGCGGCGCGGTCTCCGGCCAGAACTCGACGACCATTTCGCCCGCGGACGTTTTGAAGACCGCGACTTCTTTCGCGGCCTTTTCATCCGCCGCACGAGAGGCGGGGACGAGGGTGAGGGCGGCGGTGGCGAGGAGGGTGAGGCAAAGTGTTTTCATAAGGCGCGCAGAAATAGCCACGCGCCCGCCGCGCTGTCACGCTGAGAAAAAAATGCGCGGCGTTCCGGGCGCGACGCGGAGGTTGCAAGGCGGACTTCGGAAGCTACTATGCGCCCTCGTCATTCATGAAATTCCACGCACTTTTCCTGGCCGCAATGCTCGGCACCGCGACGCTCCACGGGCAGCAGGCCGCCCCCACGAAAAAGGACAACGCCGTCACCGCGATCAACGACCGCGGCGCGAAAGACGCCGCGCCCGCGCCGCCCGTCACGGCGGACGACATGATGCGCATCCCCGCCGCCAGCGGCGCAAACCCGGCCGCAGGCGCGAGCACGCCAGTCACCGCGGTGACGCTGTGGAAGCTCATCCAGGACGGCGGCTGGGCGATGATTCCGCTCGGCTTTCTCTCGGTGGTCACGGTGATGCTCGTGCTCGTCTATCTTTTCACCCTGCGCCGCAGCGCCATCCTCACGCCGCACTATATGAATACGGCGGACGTGCTTTTGAAAAAGCGCGACTACCTCGGGCTGCTCGCGATCTCCAGCCGGCACACGGAAGCCGTGGCGCGCGTGGTCCAGCGGACGCTGGACTTTGCGACGAAAAATCCGACCGCGTCCTTCGAGGTCATCCGTGAAATCGCGGAGACCGAGGCGGGCAGCCAGGCCGCTTCGCTCCAGCATCGCACGGTCTATCTCGCGGACATCGGCATGCTTTCGCCGATGATCGGGCTGCTCGGCACGGTCATGGGCATCATCCGTTCCTTCGGCCTGCTCGGCAGCGGGCAGACGGCGACTTCGCGCGATCTGCTGCTCGCGAACGGCGTGTCCGAGGCGCTCGTGGCCACGGCGAGCGGCCTCGTGCTCGGCATCGCGGCGATGTTTTTCTACTCCCTCTTCCGCAACCGCGTGCAGAGCCTCATCTCCGATCTCGAAATCGCCTCGGCCCACATCCTCGGGCTCATCGCGGTGAACTTTAACAAGAAGCGCGAGCCTTCGCGCGTGGCCGTGGACGAGGAGTTTTAAGCCCGCCTGCATGAAGCTCCGCAAACGCGCCGAACCGCACGTCCTCGGCTTTCAGATCGCGCCGATGGTGGACATCCTCCTCGTGCTGCTCTGCTTTTTCATCGTGACGTGGAGCTTTGCGAAAAAGGAACTCGACCTGAAAGTGCGCGTGCCTTCGGCGCAGAACGCGGCGGAGTCCGCGTCGGTCGTGAACCAGACCGTGCTGAACGTGCGCACCGACGGCACGGTGGTGTGGAATAACAAGCCGGTGCCCCGCCCGGAGCTGGTCTCGCGTTTGAAACTCCTGTCGGACTCCTTTCCCGACTATTCGATCATCGTGCGCGGCGACGAGCACGCCGAGTACCGCTACATCTCCGCGGTGCTCGACACCTGCCGCGAGGCGAACATCAGGAACGTCGCGTTTGCCACGCGGAAAGTGGAATGAGGCGCCGGGTTCTCGCGGGAGTGAGTGCGGTCGCGCTGGTTTTCGCGGCGGCCCAGGCGCAGGACGCGCCGCCGCTCAAGCCTTTCAAGCTCGATGACGACGGCAAGCCGATCCCGCGTGCCGAGCCCGTCATTCCCAAAGCCGAACCCGTGGTGAAACCCGCGCCCGCCGCTCCAGATCCCGCGGCGGGGACGCCGAAGCCGGTGAAGCCGAAGCCCGCCGGCGTGGTCGCGCCGCCGAAGCCGATGGCCGCGCCGGAGCCGGAGGATCCCGGCACCATCCGCATCACGCCCTCGGGCACGCCGCGCTCGCCGGAGCAGCTTCAGCTCGATGTGGCGAACGGCTACTACAGCCGCAAAATGTTCGAGCTGGCCGCGCCGGAGTACGAGAAATTCACGACCCTTTATCCGAACAGCGAGCAGCGGCCCGACGCCCTTTTCCGCCTCGGCGAATCCTACCGCCGCAACGGCACGATGAACGCCGCGCGCAACGCCTACGAGACGCTGCTCGCGCAATATCAGACCGGCGAATTCGTGGGCCCCTCCGCCTACCGGCTCGCGGAAATCTACTACCAGGCCAAGGAATTCCGCGACGCTCTCGCGCTCTTTCGCAAAGCCTCCGTGCGGCTGAAAGATCCCGCGGTCACGAACTCCGCGAAGTTTTTCACCGGGCGCACCCTCGAGGCGCTCGGGCAGAAAGCCGACGCCCGCGTGGCCTACGAAGACCTCGTCGCCGCCAATGAGAACAACCCTTTTCAGGACGCCAGCCGCCTCTCGCTCGCGCTGCTGCTCAAGGAAGGCGGCCGCGCCGCCGAGGCGCTCAAGCAAATCCAAATCCTCGCGGTGAAGGCGGAGAACCCCGACCTGAAACTCCAGGCTACCGTGCTCACCGGCCAGTGGTCGCTAGAGATGGAGCCGCCGCTCTCCGCGCCAGCCGACGCCGCTTTCAAAAAAGCCCTCGGCATGCCCGGCCCCGCGCGCTGGAAGGAAATCGCGCAGGTCGGCATTCTCCGCATCGCCTTCGACGGCGGCAAATACCAGCAGGTCATCGACACTTACAGCCAGCCCGGCGCGCTTTTTTCCCCCGACGTGAAACCCGAGCTGCTCCTCCTCGTGGCGAAGTCCTACCGCCAGCTCGGCAACACCGCCGAGGCCATGCGGCTCTACGACCAGGTGCTCAAGGAATTCGCCAATTCCGTGTACGCGAAAGAGGCGCAGTACGAGCGGCTGAAAATGCTCTACACCGCGGACGATCCGCAGCTCCTGCCGGCCATCGATTTTTACCTCACGGCCAATCCCGAGGCCGAAAAGCGCGACCAGGTGCTGCTCATGAAAGCGGAGGTCTTTTTCAAAAAAGGCGCCTTCATCGACGCCGCACCGATCTACTCCACGCTCGAGCTTTCCCGCCAGCTCAGCGGCGTGCTCAAAGCCGAGGCGCTCTTCAAACTCGGCTGGTGCCAGGTGCAGTTGCACGCGCTCGACCAGGCCACGAAAGCCTTCACCGCCTTCATCGACGGCTACCCCGCGCACAAGCTCATACCCGCCGCGCTCATCCAGCGCGGCCTCGCCTGGCAGGCGCAGAAAAACCTCGGCGCGGCGCTCGCCGATTACAGCGACATCATCAAGAAATACCCGCAGGCCAAAGAGCGCGAAATGGCGCTCCAGCAAAAGGCGCTCATCCTCGGCCAGCAGGGCGACAGCGCGGGCATGGCCGAGACTTTCAAACTCCTGCTCAAAGACTACCCGAAGACTGCCGCGCGCGCGCAGGCCGACTACTGGATCGGCTCGGCCGCCTTTGACGCGAAAAACTACAAGGACGCCGTGCCGCCGCTCGAGGAGGCGCGGAAGCTCGACAAGGAGTTCGGCGAAAAAACGAGCATCCGCCTGCTCCAGTCCTACTACTATCTCGAGGACAAAGTGGGCACCGCGCGCGAGGTCGATTCCTACTCGAAGGAGGGCAAGACCAAGGTGCCTGCGGAAATCCTGCGCTGGCTCGGCACCGAGCTGCACAAAGGCGGCGCGTTCCAGTCCGCGGAAAAATACCTGCTCCTGCTCACCCCGCGCGACGAGGTCACGCCCGACGATTTTCTCCTCCTCGGCCGCTGCCAGCACGAGCAGGAAAAAGACAAGGAAGCCGTCGAGTCGTTCGGCAGTTATTTGCAAAGCGTGAAGCAGCCGACCCTGCGCGCCCGCGGCCTGCTCACGCTCGCCAAATCGCAGCTCGCGCTGAAGGCGCTCGACGCCGCGCAGAAGTCCGTGGACGAGGCGCTCACGCTCCAGCCCGAGGGCGCGATTAATGGCGAAGGCCGCATCAGCGCGGGCGACATCCAGATGGCGCGCGGCAACACCGCCGAGGCCGCGAAGACCTACGAAACGGTTTACGCGACCGGGATTGACGACCCGGAAATCACCCCGCGCTCGCTGACCAAAGCCATCGCCGCCTACCGCGCCGCCGGCAATGAGGAGAAGGTGAAAAAGCTGCTCAACATTCTGCAAAGCCGGTACCCGGAATATTTCCAGCGGATCAAAATTCCGTAGGCGGACGTCGCCTGTTTTGTCCAAAGACCCGCCGCGGCTCGCGGGTGAATGTTGCGCCGCCCGGCCTTGCTGTCGGGCAGGCGTCTGCCATTTTCCCGACCTGTGAATCTCCGCCCGTTCATTATCCTCCCGCTCCTCGTCTCGCTCGCCCGTGCCGACGACGCCGCGCTGCCGCAGAAAATCGAGTTCAACCGCGATGTCCGGCCGATCCTTTCCGACACCTGCTTCAAGTGCCACGGGCCCGACAAAAAACATCGCGAGGGCGACCGCCGGCTCGACACGCGCGAGGGCGCGCTCGCGGAGAATGAAAACGTGCGCGCCATCGTCCCCGGCAAACTCGCGGAGAGCGACGCGCACGTGCGCATTCACTCGACGGACGCGGACGAAGAGATGCCGCCGCCGAAGTCCGGCAAGAAGCTGACCGCGCGGCAGATGGCGATCCTCGACCGATGGATCGAGCAGGGCGCGGAGTATCAGCCGCACTGGGCCTACATCGTGCCGGTGCGCCCGGCGGTGCCGCCCGCGGACGACGCGGCCTTCGTGAAAAATCCCCTCGATGCACTCGTGCTCGCGCGGCAGCGGGAGCTAGGGCTCGCGCATGCGGCGGAGGCGGATCGCACCACGCTCATCCGGCGCGTTTCGCTCGATCTCACCGGACTCCCGCCTACGCCCGTGGAGGTGGATGCGTTTGCCGCCGACCAGTCCGCAGATGCTTATGAAAAGCTCGTCGAGCGCCTGCTCGCATCGCCCGCCTACGGCGAGCGCATGGCCATCGGCTGGCTCGATCTCGTGCGCTACGCGGACAGCATCGGCTACCACTCCGACAACCCGCGCAACGTCTGGCCGTATCGCGATTACGTCATCCGCGCGTTCAATGAAAACCTGCCGTTCGACCGCTTCACCATCGAACAGCTCGCCGGCGATCTGCTGCCCAACCCGACGAGCGACCAGAAAGTCGCGAGCGCCTACAACCGCCTGCTCCTCACCACCGAGGAAGGCGGCGCGCAGCCCAAGGATTACGAGGCGCGCGCGGTCACGGATCGCGTGCGCTCCATCGGCACGACATGGCTCGCGCAGACCACCGGCTGCTGCCAGTGCCACGATCACAAATTCGACCCGATCCTCGCCCGCGACTTCTACCGGCTCGGGGCATTTTTCGCAGATGTGAAAGAGGCCGCCATCGGCAAACGCGAGGACGGCATGCTCATCGCCACGCCGGAGGAAGAGGCGAAGGTGAAGGCGTTCGACGAGCGCATCGCCGCGCTGGAGGCGGAGGCGAATGCGCTGCCGAAAGATTTGCCGAAAGCGCTGCCGCTGCCGGGCTTTGAAGACGCGCGCATCTTTGTCGAAGACGCGCGGGAGGAGCGGAAAAAATTCACCGCGCCGCTGGCGAAGTGCCTCGTGACCGAAGCCGCGCCGCCGCGCACCGTGCGGGTGCTGCCGCGCGGAGACTGGCTGAATGAAACGGGCGAGGCCGTCGAGCCGGGCGTGCCCGCCTTTCTCCCGCAGCCCGCGAACCCTGATGGACACAGGCTTTCCCGCTTGGACCTCGCGCGCTGGATCGTGGCCCGCGACAACCCGCTGACCGCGCGCGTCTTCGTGAACCGGCTGTGGAAGCAGTTCTTCGGCATCGGGCTCTCGAAGGTGCTCGACGACATGGGCGCGCAGGGCGAGCCGCCGGTGAACCCCGCGCTGCTCGACTGGCTGGCGTGCGAATTCATGGACAGCGGCTGGGACATGAAGCGCCTCGTGCGCCTCATGGTGACGAGCGGCACCTACCGGCAAAGCTCGCAGGCTCCGAAGCCGCTCGTGGAGCGCGATCCCTTCAACCGCGAACTCGCGCGCCAGTCCCGCTTCCGGCTCGACGCCGAGATCGTGCGCGACAACGCGCTTGCCATCGCCGGCCTGCTCGTGCGGAAAATCGGCGGGCCGAGCGTGAAGCCGTACCAGCCCGCGGGCTATTGGGAGAACCTGAACTTTCCCCTGCGCGAATGGCAC
>JAYVNN010000404.1:0-3340 GCA_043758435.1 Chthoniobacter sp.
TCGCCGAACTGGAGCCGCAACGCATCAATGCGCCCGATGATCGCGAGGTTTGAAACCGTCGAGGTGTCAGCGATGACCATCATCGTCCAACTCGCGCCGGACATCCTCCGCCTCGACATGCCGTTCGATTCCGCGTCGAGCCAGCTCCCGCCCGAGGGAGTAATGGTCGAGTCCGGCGAGTTCGCAGGCGCGTCCGATGCTGATCATTTCTTGCGCGTAGAGTGCGATGCCGAGCTCCAGCAACAGCCGCTCGCGGCGCTCTCGCGGCGGAATGGGCAGCCCATTCGCGATGGAATCGGGAATCTCAAGCGTGAAGGGCATGCCGGGATCCTACCCGCCCATTCGCCCGATGCCAATATCCGCAGCGACCGCTCCTGAGGCAGAGCGCAGCAGCCGCAAACCATTCAGCACGACGATGACGGTGCTGCCTTCGTGGCCGATGACGCCGAGAGAGAGGCCGATCTTGTTGAAGAGCGCGGAGACAACGAGGAGGGCGACGACACCGAGCGAGATGACGAGGTTCTGCCGGATGATATACTGCCCGTCGTCACAAATTGTGAATTCGGAGGTCGGAGGTCAGCGCTGACTTCCGAGGCTTGGATGAAAAACGCCCAAAAGCTCGAAGAGCCGAAACAAGCCAGCCCAGGGCAACGCCCTGGGAATCGATCGGAAAACGGTCAAGCCCTGAAAGGGCGCGACAATCATTATCCAGAGCCCTTGTCCCGCCCCTTCAGGGCTCGCCTCTTCGACTCCCCAATCCCAAGGCGTTGCCTTGGGCTGGCTGGTCTCCGCCCTGCGGGCTGGCGGCAATGGCCGTCTGCAAGCACGCTCCTTCCTCGGACACGGAAATCACAAATCGTGACGACGGGAAGTATATCTCTACCAGCCCCGCGGTGACGGGCTGCACGTCACCGGGCGTGGCGTGGAGGCGGGCCTGGATCTTTTGCTTCATCCCGCGTTCTTCCGGCGCGCCTTCGTCACGGGCTTGCGTGATTTGCGCGCGGCTTTGGCAGGGGCGGCGGATTTTTTTCCGAGGGGCTTTTTCTTCAAAATGGGCGGCCTCCCCGGCGCGGGCGATTTGCGAGGCGCGGCGGCGGGCACGGGGGCGGATTCGATCTCGACGCCGAAAATTTCCGCGAGGTCGGCATCGGCGAGCGTGTCATTTCCAGCGGATACGAGCGGCGCTGTGGCGCTCGCGCTCGCGGCGGTGATGAGATCCTGCATGTCCACCCCGCGAAGTGTGAAAAACAACTCGGGCTTCGTGTCGAGCCGTGCGCCAACGCCGTAGAGGACGGCGGCGACATGCTTGCACATGTCGGCCCAGTCGGGGCAGGAACAGCCGAGCTTGATTTCCGCGGGTGCTGGAAAAAGGCCGGTGCCCTTGGCGGTGATGTCGGCGAGGATTTCCTTCGAGAGCCGGCCTTGCAGCAGGTCGAGGAGGTTGGTGACCTTGCCGGCGCAGGCATCCGTGAATCGCTCCCATCGCTTCGCGGGGATCGCGGCAATGTGGAGGGAAATCTTGTAGAGATCGGAGCCCTGCACGAGGGCCTCGATTTTTCCGCCGGTGATTTGCAGATCGATCACCGCGCCATTGCGGGTGTAGCTGCGCCCGCGCGGGAGACGGTTCTCGTAGTCGCTGTAGGATTCGAGATTCGAGCACCATGCCTTGCCCCAAAACGTGCTTGCGATGGCGCGGCCTTCGATGCGGACCGGCGAGACGGCGCGCCCCGTGGCGGCCAGTTTCTTTGCGGCTTTCTCTGCCTTGAGGCGGCGTTCGGCCGCCGTGACGTAGGGTTGGAATGAATACCAGGACATCGGCGCGATTCAGTGCTGCCTGCGGCGCATTGTCAAAGCGCGGATTATTCGCCCACGGCAGACTTCAGATCGAGCGCGACGAACCGCAGCAGTTCGTCGTCCGACATTTCCGTGAACAATGTCTCCGCGCCGCCTTCAGGGCCGAGGACGGATTCCGCGAGCGCTTTCTTCCCGCTGATGAGCGCGTCAATGCGTTCCTCAATGGTGCCCCGGCAGACGAATTTGTGGACGAGCACGTTCTTCTTCTGCCCGATGCGGAACGCGCGGTCGGTGGCCTGGTTTTCGATGGCGGGATTCCACCATCGATCAAAATGGATGACGTGGCTGGCCGCGGTGAGCGTGAGGCCGGTGCCGCCCGCCTTGAGCGAGAGGACGAAAAATGGCGGGCCATCGTCGCGCTGGAATTCGGCGACGAGCTGCTGCCGTTCCTTCACGGGAGTCGAGCCGTGCAGCACGAGGCCGGGGCGGCCGAAGACTTCGCGCAGCCGCGCGGCGAGCGGCCCGGTCATCTCGCGGAATTGCGTGAAGACGATCGCCTTTTCCTGGCGCGACGCGATCTCCTCGCACAGCTCCGAGAGGCGCAGAAATTTCCCGCTGTCCCCGGCCGCAAACGCGCCGTCGCCCAGCCAGTGGCTCGGGTGGTTGCAGATCTGTTTGAACCGCATGAGGAACGCGAGCACCAGCCCGCGCCGCTGGATGCCTTCGACGTTCTCCAGCTTCTCGGCGAGATCGCGCACGCTCGATTCGTACAGCGCGGCCTGCTTCTTCGCCAGCGGGCACCACGCGGTCACCTCGGTCTTGTCCGGCAGATCGGAAATGATGGAGCGGTCGGTCTTCAGCCGGCGCAGCAGGTAGGGCCGCACGAGCCGGCGCAGCGGCGCGAAGTCGGGCGGCTGCGCGGCTTGGAGCGCCTTGATGCACCGGCCGAATTCCGGCGCGGTGCCGAGCAGGCCGGGATTGAGGAAATCGTAGAGCGACCACAAATCGCCGAGGTGGTTCTCGACCGGCGTGCCGCTGAGCGCGATGCGGGCGCCGGCGCGGAGACGCTTGATCGCGCGGGTCTGCCTCGCGCCGGGATTCTTGATCGCCTGCGCCTCGTCGAGGATGACGAGCCGCCACTCACGCGCCGCGACCCATTCCAGCCGTGCGGCCTGACCGTAAGTCGTGAGCACGACATCCTTGCCCGCGAGAAATTTCTCCGCGTCCGCCGTCTCGCGCCACTCGGCGGCCGGTGTCTCGGAAGGATGCAGGAATCCCGTGCGCAAGCTCGGGGCGAACCGGGCCAGTTCGTTCCTCCAATTCGCCAGCAGCGACGCCGGCGCGACGATGAGCGAAGGCGCGGAAGGCTTGTTTGGAGTCCCGCCTTCAGGCGGCCGGAGCGTCGTGGACCGGCTAAAGCCGGGACTCCGAGCGCCGTGCTTCAGCCGCAGCAGCAGCGCGATGACCTGGATCGTTTTGCCGAGGCCCATGTCGTCCGCGAGACACGCGCCCAGGCCGAGGCTTTGCAGGAGCCACAGCCATTTCA
>JAYVNN010000405.1:0-3339 GCA_043758435.1 Chthoniobacter sp.
CGGGCGGCTGTGGATCGCGGAGACGCCCGAATATCCGAACGGCCGCCGCCCGCTCGTCGAGGTCGCGTGGAAGGAAACCGGCGTGCTCAAGCCCGACCAGTACGACCGTCCCGCGACCGACCGCATCAGCATCCTCGAGGACACGAATGGCGACGGTGTGATGGACAAGAAGACGGTCTTTTTCGAGGGGCTGGAACTCGTCACTGGCTTCTGCCTGTGGCGCGACGGCTTCATCGCGGTGCATCAGCCGGACATCGTTTTCGTCCACGGCGAAGGCGCGGAGAAAAAGATCGAGCGGCTCTACACCGGCTTCGCGCCAGGCGACACACACTTCGTCGCGAACCATTTCATCGTCGCGCCGGACGGCTGGATTTATGCGAACACCGGCAGCGACGCGAATGCCGTCTCGGTCGTGAATCCCGCGGCGAAAGCGAAAATCAGCTCCGGTGTTTTTCGCTTCAAACCCGACGGCTCGGCCATTCAACAGGTCGCCTCGAAAGGCGGAAATGCCTTCGGTCTCGACGTGACGAGCGACGGCGAAATCTTTGCGAACCAGGCCACGAGCGGCAATCCGGTGCAGCACGTCGTGCTGCCCGAGTGGGTGCTCGCGAAGGGAAAAGTCGGCAAGGCGGGCAGCCTCGCGAGCGTCATCGAACAGCGCAAAGTGGTGCGCCCCGACATGCCCACGCGCGTGCCCTACATGCAGATCGATGCGGTCGGCGGCTACAGCGCGGCGTGCGCGAGCACGGTGCAGGAAGGCGGGGCGTGGCCGGCGGAGTGGAACGACACGGTCTTCTGCACCGAGCCGATCCTCGACATCATCCATTTTGAAAAACTGCGTGGCGGCGCGCCAAACATCGTCGGCGAAATGACCGAGCCGAGCCGCGAATGGCTGCGGGCGCACGACTTCTGGTTCTTCCCCGTGGATGTCGAGTTCGGCCCTGATGGCGCGATGTATGTGCTCGATTTATACAACCCCATCGTCGCCCACAGCGACTCGCGCGGACCCAAGCACAGCCGCGCCGGCGCGAGCGTGCGACCGGACCGCGAGCACTACTTTGGCCGCATCTACCGCATCCAGCACGACGCTGCCAAGAAGCTCGAGACCCTCGACCTCACGAAAGCCGACGCGCCCGGATTGATCAAAGCGTTCGTCCATCCGAGCAAGGAGGTGCGCTTCAACGCGCATCGGCTGCTGATGGATCGCGAAGACGCCGCGAGCGCCGCACCCGCGCTCATCACGATGGCCACCGGGGAAAATTTCGCACCCGCGCGCATCCTCGCGCTGTGGGCACTGGAGCGGCTCGGGAAGCTGGAGCCGCAGACGCTGCAAGCCGCGCTCACGAGCGACGACGTGGGCGTGCGGAAGTCCGCGCTGCTCATCGCCGAGGCGCTCGGCGAGAAAAACAAAGTCGATGTCACCACGCTGCTGAATGACCGCGACGTGCGCGTGCGCCTGCTCGCACTCCGCGCGCTCGGAGCCGTGGCGCTCGATAAGGCCGGGGCCACCGCGCTGCTCGCCGTGCTGCCAAAGTTGGACGACGACTGGTCGCGGAGCGCCGCCGTCGCCGCCTCGTCCTCGAACGCCGGGCCCGTGCTCGAAGCCGCGCTCGCCGCGGCCGGCCAGCCTAGCCAGAGCGCGCTTGATCTCGCCTCGTCGCTCGCCGCGGGCTTCGTCGAAACGCAGAACAGCGCCGCGCTCGCCCGCGTCGTGACCGCCGCCGCGCAAGCCTCGCCCGAGGCTGCACCGCTCGTCCTCACGGTGCTCCAGCAGGCCGCCGCCAAGCTGCCCGCCGCGCCTCCGGAAGTGCCGGGCGCTGCATTGAAAACGCTGCTCGGGTCGCCCGATGTCGCCATCTCCGCCAGCGCGCTGCCTTACGCCGTCGCGTGGGATTCGGCCGGCACGCCGGTCGCCGCGCGCATCGCGTCGCTGCTGCCGCTCATCGCCGATGCGAAGCAGTCGGACGCCGTCCGCTCCGCTGCCGTCATCGGGCTCGTTCGCTCGCGCGCTGCGGATGCGCGCATTGTCCCCGCGGTGCTCGACGTTTTGAAATCCAAGCCGTCTGACTCGCTGCTGATCGATGTCATCGCCGCGCTCGCCTCGACCGGCGACCCCGCACTCGGCAAGCCGCTCGTCGCCGCGCTCACGGAGCTTTCGCCGCTCGCCCAGACCGCCCTTTTCGACGCGCTCGCCACCCGCGCCGAGTGGGCGAATGCCGTGCTCGACGCGCTCGCCTCGAAGCATCTCCCGCCCGCGCTGCTCGGCCCGGCCAAGCTCAGCAAACTGCGCCTTCACCCGGATGAAACCGTCGCCAAACGCGCGCTCAAAGTCTTCGCCGAAGTCGGCGCGGGCACGAACGCCGCGAAGGACGACATCATCGCGAAACTTCAGCCCGAGATCGAAAGCAAGGCGGGTAACGCCGCGAACGGCAAAACGCTTTTCGCCGCGGCCTGCGCGACGTGCCACAAACTCGGCGGCGTCGGCAACGAAGTCGGCCCGGTGCTCGACGGCATCGGCGTTCACGGCACACACGAGCTGCTCGTCCACATCCTCGACCCGAGCCGGGTCGTGGATAACGAGCACCGCACCTGGAATCTCACGCTGAAAAACGGCCAGTTCGCCACTGGCATCATCGCCCGAGAAAACGAAAACGCCCTTACCGTCAAACTGCCCGGCGGCATTCAGCAGGACGTGCGTTTGGCTGACATCAAATCGCGTCAGGACACCGGCCTCTCGCTCATGCCCGAGGGCTTCGAGGGCCTCGGCGCGGACGGCCTCCGCGACCTGCTCGCGTATCTCAGCGCCGGCAGCTCGAAGTATCGCGCGATCAATCTCGGCGACGCTTTCACCACGAGCACCACCGGCGGACTTTACGCTTCGCGCGAGGCGAAAAACGACACTGTGCAGCCCGTGAAATACGGCGTCGTTGTGGCGGAGGGCGTGCCCTTTTCCCTGCCGGACCCGACCACGACTGCGAACGGCGGCAACGTCATCGTGCTCAAGCCCACCGATGACGGTAGATACGCGAGCACCTTCCCGCCACGGGTCGAGATTCCCGTCGGATTGCCCGTGGGCAACCTCCACTTCCTCAGCGGCGTCGCCGGCTGGGGTGGTCCGGCGGATTCGCACCAGCCTGCGATGAAGGTCACGATGGAATACGCCGACGGCAAAAAGCAGGTCGAGGAACTCTCCACCGGCGACGTCTTCATCGACTACCCGAGCGGCGACGAAGTGCCCGGTTCGAAGCGCGTGGAGGGCATCGTGGAGCACAATCGCATCCGCTACTTCTCGCTGCCCGTGAATGACCGCGCGCCGCTCAAGACGCTCGTGCTCGAGAG
>JAYVNN010000406.1:0-3336 GCA_043758435.1 Chthoniobacter sp.
GCCAAAGGCGAAGGTGGCGTCGCCGACCTTGTTGCTGATCTCGGGCTTCACGGCCATGGAGATGTAGCCGTCCTTGTTGATCGAGGGCGTGACTTCGAGGGTGTTGCCAAACTCTTTGTCCTGGAAACCGCTGAAGACGGCCTGCGCGGTCTGCTCGTTGAAGTTGAGCTGCGGCACGGGCTGGGCGCGGGTGATTTTGATGGTGGCCTTGAGGTTGTTCGAGGTCACGATCCGCGGATGGGCGAGGAACTCGGCGTCGGCGTCCTCATTCAAAAGACGCATGGTAATGGACATGGCGGGCACGCTCAGGATGGCGAATTGTCCGCCGATGGCTTTGCCGAGCGCCCCGGCGGCGCCGTTGGCTCCATTGAAAAGGAAGTCCTGCCCGGCGAGGCTGCCGCCCGAGGTTTGCACGGCGGGGAGCGCGCCGATCTGCGGCACCTGCACCGGCACGCCGGCGGCATTGAAGAGCGGCGACGTGGTCTGGGTCGGAACGCCGTTCACGACGGTATTGGTGACCTGCTGCGCGTTCGCGACGGTGCTGGTGCCGAGGCTCGAGCCGCCGTATTTGATGCTCTGCGGGGTGCCGGAGCCGCCGACCACGCCGGCCCAGTTGATGCCGTAGCTCTGGCGCGGGTTGGCGGTGACTTCCACGAGGCGGGCCTCGATCATGACCTGCTTGGTCGGGCGGTCCACGCTTTCGAGAAAGAGTTTGATCTTGTCGAGGTTCGAGCGGTTTTCGCGGTAGTAGATGGTATTGGTGCGCTGGTCGAACTGCGGGGCCACGCCGCTCTGGAGCTGGCCCTGCACGAGCGCGATCATTTTCTCCGCCGTGGCGTAGCTGAAAGTGTAGCTCCCGCTCTCGGTCGGCTCCTTGGCTTTCTCCGCCGCGGTCTTGATGAAATAGACGCCTTTCTGCTCATCCATGATGAGCCCTTTGGCGGTGACGATGGTTTCCACAGCCTCGCGCGGCGTCTTGTCCACGATGCGCATGGTGACGGTGCCGCCGGTCGTGGCCACGGCGTCGCTGACGACGATGTTCATATTCGCCTGCCGCGAGAGCGTGCGCAGGACGAGGCCGATTTCGTCGCCTTGAAACTCGACGGTCTTCAACGCATTCGGCGAGGCGGCCACCGGCGCGGTCGCTGGCGGGAGTCCGCCGGGGAGCGTGGGGTCAAGCGGCGCGACTCCGCCGACGGCGGGTGGGATGACCTGCTGCCCGGCGGGCACCTGGATGGGCGGCTCGATGGGCGCGGGGACGGCGGCGGGTGAGGCGGGTTTGGCCGCGGGAATTTGCGCGAGGACGGAACTCACGGAAAGAGCGGCGAAAACGCAGAGGGCGGAGTGAAGTTTGGCCATGGGAATGAGGTTTCTAAGTTCGAGGTTTGGGAATCGAATAAGCAGTCCGCAGGCCATGAGAGTCGCGCAGTGAAAAATGAGACTCGCATCTCGCAAATGAGATGAAATGCCCTCTCATTTCTATCGGATGAGAATCCCCACGGACGCCGCCGCTCCGCCGTCTCTGTGGAAAACCGCGCGCTTTCCGCTAGCCGTGAATCGCCGCAAAAAACCGCGCCATCCGCTCCGCGCTTTTGCGCCGCGCATCGCCGTCGGTTTCCACGCCGCTCGCCACATCCACGGCGTACAGGCGCACGGCGGACACGGCTGCGCCCACGTTTTCCGGCTGCAATCCGCCCGCGAGAATAATCCGCAGCGCAGGGTGCCGCCGCACGCACTCCGCCGCGAGCGCGAGGTCGATGAGCGTGCCCGTGCCGCCATAGGCCGCGCCGGCGTGCGCGTCGAGCAGGACGTTGGCGGTGGAAAAACGATCCGCCATTTCCAGCGACGCCGCATCGCGCAGGCGCACCGCTTTGACGAAAGGCCGCCCGAGCCGCGCAAACTCCGCGCAGTAGGCGGCGTCCTCGTCGCCGTGGAATTGCACCATGTCGATTTCGGGCCGTTCCGCGATGCGGCGGGCGGCGGCGAGCGGCTCGTTCACGAGCACGGCCACGCGCGTGACGAAAGGCGGGAGCACCTGCATCCACGCGGCTTCACGGTCGAGGTCGATGAACCGCTTCGAGCCGGGAAACAGATTGAAGCCCAGCGCGTCCGCCCCGAGCGCGATGGCCGCGAGCGCGTCCTCGCGGTTCGTCACGCCGCAGATTTTCACCCGCACGCGCGCGGCTTTTTCGCCCGTGCTCACTCGATCACTTTCCCCTGCACCTGTTTGATCTGCCCGTGGTGCGTGAGGATTTGGTACTTGCCGTCGCTGTCCTTGAAAAACGCGCTCAGCACCCAGCTCACGACGCTGATGATGATCGCGCCGAAGAAGGCGTTGCCGAATCCGTACACATGAAAGCCCGGGACGATGCCGCCCGCGAGTTCGAGCATGAGCGCATTGATGATGAGGATGAAAAAGCCGAGCGTGACCAAAATGAACGGCAGGCTGAGGAGCAGCAGCACCGGGCGGATGAAGGCATTGACGATGCCGAGAAACAGCGCCGTGCAGATGAGGGCGGTCAGCCCTTCGGCCTGCATGCCGGTCAGCTTCACCGCTACGGCTACGGCGACGGTGGTGCAAAGCCAGCGGATGAGAAAAGGTTTCATGCCGCGCAAGATAGTGCCCGCCGTCCTGATTCCAAGCGGCTTCGCGTCCCGCGCGCACTTTCCGCGCGCTCCGCTTGAATGGCTTCGCGCGGCTGATAGCATCCGCCGCGTGCGTCCCATTTTTGTCCTGCTGCTCGCCCTTTGGATCCTGCAAGGGACAGCTCTGCGCGCTGAAACGAGCGACGAGGAAAAGAAGCGGCAGTTCCTCAAGGCCCGCGAGGAAATGCACACCATCCCGATGACGCCCGCGCCCGATTCGGCCCCCAAACCCAAGCCGAAACCCAAGCATCCCACCACGCCCGAACCCGAGGCCACGCCGAAACCCAAACCGGAAACCACCCCCAAGCCCAAACCAAAACCCGAGCCCGAGACGACACCCAAACCGAAGCCCAAACCCGAGCCTGAAACGCCGCGCCCGCACCCCGTCACTCCCGTCCCGGTCACGCCACCGCCCGCGACCCCGGTGTCCGCCACGCCTGTGCCCAAGCCCTTTTCCAGCGCGCCCGTGACCATCGAGAAAAATGGCTTCGATCAAACCCGCACCTTTCAACCCGCCCCGCCCGTCGGCTGGTTCGAGCATTGGAAATACCTTTCAAAAAGCGTGCGCGCCGAGATCGACCACGCGCCCGTCCTCAGCCGCCGCTGGCGCTACATCGTCGTCCACAACAGCGGCACGCGGCAGGGCAACGCCAAGGCTTTCGACTACTACCACCTCCACGTCCGCGGCAT
>JAYVNN010000407.1:0-3329 GCA_043758435.1 Chthoniobacter sp.
ATCGGCTCGCAGGATCTGCCCGGCTCGCCGCTGAAGCTCTCCGCGAAGGTGCCGGAAAAAGTGCCGTATCCCGACGCCGTCCGCGCGCTGCCGGAGATGCGCCCGCCCGCCGTGTGGCTGCCCTACAACAAAATGGGCCGCAGCGGCACCGACCTCGCCGTAGTCCCCGCGGGCGGAAAGTTCGGACCGTTCGACGGGCAGTTCATGGTCGCGGAATTCACCGATGCGAAGGTGAGCCGCGTCTTCCTCGAAAAAGTGGACGGCGAATACCAGGGCGCGACGTTTCCGTTCCTCGCGGGCTTCGCGTCGGGCATCGTGCGGCTGCAATTCGCGCCCGACAGCAGCCTGTTCGTCGGCATGACGTCGCGCGGCTGGTCCTCGCTCGGCACGAAAGCCTACGGCCTCCAGCGCGTCCGGTGGAAAGGCGTGACGCCCTTCGCCATCCGCGAGATGCGCGCGCGGCCGGACGGCTTCGATCTCGTCTTCACATCACCCGTGGACGCCGCGACCGCGGGCAACCCCGCGTCCTACTCGATGAAGAGCTTCACCTATTTCTACTCCGGCGCCTACGGCAGCGATGAGATTGACGTGAACCCCGCACCCATCACCGCCGCGACCGTCAGCACCGATGGCCTGAGCGTGCGCTTGAAAGTGGAAGCCCGTCGCGAACTCTACGTCCACGAGCTCCACGCCGACGGCCTCCGCTCCGCCACCGGCGCGAAGCTCGACCACGCCGACGCCTACTACACGCTGAACCGGATTCCGAAGAACTGAGCGGGCGGGAAAATGAGCAGTGCAAAGCGCGCCTCTGTGCTCTAGTCTCCGGCCATGGATCGCATCACGATCAATCCCAACCAATGCGGCGGACGCCCATGCATCCGCGGCATGCGCATCCGCGTGAAGGACGTGCTCGACATGCTCGCCGATGGCGCGACGCAGGAGGAAATCCTCGCTGATTTCCCCGATCTCGAAGCTGGGGATATCCGCGCGTGCCTCGCTTACGCGGCCAGCTATTTCGATCATCCCGTGCTCGGCGCTGCCTGAGCCATGCGCTTCCTCGTGGATGCGCAGTTGCCGCCCGCGCTTGCCCGCTGGCTGCGTGAAAAGGGATTCGCCGCCACGGCGGTGCGCGAACAGGGGCTGCGTGATTCCGACGACGGGAGCATCTGGAATTTCGCAATCGCCGGCGGCTGGACGATGGTGACGAAGGACGAGGATTTCGTTGCCCGCTGCTTTGCGTCGTCCGAAGCGCCGAGCGTTGTCTGGCTCCGCATCGGCAACTGCACCAATCGCGTGCTCTTCGACTGGCTCGGACCGCTGCTGCCCGGCATCGTCGAGCGTCTCGATGCGGGCACCCGGCTTGTCGAAGTCCGTCGCGAACGGACAAAGCCGCTCGCGTAGGGAACTGCGATTGCGAGGGGAACGAGCGAGTAATCAGTCCCTCGTTCGCCACCTTAGCTCACATGCCCCTTCAAATCCTTCACAATTAGGCGTGATTGAGTCAGTTCACTTGCGGAATTCAGAAGCTTTTGTCCCTGAATGCGAATCGCTGTGCATCCACGCACCATCTCCCTGCACCAGCATGCGATCAAGATAGAGGTTGCCTTGTGGATCGTCTGGAAAGGTTGTGGTCGTGCCGATAAACCAAGCATCTTTTGCAATTTGACGGATTGCCCATAGCTCGCGTTGATGAAATGATCCCGTGGATCTAGATGTCGTGTAGTCATCAGGATGCGCTCGAATGAAAGCGATTCTGCTCTCCACATAACTCGTAAGACTAATCTGCTGTGTCTTGGGCAAACTGTTCCATTCGGCGAGTGGTAGGATAAAGCCAACGGTGGGATAGAGGGTTCCGCTGCCATGGACCTCGAAGCCATCTGGCTTAGGATGGTTGTTTCCTGAGAGAACCGAGACTTTCAGTCTTGGATATTTAGCGAGAATTCTGTCGGCGATATTTCTTCCTTCTTCGGCGGCTTGGTCAAACGCCCTGTTGGTGGGTGTTGCTGCCGGTGGTATCGCCTCCGGTGTTCTGGTGGGTGTTGCTACCGGCGTTATCACCTGTGAAGCAGGCGTCGGCGTACGTGGGGCGAGTGCTGAGTCGGACGTGGCCGGGTGATGTCGTCTGGACACCGCAACCAAACAGAAGGCAACGATCAAGCACGTTCCAAAGATAGCGGCAGTGATCGCCCTTTTGTCGGTGACGCGCTTGCGTCTTCTGGGTGTAGCTATTCGTGGCGCTGATGTGGCCGGGTTTTTGGCGTTCGCGACGGGCGGAACAACAAACCTGCCACCACAGGTCGGGCACTTGCCCTCAGTACCCACCATCTCCTCGTCAGTAGAAATTCGCTGACCGCAGTGGATACAATGAAACTTGAACTCCATATCAGGGGGAACGGGATAAGCGGCTAACAAGAATGAGATCAACTATAGGCGGCGCGGGGCGCGCTGGCTGCCGATGGATATGCAGATTTGTAGTGGCCTGCGTGACGCATGGATCCTGTTGGCTGCATTTGCATAGGAGATTAGGCGATTTCATCGCGTGTCCTGTCCCATCAATGCTTCAACTGTGCGTAAAACTGCGCTTGTGCTTTTGTACTTTGCAGCGAGCGCATCTGCTCTCTTCGGAAGAGCCTGCCGCAGATCGGCCGGATATGGACCGTTATGCAACTCGTAAAGGAGCTTGCAAACCGCTTTTCGATCGTCGGAAGCTGTCCGTCGGGTGAACCTCGAACCCAAATCAACATCTATAATACAAGGCCGATCTGTCGTCGTAAGAATAATGTTGTCGGAGTGAATGTCGCCGACGCAACAACGCAAGTCATGGCAGTCTCGGACGATGCGAAGCAGATCCCTGATCACTCGAAGAACCTTAAACAATGGAAGCGGATGTCGCGAAATAAGTTGTTGGAGCGGTGTGCCTTCGACGTATTCCATGACTAAGTAGTAGCAATCCCGCCTATCCCAGTACCCAGCGTGGTAAAACCGAATAATCCCCGAGATTTCTGAGAGCTTCTCAAGTTTTGGGCAATAGTCCGCCATCTGTTTGGAACGGTATTGGGCGGGGTCGAAAAGCTTGAGCACTCGCTGTCCCTGCGAATAGTCCTCACGAACGCGATACACCTCTCCTTCCCAGCCGCTGCCTAAGCGCTGGCAAATCGTATAGCCGTTTATCGCGGTGCCTCGCCGCAGTTTGAAGGATTTGAGTCGTGGCATCGAACGAGGGGACGACTGATTATTGCACCCCGAACAACTCCGCGAGGTGGATGCGAATGGCCGGGATGGCGGCGCATTCGAGCGTGGTGTCGGCTTCGACGACGCTCCGGTCGCGA
>JAYVNN010000408.1:0-10298 GCA_043758435.1 Chthoniobacter sp.
AGTGTCTCTCATCCCCTCATCCTGCACTCGCTCCCCGCCTCCACTCCACTCTCTTCTCTCCAACCCAAATCAAAAACCCACTCCATTCCCGCAAGAACCCTTGAAAGGCCGCCTGCTCGCGCGGCGGTTCGGCTTGGAGGCGCTGGATGCCGTGGAGCGCGCCGCCTTGCTCACCTCGCTGGATGAGGCGGGCGCGGCCTTTCCGCCGATGATCTTCGCCGAACATTCACCGCTCCGTAGGAGCATCATGTTTATAGCCGGCACCAGCCAAAATGACCCAAGCTCCGTAGGAGCGGCATGACATCCGCCTCGCCATTCGCTATTGTCGGCGTATGTTCGGTCGGCCCCCATGCCGCCCCGCTGGGGCGGTTGGACTATTTGGCAATGCTGGCTATAAACATGCCGCGCCTACGGCGCAGAAAACACACGTCAAAAATGCGGAATCAATTTGAAGCTCCATAGGATGACGCTCCGCAGGAGCATTACGTCTATAGCTCACACCAAACCACACGATTCCAAGCTCCGTAGGAGCGGCATGAACCTATGGCCAACACCTACACGCAAATCTATCTCCAGGTGGTCTTCGCCGTGCAAGGCTGGCAAAATCTGGTCCGCCCGGAACGGAAGGAAGAACTCCACAAATACATCACCGGGATCATCACGCGGCAGGGCCAGAAGCTGCTGGCCGTTCATTGCATGCCCGACCACACCCACATTTTGCTTGGACTGAAACCTAGCATGGCCCTTTCCGACCTTGTGCGGGAGATCAAGGCCGGTTCAACCAAACACATCAACGAGAACCATTGGGTAGCGGGCCGTTTCGCATAGCAGGAAGGCTTCGGCGCGTTTTCATATTCGCATTCACAATTGACCGACGTGATCCGCTACATCCAGAACCAAGAGCAACATCACGCCAAGAAAGACTTCCGTGAGGAATACCTAGAGTTTCTGGACAAATTCAAGGTGGCTTACGATGAACGCTACCTGTTTCAACCCATCGAATGAATCGTGCCGCCCCGCTGGGGCTTGAAATGGCTGGGGTGAATTTGGAGCTATAAACATTTCGCGCCTCTGGCGATAATGCGGCCAATTGGAATTGGCCCAGCGGTATCCAAGCTGTGGGGGGAGGAACGTTCAGCGCCGGCGTCGCGGCGTCTTTGTAGCCATCATCGCCAAGTAAAGCCGCCAGCCCCAAAGGGGCGGCACGACGGCGAGCCGAATATGGGCCGGCATCGATGATCCCTAAAAACAAGCCATGCCGCCCTTACGCCGCCGCTACTTCCGCGTGGCGAGGTATTCGATGACGTCGCGCAGTTCGGTGCGGGAGAGCATTTCGCCGAGGCCGGGGAGCATGGGCGAGGGCGCGGCCAGGCGCTCTTTGATCTGGGCGAGGGGCACGGTCTGGGTCTGCATTTTGCCCTGCGCGTCGAGGACTTTGAGTTTCACACCGGCGGCGTCCTGCCCGGCGAAGGTGCCGGCGACGATGTCGCCATTGGCGAGGGTGAGGACGACGGTCTCGAAGCCTTCGGCGATTTTCGCGCTCGGGAGGATGATGGATTCGAGCAGGTAGGCGCGGTCTTTGGTCGCGCCGATGTGGGTGAGTTCGGGGCCGACCTGGCTGTCGCCGACTTCGCATTTGTGGCAGCGCAGGCATTCGGTCTGGGCTTTCTCGCGGAAAATCTTGCGCCCGCTGTCGGCGTTGCCGCCGAGGAGGGCGGTGCGGTATTTGGCGAGGGGGTCGGCGGCGGGGATGCTGGCTTCGTATTTGGCGAGCTTGTCTTTCAACTCGGCGGCGTCGCGTTTCTTCGCGGCGTCGAGGACGTCGAGCTGGATTTCGCCGGGGAGCTGGTTGGCGATGAGTTTGTCGAGCGCGCCGCTGAGCACGGCGTCGGCATCGGGCCGCTTCATCTGCGCGAGCGCGGCGACGCCGCCCTGCTTTTCGACGACGGTGCCCGTGTTCAGGATCTCCGCGATGGCTTTCACCGCCGCCGCCGGGTCGCTCCCGGCGAGCGCCTGCAAACCCTCGGCGCGGAGTTTCGCGTCTTTGTCGCGGATGGCGACGAGCGCGGCTTTACCGAGGTTCGCGTCCTTCGTGGCAGCGAGAGCCTTGAGCGCTTCGATGCGCGCGGTGCCGCCGGCTTTGTCATTCGAGACGAGCTGCGCGAGGGGTTCGCCGACGCCGGGGATGGAAAGTTTCGCCACGAGCTTCGCGACCATTTCCTGCACGCCGCCGGGTGCGTCTTTGAGCAAGGCGGGGACGGCGCCGGTCATCGCGGCAACGGCATCGCCGGGGCCGCGGTCGGGGAGGGGCCGCCATTGGTTGAGCAGGCGGTCTTTGCCGTCCGGCTTGCCCCAGAGCGAGAGGGCGTCGAGCGCGTCTTTGCGCGCGCCTTCCGGCGCAGCCGGGGAGGCGGCAAAGGCGGCGATGGCGCGCGCGTTTTCGGCTTTGCCGAGGCGGTAGTTGGCGTTGACGGCGCGATTGAGGATGTTCGGGTTTTTGAGCGCGGGATTGGCGACGAGCGCCGCGAGCCCGGGCATCGCCGCCTCGATGGGCGCGTCGTGAATCGCGCGCGCCGCTTCCAGCACCACGCTTTCATCGGTGTCCTTCAAAAACGCGGCGACGAGCGGGCTTTTCAATTGGCGCAAAGCGACGCACGCATCGCCGCGCACGGCGACCGACGGATGTTTTGCGAGCGCGGCAATCTGCTCCGGCGTGCCGCAGCCGCGCAGCCCCATGACGCCGCCGTGACGCAGAATGGGATCCTTGTCGTCGTTCTCCGCGAGCATCGCCACGAGCGGCTCGAAGGCGGACTTGTGCCCGATTTTGCCCAGGCTCAGCGCGGCAAAAAAGCGCACGCGGTTTTCCTTGTCCTTGAGCAAAGCGGTGAGGTTGTCAGACGCCGACTCGATCTTGAAATCGCCGAGCACTTTCGCCGCCTGCGCACGGACTTCCGCATCGGCATCGCCGAGCAAAGCCGTGAGCGGAACCGCGGGGTTCATATGCTTCGCCGCAAGTTGCCCCAGCCCCCAGATCCCGTGCAGGCGTGCGAGCGGATTCGCTGCCGCAGTGTCGCGCGCGGTTTTCGCAAAAATCAGGGCCGAAGCCAATCCGCGGACGACGAGTTCAAACTGCGCCGCCTGCCGCACGCGCATGTCCGCGTGCCCGAGCAGCTTCGCCAGCTCGGCTTCGGGCCGCTTCGCCATGCCATCGCGGATCAAAGTCTCCGTCTCCTTTTGCAGCGCCACGTTCGCGTCGGGGTCGCTGAATTTGTAGATGCGCCCCTTCCCCACCCCGCCCCAGCTCGAGACCCAGTCGAGCACGTAGAGCGAGCCGTCGTTGCCGAATTCCACATCCGTCGTGAGCACGCCTTTGACCCAATCGCGCGCCTTCGCGGTGAAGAATGCTCCCTTTGGCTCCACGCTGATTTCGTGCACCACGCTGGCGTTTGCGCCGCCGCGGAAATCGCTGAGGTAAAACTTGCCCTTGTACTTTTCGGAAAGGCCCGTGCCGGGGTTGTAAGTCAGCCCGCTCGGCCCCGCAGAAATGTTCGCGATGCACGGCACGATGTAGCGCACGGTCGCCGCGATTTTTTCATCCCACGGACGCTCACGCATCCACGGGCCGCGGTCCGGGAGGTATTGAAAGGCCATGCGCCAGCCGCAGTCGCCGCCCTCGACGAGGTAGGTGAAGCGCGCCTGATCGCCCGCGTCGGAGTTGTTGTCGCCGGTGAAAAGATTGCCGTGTTCGTCGAAGGCCAGCTCCTCGGGATTGCGCACGCCGGTCGCGAAAATCTCGAAGCCCGTGCCGTCGGGATTGCAGCGCATGATCGAGCCGCTTTCCACCTGCTCGATCTGCGCGCCTTCCTTCGACTTCACATTGATGGCGCGGTCGCCGATCGAAAAATACAGCTTTCCATCCGGGCCGAAACGCAGCCCGTGCATGTCGTGCCCGCGGAGCGCGAAATGCACGCCGAAGCCGCTGAGCAGCTTCTCCTTCACCTCGGCCTTGCCGTCGTCATCCTTGTCCGCGAAGTGCCAGAGATTCGGGATGCACGTGTACCAAAGCTCGCCGCCGCGCGCGATCAATCCCGAGCCCGTGCCGTCTGCCGCATCGTGAAAGCCGTCGGCGAAAGTCGTCACCTTATTCGCCACGCCGCTGCCCGTGGTGTCCTCCACGCGGCGGATGCGCTCCTCGAATTTCTCGTACTTCTCCGCGAACTTCGCCGCATCCGGCAGGTGCTTGTGCATGTAGGCCAGCCGGTCTTCCACGGTCTTCGCGGCGATGTCCTCGTCGAGCCATTCCGCGTGCCCGCGGTTGTCCTCGATCCCTTTTTCCTGACGGAAAGTCTCGGCCACATACCAGCGCCCTTTTTCGTCCTGCGTGAAGCTCACCGGATTGCCGAGCAGCGGCTCCGCAGCCCACAGCTCGCACTTCAGCCCGGCGTCGAATTTGAAAGTCTTGATCGCGTTCTGTCCCTCGTCCGAAGCGCCGACGACGACCGAGGCGGAAGCGCCCGAACCGTGCCCTTCCTCCGCCGCGAGGATCGGGCCGGAGAGGATGGGCAAAAGTGCGAGGGTGGAAACGAGCGGTGACATTTTCATAAGGCAGAAGCGGTACGGGGGCGGAGAAACGCGGAAGAAAGCAGCCTTCCTTTTACGACGCAAGCACGGGCGCGGACGCGACCGCGCTCACCAGCCGAAGTGGTGCCAGAGCTGCGCGATCCCTTTGCCCGCGGCGGCAAACATGACGATGAAATAAATCCACGCGGCGATGTTCACGAGGTGGCCGATGAGGACGAGCAGGCCGTCGCGCTCGATCATGCCGGCGGTGAGGAAAAGCACGGCGAAGGCGGGGATCGTATTGGAAAAGGGGATGAGCGGCGGCAGCGGCAGCGAGAGGAGCAGCCCGCCGGAGGCGATGCCGAGGCCGATGAGATTGAGCATGCCGGGCCAGCGCTGGAGAAAGTGCATGCGGGGCTTCACCACCTTCTCCATTTTCACCGCGAGCTTCAGCCCGATGCCGACGATTTTTTCGAGCACCGCGTACTTGATCTCGCGGCGCAAAATGAACGCCGGCAGCCACGGCTTTTGCCCCGCCGCGAGGCGCAGGCCGATGAGCATGATGACGAGACCGAACGGCACCGACAGGCCGGGAATCGCGATGGGAAAAGTGAACGGCAGCGCGAGCAAAAGCAGCAGCATGCCGAAGCCGCGGCCCTTGAGCATCGCCTCGAGTTCGCCCAGGGTCGTCGAGCGGCCGGCGGCTTCGCGGAGGAGTTCGCGCAGGTCGGTGGAAAGCCGCGGCGGCGTTTCGTGCGGCGCGGGATTCATGCGTCGCCGGGCGTTGGGCCGCGCCTTTTTCCCCACCACCAGCCGAGCGCGGTGACGGCCACGCCGCAGACGTACGGGACGATCCGATGGATGCTGGCGAATTGCGCGCCGAGTGCATTCACGACCCACGCGTCGGCCAGAATCAGCTCCGCCGCGACCAGTCCGAGCACCCCGCCGCCGAGCCAGACGATGACCGGAAAGCGCCCCATCAGCCGCGCGAGGAGACCGCTGCCCCAGACCACGAGCGGGATGGAAAGCAGCAGGCCAAAGACGACCAGCACGATGTCGCCCTGCGCGGCGGCGGCGATGGCGATGACGTTGTCCAGACTCATCACCACATCGGCGAGGATGATGAGGCCGATGGCTTCCTTCAGCGTCGAGCCGGCGCGCACCTTGCCGTCGTCCGCATGGCCGGGGCGCACGAGTTTCACCGCGATCCAGATGAGCAGCAGCCCGCAGACGAGCTGGAGAAAAGGCACCCGTAAAAGCTGCGTGATGACAAAGACAAAAATGAGCCGCAAGACGACCGCGCCGAGCGTGCCAAAGACGCGCCCGAAAAACTGCTCGCGCGCCGGCAGCGAGCGCACGGCCAGCGCGATGACCACCGCATTGTCCCCCGCCAGCGCGAGGTCGATGAAGACAATGCGCAGCCAGCGCGACCAGAAATGCGGGTCGGTCAGAAAGTCCATCGGCGGGGCAGGGCGTTCATGCGGGGCGTTGGTTTATGCTGAATCGCGCGCGGGCGGCAACTGCGTTGGAGGGTGCGGCGCAATTCGCCGCGCGCCGCACGACTGTAGGGGAAGCTGCCAGCTTCCCCTACAGTCGCGTGCGCGCTGGAACCGGGCTCGCCGCTCACAAAAGCTTCATCTGCGGATCGGGCACCACTTCTCCGCGAAACTCCTCTCCCATGACCGGCATCTCGATCGTCCAGCCCAGACGCGCGGCCAGACGCTGGCAAGACTGCGGGGCAAAGCCTTCGTAATGATTGCTCGCTGCCACCAAGACCGCCGCCTTTTCCGCCGCCGCCTGCCGGATGCGCACGGCCCAGCTTTCCAGCCCCGGCTCGCGCGGCCACTGGAGCGCGCGGTAGCGGTGAATCGTCCGCCCGCCGTCATCGTATTTCCTTTCCAAATCGCCCATCAGCCGCACGTACACGAAATCTGCGGTGTCCGGCAGAAAGGCGAACGCGCCATCAGCCTGCGCCTCCATTGAGGTCGCATCGCTCCACACCCAGCAGACGCGATGCTCCTCCAGCAGATGCGCGAACCGCGGCACATGCCACCCCGCATGCCGAAACTCGATGGCGAACCGAACCCCGCCCGGCAGCCCGAGCACGAACTCGCGCAGCGCCGCCGCATCGTGCTGCGGGGTGAAAAAGGGCGGCAATTGCACGAGCACGCACGCCAGCTTTTCGCCGAGCGGCTCGAGCGCGGCGAGGAAAGCGGCCAGCGCCTCCGCGGAGTCGCGCAGCTTGCGTTCGTGAGTGATCTCGCGCGGCAGCTTGCAGGCAAAGCGGAATTCCGGCGGCGTGACCTCATACCAATGCGCCACCGCACGCGCCGTGGGCACATGATAGAAAGTCGAGTCCACCTCCACCGCCGCCAAGTGCCGTGCGTAGAATTCCAGCCACTTCGCCTGCCCCAGATGCTCGGGATAAAACACCCCGCGCCAGTCGTCATAACTCCAGGCACAGGTGCCGATGTGGATGTGGGCGTCGGTTTGCATGGGTCAAACCAACCGGCCCGCCGCGCGCTCACGGCGGAGAAAATCGCCCGGCCGCATCACTGGCAGGCCGTAGAAACCCACACCCATCACCCCAGCGAAATCCGCGCGATCCAGCGGCAGCAGCACCTCGGCGGTGGCGGCGGCGGTGAAAAGCACGGGCCGGTCTTTGGCTGCGGGAAACACCACCGGCCAGTCAAAGGTCACGACATCCGCCATCACTTCCAGCAGCGGCTTGAGGTGCTGCCATTCCACCTGCGCCGCGGCTGGCAGGCGCAGCCGCACATTCTTTTCCACCTCACGGATCACATAGTCACTGGCCAGCAACCGCCAGCCTTGCACCGCCGCGAGATCACACACTGCGTGCGAGCCTCCCGCCAGGCGGCCGCACGCCGCGAGCAATACGCTCGCGTCGAGGAACAGTATCACTCGCCGACGCGGAACCTCCGCATGTCCGCTTCATCCTCATCCATCCATGCTGCGAGCTGTTCGGGGGAGAAAAGGCGCGGCTCCGGCAGCGGCGCACCCTCGGCCCGCAACTGTCCGGCGACGAACAGCAGCAGTTCCCCCTTTTCCTGCGGAGACAGGGCGGCGGCGGCGGATTCGATTTCAGCGAGCGTGCTCATGCGGCGGACGCTACCGGCATTTATAGCGAAAAGAAAGGGTGCCCACCGCTTCAGCTCCTCGTTCCCAAAGTTAGCGCAGCGCTTTGGGAGCGCTCCCACTCCGCGAGACTCCGTCTCCTCTCGGCGCACGACGACTTCGACCGCAGCTCCCCAAGCTCACCTGCCCGCCACCGAAACAGAGTTTCGCCTCCGCGCCCGTTCCCAAAGCGCTTCGCTAACTTTGGGAACGAGAGGCGAAAATCGGGCTGGATGAAATCGAGCGCGGAGAAGTCGCGCCCCTCGACATCGCCGGGATCAAACGCAGAAATGATCGATCCACGCTCCTTTGAAAACGCAGCGCTGCGCGGTAGTTTCACCATCGTGCAGGTGGCATTCTCAGTAGAGCCGCTGGCCGATGCGCTGGGACGGGAGGCAATCGCGTAAACCGGCATCGTCGGGCGGCGGTTTCATCTGCTCATTCGCGCCGGTCTGAGCGAAAAGGAACTCTCCGTGACGCTGTATCACGAGATTCTGGAAGCGATGACGGTGGCCTGCTTCGATCCGCCCGCGAGCGTGATGGAGTTCAATGAGGGCGACTTTGAACGTGCGGGCTACCAAGCGCATGAGCAACTGGGCGATGCCTCGCCGGAAAACCTGAACCGCATGTTGCAATCCTACGGGTTTCGGGAAGGATGACGGCGTGGTAAGTCGCGACCAAATCCAGATCGACCTGATCAAGCTGATCAGCGGCGAGCGGTTGCTGCGCCTCACGGAGCCGCAGTCCGGCCTGGCGCTGGAAAAGAAGCTCGATCCGATGCAGCCGGTGGTTCGCCAGCGGGAGCGTCTTTTCAGCGTGTTTGAAGCCGCGCTGGCACGGGCGGAATTGAGCGCCGCCTGATAATTTTCCCTCGTGACCAAGCTCCGGCTGGGTCACGCACTTGTCCCCGAAGCTCTGCTTCGTCAGCGCCGAAACCGGGGTGGCGTCTGGCCGTTGTTAGCCGGTGAAGCGGAGCTTCAAAGACACCCTGCGTGACCAAGCGGGAGCTTGGTCACGAGGGAAAAAAGTTCACTCTCGCTCCCAAAGTTAGCGCAGCGCTTTGGGAGTGCTCCCACTCCGCGAGACTCCGTCTCCTCTCGGCGCACGACGACTTCGACCGCAGTTCCCCAAGCTCACCTGCCCGCCACCGAAACAGAGTTTCGCCTCCGCGCCCGTTCCCAAAGCGCTGCGCTAACTTTGGGAACGAGAGGCGAACGAGAGGCGAAAAGTTCATATCCTTCTACTGATTTCGGCCCTGAAGTGCCGCTCCTGCTACATCCTCCGCGCAGATGGAAAACCACGCGATCATATCGTCAGTCTCTTCGTTATTCTCGCGAAGGCGCGAGAACCGGAAGGTGGTTTTCCCCTCTTCGTATTTCGGAGTCAGTTTGAAGAATACCCCAGCGTGTTTGATTGCTGCCTGCCCTTGTTCAGAGAAAGGCTTGGCAATTTTGCGAAGATCACCCACGACACTAACTTCCAAGCACAACCCCATTTCCCCAGCACGAAAATAGAATCCCGCATAGTTAGCCCAGTCTAGTGAGTGGATTCCGTACCATCCGTCACCCTCGTAGCACTCCACTGTGGGGACTCTCGATCGCTCAGGTTTGAATAAATTTTTGAGATTCTTATTGTCCGCAAAACGCGCGAAGAATTTATGCGCTTGGTCGAAGAAGGGTGCGGAATCCGTGAAAGATTGAATCTGCTCGGTGGTGAGGCGCATAAGTTTAATAAGATTAAGTCCGCGGTTTTCTAGAAAGTCGGCCAATTGGTTGAAAGTAGCGCGGTGCTCCGCAGGTTCGTCTTCCCGCCCCGCAAGGCTACTGAGCAGACCATGAACTTTCGTCCAACTCAGATGAGCATCGGCGTTTTCGGGTTTGCAACTAGCGGGGGTGAGCGACACCACATAGCGCTCCTCGACTTCTCGCCATTCCTCAAAATTATGCAGCGCATCCTTGTAACCTTTCAGTTGGTCATTCAGATGAAGATCAATCCCTACCTTTGACTCGATCACGATCACAAACTCGTTCTCGGGAACGGATCGCAGCATTAAGTCAAAACGACCGACGGAAGGGTCAGTCGTGTCCTTATCTATCGGGACACCATGATATGTTAGTTGTGTGAATACATTCAGCTTCCCGGCGTATGCTTTCAGCCGTGGCTCTACCCGCCCGCCCATGCTCCGACGGATCTCATCAAGTAGCTCGCTTTGAAAATTCGATTGTTGTAGCAGGCACCAAGCAAGAGCTTCCGTGCAGAAATCTTCCAAAGGTGAGCGCGCTGGGCGGGGTGAGTAGGAGAAAATCCGATGAAAGAGATTGTCCGCGTGAACGTGGTCGGGGTGCATTGTTAGCGGGGTTCCGAATCGTTTGCCTCTACGCCTCCATCGCGCGGGCGATGGCTCCATACCAAGTGTCGTGGAGTTTGGCCGTGGGCCAGATGAGGGTTTCGCTGTCGGCGGTGATTTTCAGGTCCGCGCCGCCGACGGTGCCGAGGCGGCGGGCCGGGAGGCCGCGGAGGTCGAGGAGCATGAGGACGGCGCTGGCATTGGTGGCGGCGACGGAGATGACGATGCGGCTTTGGCTTTCGCCGAAGAGCGCCTG
>JAYVNN010000409.1:0-3326 GCA_043758435.1 Chthoniobacter sp.
TCCGTCGCCAAAGCCGAGACCGCCTCCAATGCCGTCATGCCCCGCGGCGGCGGCCCCGTCCAGGGCAGCATCAGCGGCAGCCTCACCCTCGGCGCCACCACCGCCAGCTACACCGTCAGCTACGGCTCCCTCCTCGGCGCACTCTCCTTCGATAACGACACCAACGACGACGGCACCCCCGACTCCTTCGTCACCCTCGCGAACTTCTACCAATACGACCCCAACGCCGCCGTCTCCCCCGGCAAGAACGACCTCTACTCCATCGCCCTCCACGAGATCCTCCACTCCATCGGCTTCGGCACCTCCGCCACCTGGAACAGCAAAAAATCCGGCACCACCTGGCTCGGCAGCAACGCCATCGCCCTCAACGGCGGCACCGGCGCCGGCCTCGTCTCCACCGACGGCGGCCACATCGCCGACGGCTACCTCAGCCAGCGCTTCAGCGACGGCGTCACCCAAGAGGCCGTCATGGACCCCAGCCTCACCGTCGGCACCCGCAAGACCCTCACCCGCATGGACCTCGCCTTCCTCCGCGACCTCGGCTACGTCACCATCCCCGAGCCCGCCACCGCCGGGCTCCTCCTCACCGGCCTCGCCCTCCTCGTCCCCCGCCGTCGTCGCCATGCGGCGAAAGTGACCGCGTAAACCGGCCGGCCGAGCAGCCTGCCGCGGACAAAGTCTAGGGAACCGCTGATTTAATCGACATGCCCGTTTCGGTCGGTAGCGCACGCGCCCTCGCGTGTGGTGGCCGGTGCCCTCGCCGGGCACTCTTCCGGGGCGCGGATCATCGGCGAGGGCGCCGATGACAGCACGCGAGGGCGCGTGCGCTCCCCGGCCCCATTAAATCAGTGGTTCCCTAGGCGCCGCTCCCTAAAACCAAGCGCCAGCGCCACAATCGACAAGGCAATAACGATAACGCCGCCTGCAGCACATACGACGGTCAATCAGACCTGCCGGGCCGCTGTTACAGGTGTCGCCTGCGCTTGACGTGCAGTTGGGCCAGCGACTTCAGCAGCGAGGCCTGCACCGCCGCCGTCTCTTCACTACCCAATTCGTGCGCGTTCTTCAGCGCGTCTTCCGCGCGCTTTACCGCCGCTTCTGCCGCCGCTTCATCGATCGCGCGTTCCTCGATCGCCATGTCGGTGAGGATGTTCACATGCGTCTGCGTGATCTCCACGAATCCTTCGCCGACAGCTAGATACAACGTCTCGGCACCTTTTGTCACCACCAGCTCTCCCGGCTTGATCTGAGTCATCACCGGGACGTGCATCGGCAGCACTCCCATCTCACCTTCCACTGCTGGGATGACGACCATCTCGACATCGTCGCTATAGGCCTGCCGGTCGGGTGTTACGATTTCCAGTCTAAGAGTCGCCATTGGGAAAGTTGAGAGTTAAGAGTTGAGGGTTGAGGGTCCGTTTTTGAAAGTGAGATTTGCGAGTCCGATGTGCGGCTCTCAACCCTCGACTCTCAACCCTCAACTTCTTTCAGAATCAGTCCCGAATCTGGTCGATGCCGCCCTTCATGTAGAAGTTCGTCTCGCCCACATCGTCGTGCTTGCCCTCGAGGATTTCCTTGAAGCCGCGGATCGTCTCCTTGATCGAGACATACTGCCCGGGAGTGCCCGTGAAAATTTCCGCGACATGGAAAGGCTGTGACAGAAAGCGCTGAATCTTGCGCGCCCGGAACACGGAGAGCTTGTCCTCCGGCGATAGCTCATCCATTCCGAGAATGGAGATGATGTCCTGCAAGTCTTTGTAGCGTTGGAGCACGCGCTGGACGCCGAGAGCGACTTGGTAATGTTCCTCGCCGACGATCTCCGGCGCGAGCGCCTTCGACGTTGAAGCCAAAGGATCGACCGCGGGATAGATGCCCAACTCCGCGATCGAACGTTCGAGCACGATGGTCGAGTCCAGATGCGCGAAGGTATTCGCCGGAGCCGGATCGGTTAGATCGTCCGCGGGGACATAAACAGCTTGGAAGCTGGTCACCGAACCCTTCGTCGTCGAAGTGATGCGCTCCTGCAGCGCACCCATCTCCGCCGCGAGTGTCGGCTGATAGCCCACCGCCGAAGGCGTGCGGCCCAGCAATGCCGAAACTTCGGAGCCCGCCTGCGAAAAGCGGAACACATTATCGACGAACAACAGAACGTCCTGGTTCTTCTCGTCGCGGAAATACTCCGCCATCGAAAGAGCCGAGAGCGCGACCCGGAGACGCGCGCCGGGAGGCTCGTTCATCTGGCCATAAACCAAGGCGACCTTGGACTTGCTCAAATCCTGTTGATTGATGACACCCGCCTCCGACATCTCCGCGTAAAGATCGTTCCCCTCGCGGGTGCGCTCACCAACTCCGGCAAACACTGAGAAGCCACCGTGGCCTTTCGCGATGTTATTGATCAGCTCCATGATCACGACCGTCTTGCCAACGCCCGCACCGCCGAACGCGCCAACCTTTCCACCCTTGGTGAAAGGACAGATGAGATCGATGACCTTGATGCCAGTCTCCAGCACCGTGGCAGACACATCCTGTTCGATCAGCGTCGGAGCGGGGCGGTGAATGGGATAACGCTTGCTGTGAACCACTTCACCGCGCTCATCGACCGGATCGCCAGTCACATTGAACACACGGCCCAGGATGCCTTCACCGACCGGCACACTGATCGGTTCGCCGAGCGCAACGACTTTGATCCCACGCTTGAGACCTTCGCTCGAACTCATCGCGATCGTCCGCACCCAGCTTTCGCCGAGATGCTGTTGAACTTCGAGAATCAGCTTCGTATTCACGCCGTTGACGACGAAGTCCACCTGGAGTGCCTCGTAGATTTTAGGAAGATTGCCGGAAGCCGAAAAATCGACGTCCACGACGGGGCCGATGACTTGGACGATGGTGCCGTTGTTGCTCATGTTAAAAGGAGAGTGAAGCTAAGAGTTGAATGGGACTTTGCGCTTACCCGAGCGCCATTTGGGCGGTGGTGATTTCGAGAAGCTCCGTGGTGATCGCCGCCTGGCGCACCTTGTTGTATTGGAGAGTGAGATCCTTGATGAGTTGCTTCGCGTTGTCGGTCGCACTCTTCATTGCCACCATCCGCGCGCTGTGCTCCGAGGCGCGGGCGTCGAGCAACATCTGATACACTTGGAAATGCACATGGTGCGGAAGGATGCCGCCCAACACATCGGCCATCCCCGGCTCGAAAAGATACTCGGTGTCCGTGTCCGGCTTAGTCATCGCGACCTCGGAATGCCCGGCGAGACCCGAACTGACTTCCAAAGATGTGATTGGCAGAATCGTCTTGGCCTTCGGAATCTGCGTCAGCGTGTTGACGAAGT
>JAYVNN010000410.1:0-3323 GCA_043758435.1 Chthoniobacter sp.
GCCGCGATGATCCAGGTTCACCAAAATCGTCAGCGCCTGCTCGATGATCTCGTGCGAACGCTTCCCCTTCATCTGGCAAACGAACCCGACCCCGCAGGCATCGTGCTCGAACTGCGGATCATAGAGTCCCTGTTTTTCGGGCAGGCCGTTTTGGGTCGTGATTGGATTTGTCATGGAAAAGGCGCGGGGCGTTTAACGTATGCGGAGCCACCCGGTCAAGCGGGGGGACTCGCCAAGTGACAAAATCTTCGGCTGCACCGGCCAGCCGACTGCAAAAAAACGACGCGGAGGGGTTCGTCGGATGCGCGGATTCGCGAGTGCGAGCGCGCGGAGAGGGGGGGATTCGAACCCCCGATACCCTTGCGAGTATGCCGCTTTAGCAAAGCGGTGCTTTCGGCCACTCAGCCACCTCTCCGGTGGGCTCGCGACTATCGAGAATCAGCGGGCGGGCGATTCATTCGCGTGGTTCGCCCGGCGCGGCAAGCAAATTTAGCGCCCGTACGAAAACAGCCGGCCGCGCGGCGCGGAAGCGCTGGCACCGCACTTGCTTTTTCCGCTGCATGCTCCTCCCGCTCCTCTCCTTACTCCTGCTTTTCGGCGGCTCTTTCATCCTCCTGACCCGCGTCATGCTGCTGTCCGTGCGGATGGTCGTGAGCGCCGCCGCGGAGGAGAAAAAAGACCGCTGAGCGGGCGGTTGGCGGCGACGGGAAAAGCGACGCGGGTGTTCGTCCGTGGGCGCGGGACTTTCGGAACGCGCTTCGTTTCGCTCGCCAGCCGGAGTTTTCACGCGCCATTATTTTCCAATGACTCCCCGGTTCATCCGTTGCGTTTTCGCCCTGCTCCTCGCCACGCAGTTTTCCGCCTGCGCGCTGCTCCGGCCGCGGCCGAAAAAAAACCAGCGCCGGCCCGAGGCCAAACCGTTCTTTGTCGGCACGATCACGGTGGTCAATGAGGACGGGCATTTCGTCCTGATCGACAGCGGCATGAGCCCCGGCCCCGCGCCCGGTGCGGTGCTGAAAAGCCGCACGCCCGCCGGGGAGTCCGGCGAACTCAAGGTCGGCGAGATTCGCCGCCGCCCTTTCGCCATCGCCGATGTGGTCAAAGGCACGCCGCACACCGGCGACCAGGTTTTCCAGCAGCCGCCGGAAGCGCCGCGCTAGTCGCTGCCGTGCGGCACCGAGGCCTCCGCGCTTTTCCAGTAGGCCGTATTCACCAGCCGCGCGCTCGTCAGGCGGAAGCGGTGGCACATTTCCGTCATCATGGCGGAGACGATCTTGTAGCCCGTGGCCGGATGCTCCTCCATGAAAGCGTGCAGCGTCACGTAGTCCACGAAGGCGAGCTTGGTCGGCTTCATCGCGTAGATGCTCGCCGTCGCCAGGCCTGGATCGAAAAGATTGATCTCCCCGAAAAAACCGCCCACGCCGAGCCGCCCGAGCAGCATCTCGCGCTTCTGCGCCAGCCGCCGGATATGCACCACGCCGGTGCACACGATGTAGAGCATTTTCACCTCCGTGCCCTCCTCGATGATGCGCTCGCGCGGCATCACTTGGCGGGCCGTGAGCAGGGCGCAAAAGGCGCGCAGTTCGTCGTCGGTCAGATTGCGCAAAATCGAAACACTGCGGAGCAGATCTACATCCATAAAGGCACAGCGTAGGGAAGGCCGCCGCCGCTGACAAGTCCGGTTGACGCCTGCGGCAATGCCCTTACCATAAATGCCCTTAACCTTATGCCTCCCTTACGCGAATCCGCCAAACTCCGCGCCGATGCCGAACGTCTGGCTGACATCTTCACCGTCCTCCAGCGCTGCTTCGTCCTCAGTCTTTCCAAGGAACTCGCCCGCGGCAACGTCTCCTTTTCCCAGTACTGCCTGCTCAGCTTTTTGCGCGAGCAAAAGGAACTCAGCATGACCGAGATCGCCCAGCGCATGGGCCACACCACCGCCGCCTCCACCGGCATCGTGGACCGACTGGAAAAGCTCGGCCACCTCCGCCGCACGCACGGCAAGGACGACCGGCGGAAAATCCTCGTGCAGATCACCGCCTCCGGCTCCGCCCTCACCGCCGAAGTGCGCGACGACATGATTTCCAATCTGCTCAAAATGATGGCCGTGCTCGACCCGCACGAGCAGAAGACCTGGTTGCAAATCTACGAGAAAATCTTCACCTACTGCCAGAATCCATGAAACACCTCCGCCTCCTCGCGGCGCTCGCCGTGGCGCTTCCAGCCTTGATCCCCAGCTCGCACGCCGGCCCGGCCACCGGCTCCGCGCACGTCCTCACCGGCGACCTTACCCTCGACCGCGCCGTGCAGACCGCGCTCGCCCAAAACCCCGAAATCCTCAAGCAACTCCAGGAGATCGAGCGTACCCGCGGGCAGATCGTGCAAGTCCGCGCGCAAGCCCTCCCGCACCTTGGCGCCACCGGTGCATTCAACTACCAGGACAAGCGCCTGACCGAAATCAACGGACGCAACGGCGGCTCCTCCTCCGCCAGTGCCGTCACCACCACGACCACCGCCCCCGACGGCACCGTTAGCACCTCGCAGACCGTGATCCCGGTCAACACGACAAATTTCAGCCAGCAGGGCTCCGGCGTCGGCGACAAATCCTGGAACGTCAACATCACTGCCAAGCAAGTCCTCTACGCCGGCGGCCAGGTCCGCGCCGCGATCCACATCGCCCAATTCACCGAGGACAGCAGCTATTTCCAGCTCCGCGACATCGTCGATCAGATCATCTCGCAGACCCGCTCGCAGTTCTACGACGTGCTCCTCACCCGCGCCCTCATCACCGTGCAGGAGGAATCCATCTCCCTCCTCAGCGACCAGCTCAAAGACCAGCAAAACCGCTTGGACGCCGGCACCGTCCCGCGCTTCAACGTCCTCCGCGCCGAAGTCGAACTCTCCAACGCGCGCCCCGACCTCATCACCGCGAAAAACAACCACCTCATCGCCCAGCTCCAGCTCGCCCGTACCCTCGGCCTCGACCCCGGCCCCAACGGCACGCCCACCTTCCACTGCACCGGCGAATTCCAAATCATCGAGCGCCCGCTCGGCCTCCTCAATGCCCTCCAGCTCGCGCGGGAAAAGCGCGCCTTTCTCAAAGTCCAGCGCCAGCAGATGCTCATCGCCAAAGAGCAGATCAAAGTCGCCCTCGCCGGCTACAAACCGCGCCTCGACGCCAACGCCGGCTACGAATTCAAGAACTCCCGCCTCAGCGACGAACTCGACAAAGTCGTGGACGGCTGGTTCTACGGCGTCACCGGCTCGTGGAATATTTTCGACGGCCTCGAAACCGCCGGCAAAGTCCAGCAGGCCCGCGCCCA
>JAYVNN010000411.1:0-27948 GCA_043758435.1 Chthoniobacter sp.
CGGTGTGCAGCGTCGGGACGTGACAAGCCGCGCAGCCGATTTGTCGAAACAGGCTCTCTCCGCGCAAGACGGTGATGTCGGTCATGCTGCGTCGTGCGGGGACGGCCAAGGTCCGCGAATAGAGGACAACATCGTGCAGAATCTTGGCGCTGACATCGGGCGGGGCGGCCGGCGACTTAGTTTGGCAAATCGCAGCCTGGGATTTGGTGTAACACTCCTGAGGCAGCAACGGAGTGGTTAATCCCATGTCTTCATTGAATGCGCCCGCAGTCTGCTGGAGCACGGAAGGCTGCTCGGCCTTCCACCCGAACCGCCCGATGGCCATTTTTCCGGCGGCGACATCCCAGACGGAGTTGAGCCGGCCACGCACGCCGTTGCTCTCGCAGGCTTGCTGTGCAGCGAGGGCGCGCAACGCTGATTCAGGCACAGCTTCCAGCAAACCCAAACCGACCATCGCGGGCGCGGCGCGCGGCGAGAGCAGAGCGTTCGCCGCCAGCGCGCCGTAGCCGAGGTTGGTGACGGAGTAGGTCGGGCTGCGCAGGGAGAACGTTTCGCCGTCGCCGAATTGGCCGGGAAGTTCCGTGTAAGTGGCCACGATGTCGGCTTCAGGACGGACGCCGAGGATGGCCTGACCTTGGATTTGTCCGCCATAACCGGGATCAGGCAAAGCACCATGATGAGCACCGACGCCGGGAACGCTGAGGCGCATCAGCACTTGCACGAAAGGCTGTCCCGGCTCGGGCGGACGCCCGCGGCCATCGTTGGCGTGACAAGCCGAGCAGGAACGGGCGTTGAAGAGCGGCCCCAGCCCGGCGCGAGTAATGGGCGGACCGGCGGCGACCCAATTGCGTATGAAAAAGGAATGCCCGACAAAAAACGCCGCGCGGCTGTCTTCGCCGAGGCCGGGAACAGGAAAGCCGAACGCCTTCGGGGAAACATCGAAAACCGTCGCCTTGCCGCCGGCCAGTTCCGTGTTCGATTCCACCGTCGCCGCCGGGGGATTCGTCTCCGCTGCCCGCACGTGTGGCGCGGCCAGCAACAGGGTCGCCGACAATACAATCAATCTGGTCGGGAACAAATTCACTCGCAGCGCGGGAACAAGGTTAAGGGTTCAATTGGACGGAAAGCACCTTGGCCGCTTGAGCAACCATGTCGCTTTGAGTTTGGAGCGCGGTAATGGCTTTCTTCATCGCGATGCGGTTTGGCGATTGGTTCGTGCCGAGAATAGCTTGATCGAACGGTGGCGGAATGTCGTGTACGGCGGCAACGGCCACGGCGATCTGTGCCGATAATTTCCCGGCCCCATCAGAGTCGAGTTGGTGCAAGAGATCGAACACGCCGGGGCCCTCAGTTTTCTGCCTGCTCGATGAGGTATAACGGCCAAGGAAAACATTTTGAATGCCGATGGCGTTGGCGATCAAATCATCGCAAGTGCTGTTACTGAAACAATTCTGCTGCTCGCCGCGTTCCTTGGTCTCATAGGCAGTGGTCAGGCGTTCGCCGGACAATTCCGGTCCACTCAAAGCACCCATGCCCATCAGGACATCGGCCAGCGCGGTGTCGGGGTCCATCGCCACAAATTTCGCGCGGAAATTGTCGCTGTTGCCGCCCGCCCACGCGCTGGCCACGGTTTGCAAATGCTCGACCACCAAATCCGTGACCAGCCGTAAATACTCGCACCGCCGCTGGACATTCTTTCCGCCATCGGCGTAGTCGTGCCACGAGCGATGGCCCGCGCCGCGGCCTCCGGGAGGCTGGCCCCAAAGCAAGAACTCAATGGCGTGAAATCCGGTGCTGATGTTTTCTTTGCCGTCCTTGGCATTGAGCGAAATGACCAGCGCGAGAGAGATCGCCGGATAAGTCGAGACGGCGTTGACGATTCCGGCGTCAGGCGCATCGGCCACGGAGTCAATGTAACTAGCGTCAATCGGCCACGAATTGACCAGCGCCTCGACCTGATCAATCGGGCCGTTGTAGAAACGGAAAGTCTCCGTGAGGGAATAAGTTTGATGCGCAGAAAGCCAGGCCCGCCGTGCGGCGGCCAGGGTTTCGTCGGAGGCCTTGGCGAGCAGGGCAGACACCGCGCTTTGAAGCTTTTTTGCGGAGTCCAATGAATCCTGGAAACTTGCGCAAGCCACGGCGGCATAATTCGCGATGACCGCCCGCTTCAATTCCGGGACACCTGCATTGCCCACCAGATCCGCGCCGCCTGCCGCCAGCGGTATTCGCAGGCACGTTAAAACGATTAAGATAAGGACTGGGTTGGCTGTCATTGGGTGACTCGTCGGTTTTCGCCCTGCGGCGGGTCAGTTGATGGGAATTTCAGCGGCTGGGTCGGGCGTGGCGGGGGTAATCACTTCTTTCCTGAGCGGCAGCGACTGACAGAATGGACACGGCATTTTTCCCGCGCCGAAACAAAGAAAACATTTACCGCTGCCCTGGCATGTCGGACAGACCTCGTCAAAGGCTGTCCTGCCGGTGCCGTGGCAGGTCGGACATTTGCCGGTGTGATCGCAGACCACGCAGAGATCCAAAACGCCTTTGGCGTCGCAGATGGTGCAGGGAACCATTTTGTCGGGCGATTGAGCGGCCTCCTCCCGGAGGGCCTCAAATTTCTGCCGATTGGCCCGGATCACCTCCGTCCAGGCGCGCTGATAGTAGAGCTGCATCCGCGCGCGAGCCATGGGAGTCTTTTCCGCCGCTTGGTCCCGCTGGCGTTTTGCCAACTCCATTTTTTCCAGTTCTTTGACGCGCGCGATCTCCTCCGCCGGCCTCACATGGGAGAGCATCTCTTGGGAGAGCGCCTCGTTAGACGTGGTGGAGGTGGTGGACGTGGGCTCCGAGGCGGCCCGCACCGATTCCGCGGGGCCGCCCGGCGCGCCATCGGATAAGATTCGGTGGGCGACCAGCGCAGCCATCAACCCGCAGAACAGGCCAATGGCCAGGAGGTGCAAGTAGTGCTTCATGCTTACTGCCAGTAAGCCACCGTGATCGTTTTGCCCGAATTGCCCATGGTGGCGAGAGAATCGACGGTTCTCGCGTCGAAACTTATGATCGAGGTCGCCGCCTGAACGTTCTGATAGTAGATGCCCATCCCCACAATGAGCGAGCCCTTAATGTATTGGATCTGGTTGGCAATCCCGAACCCTTCGTTCGGCTTGTTCTCGAGTTCCGAGTAGCTCGGCGTATAAACGACGCCGGAAATATTCGACGGGCCATGCATATCCAGGGTGCCGATACTATACATCAGTGCGGGCAAGTCTTCATCAGCCGTGAAGTTCGTAAAGCCTGCGCCAGAGATATCGACGTTGACCGGGTCCTTGGCGGGATTGGAATAGACGGCCGGATAGCCGCTGGGGTAGGAGGTCGGATCCGCCGCGTTCAACCCGGCCAAGTTTGCTGGGTTGATGTTCATGGGCATGCGGTTGAAAATCTTGTCCAACGGTCCATAGGCAGAGCCGAACTTGAAGAACAAGCTACCCTTGACGGTGACTCCTTTTATTTGAGGGTTCACCGTGGGTAGATAAACCGTGCCGACATAACGGGTCGGATTGGCGAGGACGTCGATGCCGACGTCAACTGATGTACTCTTTGAGGTAACGTCCACAACGATGATTCCTTCCAGTGCCCCCGCGGGGGTGGCGGCGGCCAAGGCATTGGCTTTGAGAAAATCCGCCAGACTGGCGAAATGATTAGTTCCTCTGGTGGTGTTGAGCGAGTTTGGCGTGGCATCGGCCGCTGCGGTGAACCGCGCGAAATCGAAAAGCGCATTGGCGGTGCCTTGTGCCGTGTAGTCCGGGATCTCGTTGGACGACCCGAAATTGCCCGCGGACACGGACGATGCCGGTATGGCCGCGATCGCGGGGTCGACATTTGCCCGTCCATTGGCGAGGATCGCCTTTGCCACATTCCCATCCACGATAAGTGGCCGGCCCGCAACGCCGTCGATGGCGACATTCCCCGCTTGACCCGCTGACTTGGCATAGCTCGTGTCGCTACTACCCGCATTGGTGCTGATGATCGCGGCTGGGTAGCCCCAAGCCATCTTCAAGTTGACCGTGGCATTTTGGGTGACTTTGCCCTTCGTGGCGGCAGCCACAATTTTGACGGTTTTGGGCGAGGACGTATTGGGGATCCAAAGCTGCGCCAGGACAGTCTGGTTGATGAAAGGCGTGCTGATGGTCCTTTGATAGACGTTCGTCTGGGTAGTGCTCAGCGAGGAATCGAGGACATATCCTTTGGTCACCAAACGCGAAGCGAGGGTGCCTGTCGTGCTCTTAAATGCCTGGCTCATTTCGTCGCAAGCGACTACCGCGCCACCCTGGGCGTATTCCTGGGCGGCAACCATATCACTTCGGCGGCGCTCCAATTGCACGGTCCCAGAGACGTAAGCCAGCACGCCGCCAATCGTCATCATAAGGACCACCATCAGGAGCAGATAAAAGACGAAGGCTGCTCCCTGCTCCTGCGACTTTTTTCGACGTATTGTTTTCATCATTGTTTTCGGGGTTAGTATGGGAGTACGCCAACGACGCTGCTCGATGGGGGTCTGTTCAGCGAAACGCCCGTCGCCTGAATGTCAACGGATTGAAAGCGGTCTCTCGTGCTGGAATCAACCATGCCAAAACGAATGACCACTATGCCGGAGTTCGGTACCGAAAAAATATTGTAGCCTGGTAGATTGCGCACCCCAAAAGGCACTAGGACCGAGCTGCCAGCCACTCCCACCCTGGGTGTGTAAATCAGACGGTTCGCGGCGGACGTTGCCGAGTTGGTTCCGTTGGTGCCTGTGAATTTGAAAGTTTCATAGTGATCGTTGTCGTTGTAAGCCGAGCCGTCGCCGTCGGAATCCGTCTGGTAATCGTCGTCGAACCCGAGAGTGAGAGTGTTCCCGGTGGTATCGACTGCGACGCTGGTGGCAATTCGAATACGGCTTCGCATGAACGCAATCGCATTGGCCGATCTGTCACTGACCATCGCTTGAGCCGCTATCCCCGAAACGGAGACGCGGGCAAAGGTCAAGAACACCGCCGCGCCGGCGATGATGACGCTTGCACAACTGGAAGCCACAAGGACTTCAAGCAGGGTAAAGGCGGACCGTTCCGCAAACTGTCTCCGTTTTGCTTGGTCTGGGCAAAGTCGCGAAAATTTCATATCATTGTTGCCCTGCGGAGTATTTATTCACCACGGTTTGCAGGCTCACGGTGATGGGATTGCGCCGGGTTTGGAACGTGCCGGTCACGGTCACGAGATGACCGGCGGTGACAGGTGTAATTGTCGAAGTGACAGTACCTGGGACGACGAAGGTCGCTCCCGCTTGGTTGAGGTCAATTGATGAGGCATTGGTGAGAACCACCACTGACGCAGTAAAGGGACTGGTTGGCGGGTTGTAAGTTGCAGCTCGAATGTCGTCCATTTTTGCTTGGACTACCGCCATCGCGGCGGTGTAATCCGACAAGCGCCGCGCTACCAGATTGCCGCTACTAATTGCGCCAGCCGCAGCGGCTATCAAGCCTGCCAGGAGCGCCATGACGACCATCACCTCTACTAGGGTGTAGCCCTTGGCGGACTGATGCCGCAAGTTTCCGCAGTGGACGACGTCAATCTGACGAAACAGATCGTTCGGGATGCTCGCGCGCGATAGGCGCGTTGCATTCCTGAGTGTGGCGGTGCTGGTCGAATCCATGCCGCACCCAAAATAGCACGCTCTATGCCAGTGGTTTCACGAAAGGGCCAATAAAAGTGCGGGCAAGTACGCGAACGGGTTTGCCGCCGTCGCGGGTATCTGGCGCGGTGCGGCGTGCGTGAATTCACCTAGCGCCATGCACGCGAGGCCCTCAGCTTTGGCGAGGAGCCACACCGCTCGGTTCCGCGACCGTCCTGAAGATGGACGGCGCTGGCAATGGCTCTGCCGGCGGGTCTGGAACAGTGAATGAGCTTTCGCAGGTGTGAGTATCGGACCCACGGTTCATGGTGTTTGGGTTTGACATACCCGGTGTCCCAGCAACTCGGTGGCGGCAGACCGGCGGTGAAAACGCCGGGGCGGAAGGGTAGAAGGGCGTATACTCGGGCACCATCATCGCCAGCAGTGCTTTCAAGGTGGCTGGATCGAGAACGCCATCTTCCACCGCGTCCGCCAGGTCCGCGAGGAACTCTTTGAAATCGCTCCGCGGCAGCGGAGGCGCGAGGAGGCGCGCGATCTTCGGATGCTTGGTGGGAGCTACGCTTTCATTGCCGTGGCTCAGTTCCTCATAGAGTTTTTCGCCCGGTCGCAGGCCGGTGAAAACGATCTCGATGTCCTGATGCGGGGTGAAACCGCTCAGTTCGATCATTTGCGCTGCGAGATCCGCTATTTTGACAGGATGGCCCATGTCGAGCACATGGATTTCGCCACTCTGACCGAATACCGAGCTCTGCAAGACGAGCGTGACCGCCTCCGGGATCGTCATGAAAAAGCGGGTGATCTCCGGATGCGTGACGGTGACCGGGCCGCCTTCGGCAATCTGCCGCGCGAAGGTCGGCACGACGCTGCCGGAGGAGCCCAGGACATTGCCAAAACGCACCGCGAGGAATCGCGTGCCGCGCTGCTCGGCGGCGAGCGACTGGAGGTAAAGCTCAGCCACGCGTTTGGTCGCGCCCATCACATTGGTCGGATTGACCGCCTTGTCGGTCGAGATGAGGACGAAATCTTTGACGCCGTGCGCGACCGCCAGGTCGGCAAGCCGCGCAGTGCCAAAAATATTGTTCCGGATCGCTTCCTCCGGCTGCGCTTCCATCATAGGCACATGCTTGTGCGCGGCCGCATGGAAGATCACGTCCGGCTGAAACCGGAGGAGGATTTCCTCCATCCGCGCGGCGCGCGTGACATCGCCCATGAGCGCCTCGACGACATCGCCCGCGACGATCGCGCGCAGCTCCTGCTCAATCGCGAAAAGCTGCGGCTCGGAGCGCTCGACGAGGAGCAGCTTGTCCGGACCGAAGGTGAGGATTTGCCGGCAGAGTTCGCTGCCGATGCTGCCGCCGGCACCCGTCACCATGACGGTGCGCCCGCGCAGGCTGCGCCAGACGCTGGCCACCTCGATCTGCACCGGCGCGCGGCCGAGCAGATCCTGGATTTCCACCGGGCGCAGCACGCTGACATTGACCCGCCCGGTCGCGAGCTGATCGAGCGCGGGCACGGTGCGGAACGGCAGCCCCGCCTCCCGGATGAGCTGCACCACGTCGCGAATCCTTTTTGGCGGCGCCGAGGGCATGGCGATGATGACCTCATCGAGGCGCAGCCAGCGGCTCAGTTCGCCAATGCGCTCCGGACGTCCGACCAGGGAAATACCGTGGACGCTTGATTGCGCCCGACGATGGTCGTCGAAAAACGCCACCGGACGAAGCCCGAGCCACGGTTTGGCGAGGAGGTCCCTCGCCAGCGCGGCGCCGGTATCGCCGGCTCCCACGATGCCAACCCGGCGGGACTTGCGCTTTTCGCCGACCCGGTCGGCGAGCATGAGCCGGCCATAGCGGAAGACGAACCGCGTCGCCGAAAGCGCCCCGATCGCCAGCACGCAATCCATGACGATGACGCCGCGCGGCGGGGCAAAGGCAAGACCGCCCCAGAGCCAGATGCCACCGAGCACGAGCGAACTGCTGGTGCAGGCGCCGACCAGCCGTTTCAAATCGGGCGTGCTGAAATAGGTAAGCAGGCCGTCGAACTGATGAAAGGCGAACAGGCCGAGGAGTTGGATTCCGACCGTCAGCGCGCCAATGGCGAGCAGGTCCGCATCCGCCAGCGGCGGCACCTTAAAGTCGAAGCGCAGTTGATAGGCTATCCAGAGGCACAGCGCCAGCACGCACCCGTAGCTCATGCTGAGAAAGATTGCGCGCAAGATCTGCCACCGCCAGATGAGCCGCAGGAGCGGAAGAAGAAGGGGGCGCATCATCGGTGGGCAAAGGGTATGGTTTTCCGGACCCCGAGGACGATCTCGCAGATGCGCCGGTGTTCCGCTGCCGTGAGATTCGAGCCGCTGGGCAGACAGAGGCCGCGCTCGAAGACGGCTGCCGAGACCGCGCCGTCCCGGACGCGGCACCCGGAAAAAACGGGCTGCAGGTGCAACGGCTTCCAGACCGGACGCGACTCGATGTTTTCCGCTTCGAGCGCGAGGCGGACGTCCTCGCGGGTCGCGCCGAAAACTTCGGGGTCGATGGTGATGCAGGTGAGCCAGTAGTTCGGCTCCCCGTGCGGAGCCTTGGGCATGAGACTGATCCCCGGCACGGTCCCGAGCGCCGCCTGATAGCATTCATAATTGCGCCGCCGGGCGGCGATGCGCTGCGGCAAGACGCGGAGCTGGCCGCGGCCGATACCGGCCAGCACGTTGCTCATGCGGTAATTGAAGCCGATCACCGAGTGCTGGTAGTGCGGCGCGGGGTCGCGCGCCTGCGTGGCGAGATAGCGCGCGCGGGAGGTGAAAGCGGCATCGCTGGCGACGAGCATGCCGCCGCCGGAGGTGGTGATGATCTTGTTGCCGTTGAACGAGAAGACCGCGCACGGGGCCTGGCCGCCGACTGGCGCTCCTTTGTAGGTCGCGCCGAGCGCTTCCGCGGAATCCTGGATGACCGGCACGCCGTAGTGGGCGCAGGCCGCGAGGATCGGATCATAGTCCGCGCTTTGGCCGTAGAGATCGACCACGATCACGGCCCGCGGCAGCCGGCCACGCGCGGCGCACGCATCGAGCTCCTCCCGGAGCAGCGCCGGGTCCATGTTCCAGCTCGCGGCCTCGGAGTCGATGAAGACCGGTACGCCGCCTTCGTACGCGATCGGGTTGGCGCTGGCGCTAAAGGTGAAGGTCGAGCAGAGCACTTCCTCCCCGCGCTGGAGCCCGAGCAGCCGGAGCGCGAGGTGCAGCGCCGCGGTCCCGGAGGAAAGCGCCGCGGCATGCGCGACGCCGACGCAGCCGGCAAATTCCTGCTCGAACGCGTCCACATGCGGACCGAGCGGCGCGATCCAGTTCGTCGCGAAGGCTTCCTTCACAAACTCCAGCTCCAAGTCGCCCAGGTGCGGCGGCGAGAGGTAAATGCGCGGGGGTTTGTCCATATTCAAATGTTCGCGACCACGGCGGGCACCGCCGGGCAGCGGTAGGCGGGGAAAAAATCCGCCGACACGGCGGCAAGGTTGTCGCGTTCATCGCGCCGCCGCCGTGCGTCGCACAGTTCACGATAAACCTCCGGGACGACGATCCAGCGCCAGGTGGCGAAATCGTGCCGGCAGTCGGAAAAACCCGCTTTGAAATGGAACAGCGAATCGTTCCGCGAGCCCACGCCGCCGCCGAGATGCAGCACCCGCGCGCCGGTTTCGGTGCCCCACAGGCGGACGGTGTGAAACAGCAGGGTCATCGGCGAGAGATTGAGAAATGCATCACGGGTCCCGCCGAGGTGGTACTGGATGATGCCGTCGCAAATCACAAACAGGCCGGCCGCGGCCACGGTCTCGCCCACGAAAGCGACGAACAACTGCAGTCGCTCGCCGAGTTCGCCGGCGAGGCGCGTGAAATAGTCGTCGCCAAAAAAATACAACCCGTCCGCGGCCACGCGCCGCATTGTCTCGTGGTAGATGCTGATGAATTCCGGCAGATGGCGTTGCGCCTCGTCGCGGACGCAGACGACGCCCTCGCGCTGGAGCCGGTTGATGCGCGTCTTGTTCGAGCCGCGGTATTGCGCGCGCTGCACCTCCGGCGGCAGCGTGAGATCGACCGAGACGGTCTGGGCGTGCGTCCGACATTCGCCGAGCCCGGCGAGTTGGTCGCGCTGCGGCAGCAGCGGATGCAGCCGCGAAAATGCCGCCACCACCCGGCGCTCCGCGAGCGCATCCAGCAGCGCTGCGTGAAAATTTTGCACGACCGGTTCGGGCAGCTTCGCGTGCGACGCTACGGTGCCGCCGTAACCATAGACGGAGGTCGCGTCTTTCCACCCGTCGGGCGTCGCGGCGTCCACCGGCCGGAGCAGCAGCGGCAGCGCGATCACGTATTCGCCTTCGCGATAGGCGAAAAGCTGCGCCGTCCCCTCGCCGCGCGCCTCCTCGACCCGATGGTAGTGCGGCAGGTGATAGAAATCGTGCTGCGCCGTCTGCGCCAGCACGTCCAGCCAGGCCGCGTCCTCGTGCGCGCCGATGACGGCGCACCGCGGCACGCTCGCCGTCCGGTTGACGACCGTTTCGCTCATGGCCGCTCCTCCATCGTATCGAGGCTTTCGTTGCCCATAAAGCTGTCCACGGTCGCGCGGCCCGGCTGCGTGACGCCCTCGCTTTTGAAGACCTTCCCAAAAGTCAGCGCGAGGATTTTCACATCGAGCGCGAGCGACTGGTGATCCACGTACCACACATCGAGCGCCAGCCGGCGCGGCCAGCTCGCCGCATTGCGCCCGTTGATCTGCGACCAGCCGGTGATGCCGGGCATGACCTCGTGCCGGCGCATCTGCTCGGGCGAGTAGCGCGGCAGATACTCCATCATCAGCGGGCGCGGCCCGACGAGGGACATCTCGCCGCGCAGGACGTTCCATAATTGCGGCAGCTCATCGAGGCTCGTGCGGCGCAGCAGCCGGCCGAGCAGGGGCAGCCGCTCGGCGTCGGGCCGCAATGCGCCGCTGGCATCGCGGGCGTCGGTCATGGTGCGGAATTTCACCAGGATGAACGGCTCCCCGCGCAGCCCCGGCCGGCGCTGGCGAAAGAGCACCGGAAGACCGAGACCGCACGCGATGATGACCGCGACGACAGCCATGACCGGCGCGAGCAGCACCGCCGCCGGCACCGCCAGCGCGAGGTCAAAGAGCCGCTTGCCCGCGTAGTTGCTGTTCATCATTCAGCGTCAGTTTCCGTTGCGCCCCGCGCTGGCGACGATGTGCCGTGCGAGCGCGTGCGCGGCGTAGGTGGTGCCGGAGACGAAACGGTTCACCGGCCCGAACGAGCGCACCGCCGAGGCACCGAGAAAGTGCAGTCCCGGCACCGACGATTCGAGCCCGGCGCGCAGCTCGGGGTAGCCATCGGCAGTCTCGACCGACGCGACCATATCGGGCGCGAAAAAGGGGAAGCGCGCCACGTCCACGCGATAGCCAGTGGCGAGCATCACATGATCCACGCGGCGCTTGCTGCCGTCGTCGAGCTTCAGCGCGAGCTGGTCGCCCGCCGCCGTGGCCGCCGTGATGTCCCGGCTGGTTTTGATCGGCACGGTGCGCATGCGCGGCACCAGCCAGCCCGACGCGGCGGGACGCGTGGAGCGGTAGGCCACCCATTCCTGCGTCGCGCGCGGCAGCAGGCGAAACAGCCTGGGCGTGGCCACGATCCAGTTCAAGCCGGGTGGGCCGACGTCGGTGGGCGGGTAAAAAACGCGCCGTAATGGATTCGCCTCGCTTCGCAGCCATCTCCCCTTCCGGGTTTGGTCGAGCCAGTTGATCCGCGGCTGCCGCGCGATGACCTCCACCTCGGCCCCCGTCTCGTGCAGCAAAGCGGCGCTCTCGATCGCGCTCTGTCCCCCGCCGATGACGACGACTTTTTTTCCGCGAAAATGCTGCAGCGTCCGGTGCTCGGAGGTGTGCGAAACCAGCTCGGCGGGGAAGCCGTCGTAGAGCGCCGGGCGGCGCGAAAACTTCGCGATGCCGGTGGCCACGACCACCCGCTGCGCGTGGAAAGACTCGCCGTCATGCAGTTCGAGGCGGAAGCCGTGCGCCGTGCGCTCGACGCGCACCACGCGGCGCGGATCGAGGTCGGGCACGGTCTGCCGCTGGAACCAGCGTCCGTAGTCGATGAAGTCCGTGAGCGGCACCGGCTGTGGAATCGTCCGCCCGTCGGCCGCGACGAAGCCGTCCATGGTCAGTGCGCGCTGCGGATCGGAGATATGGCAGGCTTCCCAGATCGACCGCACGATCATGCCCTCGGGCATTTGCTTCGACCAAAATTCCATGGCCTCGCCGAACACGCGCGTGTCGATTTTCGCCGCGCGCAAATGGGCCGCCGCCGCGAGGCCGTACGGCCCGGCGCCGATGACGGCGACCTGGCACTCGGGCCGGCTATTGGCGTGCTTTGCGGGCACTTTATCCACGGGTGTCGGTGCATTCATGCTTTGGGCTTTGGTGGGTTGAAGTCGTGCGGACGAAGCGGTCGCATCTCGATGCGGTGACCTCGGGTTCGATCTGCAACCAGTGGGGATCGGCGGCCCGGCCATCCGCCCACGCGACCAGGGCCGCGGGATAATTCGCGCCAGCCATGTGCGAGAACGGATAGCCGCCGCCCATCCGCGGATTCAGATCGATCACCCAGGCTGCGTCCCCGCTGGCCAACACGTCGCAGTCTAGCATCCCGATGTGGCCGAGTTTTTCGCCGATCAGCCGGCCCAGCATTTCCAGCCGATGGTCGGCCACGCTCACCGCGCGATCCGTCTGCCCGCTCCGCATGCGGAGCTTGCGTTTGACGAAAGTGCAGACGTGGCGGCCCTCGAGGTCATTGATCACATCCAGCCCGTATTCGCACCCGGCCAGGCGCTCCTGCACGAGGATGCAGCGCTCGGGATCGGTGGCGCTGATCTCCGCGAGAAAAGTGCGGGCGACGTGCTTTCGAGTCAGACGAAACACGAGGTCGAGTACTTCGTCGTCCTCGGCGATCTGCATGCCGATCGAACTCACTCCCCAGCGCGGCTTCACCACGACGGGGAAGGAAAGCTCTCCGTCGGCGAGGGCTTGGCGCGCCGCCTTGAGCGAAAGAAAACTTCGCGGCGCAGCCAGCCCGCAGGATTCGAGAAAGCGGGCGGTCTCCAGCTTGTCGAAACACTTTGCAATGACCTCCGGCGACGAGACCACCGCCAGCGTGCCGATCTCCGCAAAGCGCGCGCGATGCTCCGCCAGCAGTGGCAGTTCCGTCTCGAGCGCGGGAATCACCAGGCGGACGCGCTGCTCAGCGCAGATTTTGAGGAGCGCGCCGAGGTAGCCGGCATCGTCCACGGCGGGCACGACGAAGGCTTGGTCGGCCTCCTGCATCGCCGGAGCCTCGGTGCTCGCATCGCACGCGAGCACCCGGCCTGCGCCGCCCAGCGCCGCCTTGAAGGCGGTGACGAGATGGGTGCGGCGGCCCGCGCAGGTGAGGAGAACATTCATTTTCAAGGCGTCGCCACCGCTGGCCCATGACCGGATCTTTCCGGCGGCACCGCCGGCTTGCTTTCGTAGATGGCGACTTTGCCTTCGACACACGGCAGTTCGTGCGTCCGCGTCAGCCACTCCTGCCAGGCGATTTCCTTTTCAAAAAACTTCTCCGCGCGGACGTAGATGATCGTGAGCTTGCGGGGCGCGTCGGCCAGCGACTTCCGGATGTTGGCGCACACCTCGGCCAGCACCACGCCGTCGAACGGATTGAAGAAGAACAGCACCGTGACGTCGGGCGGAATGGTCCACGCGGCGGCATCGGCGAGAATGATCTCCACGTCCTGGCATTTCAGACTGGACCGGACGGTGCGGAGATTCGCGCGCGCGATGTCGGTCAGCTCCCGCGAAAACTCGACGCCCAACACGCGGCGGAACGGCCATTCGGCCGCCAGCAGAACGATCCGGCCCATGCCCGCTCCGAGATCGGCAAACACATCCTCGCCGGGGCGGATCGCCACCTGCCGCAGGGCGCGGTGAAAGGTTTCGTAATCGGTCGCCACATACCAGTGGTTGCACAGGTCGGTGATGCCGAGGTCGGCGGCGGTCATCTCGCGCGCCGTGCACACACTGCGCCGCCGGTCTTCCTTCCGGGATCGGAACCACGACACCGTACGGACGCTCACCAGACGGAGCGTGCTGGCCAGCCCTTCTCTGCGAAATCTTTCTGCGACATGGCGAACTCGCATGCTCCTTTCATTCCCCAATTCAGTCTCCTTGCGCAAGGCTTAGAACCTCCGCCGGACGGAGTGTGGCGGGGCACTTCCTCAAAGCGCCACGGGACACCGCCATTCCCCGGATTTCCAAGGCGAGGCGGCAGGGTGGGAGCAGAAGGGTTGGTTTCATCCGGCTGGATACAAGGCACCTTGCGTGCCAGAGCGGGCCGGCCGGCCACAAACTTAGCTGGCGCGCACTGTCCGCAGCACGGAGATGGCGGCAAAAACCGGATCACCCGAAGATTCCCCGCCCCACCCTGAACCATCGACAATCTGCCCGTGGGGTGATTGCCTTGCCGGACACTATCCCATGAAGGACAACCAAGCTCTCTACGCGACGAAGCTCTTCAACGAATGGGCGAACAAGGATGGACTGAGGACCGAGGAGGAATTTTTCATCACGAAATACCTGGCCAAAGAGGGGAGAACGCTCGACGCCGGAACCGGTGGCGGCAGAATTGCGTTGGGGATGCAACAACTCGGGTTCGGGTCATTGCACGGGTTTGATTATGTCCCGGAACTCATCGCGCAGGCGAAGCGGCGCGACACCAGCCACCAAATCGCGTTCGAAGTGCAGGACGCGACCAAACTTTCGTATCCCGACGCGAGCTTTGACCAGATCGTTTATCTGCAACAAGTCCTGTGCATATTGGAGACGGACGCAGACCGGATGCAGTCGGTGCGCGAAGCGGCGCGCATTCTCAAACCCAAGGGCGTGGCCCTGTTTTCCTTTTTGAGTTTCGAGGGACGGCGCGCAAAATACTGGCCCTACATCCGCTACTTGCAGGCCTTGCGCGCGGTGTGCCGTTCCCGCCGCCGGATTCAATACCTGCCGTGGTTGAAGCATGACGGGAAATTCAATTTCGGCTCCCTCGTGGACCGCGGACCCTACATTTACTGGCTGCAATCGCGCGAAGCCTGGCAATCCCTTGAGGAGGGCGGGTTCCGGGTCGTCGCGGCGGCTACCTTCCACCAGGGGACACCGATCAAGGTGCTCGATTCCTGCGCGGAACTGGAGGCCGAACGGAAAGGAGACGGCCTGTATTTCGTTTGCACCAAGGACTGAGCGGAAACGCCGCTCGGGTGGAATGGCTCTTGCATGACCCGGCATTTGAAAAAATGCTTTAGGCCCACTCGAATTGCGCTCCTGCGGCTGAAATATTCCAACCACTCCAACCGTCCATGCACTCTGTCAGCGCCCCGTTGTTTGCACGGGAGCATATTCAACAGCTCCTGCGTTCCCGGCGGGTGGCCATTATCGGCAACCAGGGTGCCGGAAAAACGACCCTTGCGAGGAAACTGGCCCAGATCATCGGCATCGACTTTGTGGAAGTGCCGTGGAAGCCAAGAAGCATGACGCCGCCGGAGATTGAGGAGATCCAGCGGCAAATGGCCAGGCGCGAAAACTGGATCATCGACGGCGACTTTGAATTACTGAGCATGACCGACACCGTCATTCATCTGGATTTTCCGTTGTCGCTTTGCCTCTGGCGGGGGTTCACCCGCAGCATCAAGAATTTCCTGCAATGGGATTTCAAAGCGCTGAAAGTCTGTTCGGCGGTGCCCGGAAAGCTCATTGAGTTGGCAAAATTTCTGACGGAGGTTTGCTTCTACCCGTCCAAAACGGCGGCGAAGCCCCGCCCGCAGCCGGCCCCGGAATCCTTCAAAACCCTGATCACGGTGCGCTCGCCGAAAGAATTGGAACTGCTGATGGCAGCGATCGGGGAACACGTTTCGTAGTCCCCGGCAGCGCATCCTTTCATTCGGTGGACCCGGAGCCTGGCGCGCAGGCTTCATAGATGGCGCACTGTTCACGGACAAAATGGGCGCGGTCGAAACGATCCCGGTCGGCCAAGGCGCGAGACGACAGCCGTTGGCGAAGGTCAGGCGCACCGGCCAGCCGCTGCATCGCCGCCGCCAGGTTTTCGACGCGGCAATCTTGCAGCACCACGCCGTCCACATCGTCCCGGACGACATCGCGGCAGCCGCACACATCCCGCGTCAGGACGGGCACGCCCATCGCCAGCGCCTCCATCAGCCCCACGGGCATGCCCTCCCGAAAACTCGGCAAGACCATCACATCCGCGGCCTTGAGGTGACGTTCGACATCGGTGCGGAAACCCAACGCGACGATCTGCGCGGAAGCCCGCATGGCGGCCTCCTCCTCCGGCGTGAGCCCGGTCGGGTGCAGCGGATCGCCGCCGCCCACGACCAGCAGCCGCGCCTGCGGAGTGTCTTTCGCCAGATGCAGGAACGCCCGCACCGTGAGCGCGAATCCTTTCGCCTCCACCAGCCGGCCCACGTAGGCGAAGACGCAGTGCGCCGGCGCGAAGCCGAGCGGCGCGCGGACGGCTTCGCGCTCCGCGCTCGTCGGGGCCACGAAACGGGCGAGGTCGCAGCCGACACCCGCGCTGTGGAAACGGTGGACGGCGGCCCGGGGCGCGGCCGCCCGGAGCAAGTCACGGTTCTCAGAATTCAAGACCCACACGCCGTCGAATTGGCGCACCGCCCAAGCCGTCGCCGCTCGAATCAGGATTTTGCGCCAGCCCTTCAGAATCGGAAACGACAGCCCGTGAAACAGCGCGATGGTCGCCGGCCAGCGCGCCGTGCGCGCCAGGGCGGTGGTGAAAATCGCCGCGTCGAAATGGGCCTGGATCACGTCGGGCTGGAGCCGCTCGACGAGCGCGGCGAGCCGCCGGGCCGCGCGCCGATGGGAGATTGGATTCATGCCGCGTGCAAATTCGATCGCGTGGAGGGTGAGGCCGCCGCGCTGCTCGGGAGCCGCCGGGCCCGCCGCCGCGGTATGGGAGTCCTCAAACTTCGCCAGCGAACAGGCGAGATGCACCTCCACGCCACGCGCGCGCAACTCCGCGCCGAGTTCCCCGAGGAAAGCCTCGTAGCTGATGACATTCGGCATGACCAGCAGCAGGCGCATGGCGGTCATAACCATTTCTCCCGCCAGGCCTGAAACATGAGCACGTTCCAGAGGTAGTATTCGCCCTCGCTCTCGCCGCTGAGATGCGTGCGCCATCTTTCGCGAATCGGCGCGGGGTGGAAGTAGCCCTCGGCCCGCAGCCGCCGCTCATCGAGCAGCGCCTCGGCCCAGTCGCGCAAGGGTCCGCGCAGCCACGCCCCCATCGGCACCCCGAAACCCATCTTGGGCCGCTCGATCAGCCTGCGCGGCACGTAGCGATCCAGCACCTCCCGCAAAATCCATTTTCCCTGCCCGCCGCGGACCTTCAGCGTCCGCGGGAGACTCCAGCCAAACTCGACCACGCGATGATCCGTCAGCGGCACCCGCGCCTCCAGGCTCACGGCCATGCTCGCCCGATCGACTTTTGTGAAAATGTCGTCGGAAAGGTAACTGCTGGAGTCGAAGAATTGCATGCGTTCGGTGAAACCGCAGCCGGCCGGCCAGCGTGTGGAATCGGTGTAAACGGTGGGCGGTTCGAAGCCGCCGATCACGACCTCCGCGGGCGTTTTCCATTGGGAAGAGTTCCGGAGGTAGAGTGCTTCCGGCGTCTTCATCCCCAGCACGTCGGCGCGGCGCGCGAGCAATCGCCCCAGCCGCGAGCCTTGGCCCACGGCTTTCATGCCGCAGCCGATGAGGCCGCGCAGAGCCCCCGGAATCCGGCTCAGCTTTTGCCAATACCGCTCCGTCTCCGCGTAGCGCGCATAGCCGGCGAACAACTCGTCACCGCCGTCGCCGGAAAGACTGACGGTCACATGGCGGCGGGCCAGTTGCGCCAGCAGACAGGTCGGAATCTGCGAAATATCGGCGAACGGTTCGTCGTAGATTTCGGGCAGGCGAGGAATCACGTCGCGGGCATTCTCCGGGGTGACATATAGCTCGGTGTGCGCGGTGCCGAGGTGCTGGGCGACCGCTTTGGCATGCGGTGCCTCATCATACTGGCTCTCGGCAAAACCGATGCTGAACGTCTGCACAGGCCGCTGGCTTTGCGCCTGCATGAGCGCTACGACCGCCGAGGAATCCACGCCGCCGGACAGGAACGCGCCGAGCGGCACATCGGCGATCATCCGCAGGCGGACCGCCTCGCGGAGCAGCGCCTCGAGACGGTCCGTCGCCTCCCGATCCGATCCCGCAAAAGGCTCGCGGACCCCGCGCTCGGCGACTTCGCGGAGCGACCAGTAGGGCTGCGGCGTGGCGGGCGGCGCGTCCGGGGCGGCGATGCGCACGATGCAACCCGGCGGAAGCTGGTGAATCCCCTGGTAGATGGAATGGGGAGCTGGAATGAAACCGTGCCGGAGGAACAGGGACAGCGCGCCGCGATCCACCGCTGCGCCGCAAGCGCGATGGGCGCGCAGGGCTTTCAACTCCGAGCCGAACAAAAACACTGGCCCCGCCCAACCGTAGTAAAGCGGCTTTTTTCCCAGCCGATCCCGCACCAGCGCGAGCTGGCGCTCCTGCCGATCCCAGAGCGCGATGGCAAACATGCCGACAAAGCGCTGCGTCGCGGCCTCCAGTCCCCAGGCTTCGATGGCGGCGAGCATGACCTCGGTATCCGAGCCGCCGCGGAAGCGGTCGCCGCGCGCTTCGAGTTCCTGCCGCAGCTCCGCGAAGTTGTACACCTCGCCGTTGAAAACGATCACGTAGCGTCCGCTCGCCGAGGGCATCGGCTGATGGCCCGCCGGCGTGAGATCCAGGATCGCGAGCCGGCGGAAACCCAGCGCGAGTCCGCATTCCGCGTCGATCCAGGTGCCGGAGTCGTCCGGGCCGCGCGGCACCAGCGTGCTGGTCATGCGCTCGATCTGCGCTTGCAGCTCGGGCGCGCTGCTTCCGCCAGTTTTCCAGTATCCGGTCAGGCCGCACATATCAGGTGAGAGAGTGGTAGAGCTTCTCGTAGCTGCGCACGGCGGCGACGATGCTGAAGTCCTCTTCCGTGCGCCGGCGGGCCGCTGCGCCCAGCGCGCGTCGCGCCTCCGCACCGGCGGTGAGGAGCCGCTCCCAGCCAGCCGCCAGAGCTTCGGCATTACCGGGCGGGACCACCACGCCGGCCTTTCCGACGACCAGCCCGCTGTCGCCGACATCGGTCACCACACACGGAATCCCGCAAGCCATCGCTTCGGTGATGGCGAGCGAGTGGGCTTCCGCGGAGGAGGACAAGGTCGCGATGTCGAGGGAGGCATCGAGCCGGGGCATGTCATTGCGCTCACCGAGCAGGTGAACCCGCCCTTCGAGGCCGAGCGTCTGCTGTAGTTCCATGAGCGCCGGGTTGGCAGGATCCACGCCGGTGCCCGCCAGCACGAATTGCACATCGGGGCGCTGGCGGGCGAGGATGGCGGCGGCCCGGAAAAAATTCGGGTGATCCTTCAGCGGATGGTAGCGCGCCATCAGCCCGATGAGGGGTGCCTCCGGGGGCAGGCCGAGTTCCTCCCGGACGCTGGTCCGGGCCGCCGCCGACGGCTGAAAAAGATCGAGGTCAATGCCGTTGGCAATCACCTGCCCGCGTTCGGCCGCATAGCCGAGCTTTTCGTGCTGGGTGCGGCTGATGGCCGAGACAAAGACGATCTTGGCAGCGCGGCGCGACACGCGGGCGGCCAGCCAGATCATGAATTGCGTCAGCGGCTTTTCGACCGAAAAGGACTGGAACGAACTGTGGACACACCAGCAAACGGGCACGCGGACGAACAGGCTCGCGAGCTGCGCCGCAATGTTGGCGTGATACATCCAACCTTGAATGACATCAGGCCGGGCGGCGCGGACCAGTTTCAACAGCCGGCAGAACGCGGCGGGAGTGGGCCGCCCCTGCAGCATACCGACCGTGCCGACCGGCACCCCCAACTGTTCGATGAGGTCGCCGAACTTGCCGCGATCCATCAGCGAGATCACCGTGGGTTCGAAGCGCTCACGGTCGATGAAGCGCATCATGTGAAAGAGCATCGTTTCCGCGCCGCCGTTGTAGAGGTCGGTGATTAAAAAGAGCACCCGGAGTTTCTTGTTCATCAATTTTGGCGGATGGCCGCCAGCGTCTTTTCGACGAGGTGGCGGATCTGAAAATGGTCCTCGATGCGCGCCCGCTGCCGGGCCCCGAGGCGGACGCGCGCGGCGGGGTTCAGCGCCAGCACCCGCAGCCACGCGGCGGCCAGTGCTGCCGGCTGGCCGCAGGGGACGACCTGCTCTTTCTCCCCGACGACAAAAGCCGCGTCGCCGTTGTCCGTGACGACCACCGGCACGCCGCAGGCCATGGCTTCGCCGACGACATTGGGAAAGCCTTCGCCGTTCATCGAGGTCAGCGTCGCAAGATCGAGCGCATTGTAGATCTCCTGCACGTTGTTCGCGGCGGGCACCCAGCGCAGGCATCCGTTCAAGCCGAGTTGATGGGCTTCCAGAGACAGTTCGCGGGTGTAAGCCGCAGGACCGTTGCCCACGCAGACGAAGCGCACCTTTGGCCGCTGGTTCACCACGAGGGCGGCCGCGCGCAGGAAAGTCCGGTGATCTTTCTGCGGATCGAGCCGCGCGATCAGACCGACGAGCAGTTCGTCGTCGGCCACGCCCCACGCCGCGCGCAGGGCGCGGCCGGCGGCGCGGTCGGGTTGAAAGCGTTCCGTATCAATGCCGTTGTGGACCACGGTGATGCGCTCCGCGAAAAAACCGCTCTCGAGGCAGTGGTGCTGGCCGGCGTGGGCATTGGCAATGATGACATCGGCGGACCTGGACAACCACGCGCCCGCGCGACCGCTCCACCGGCTGAGCCAGTCGTATTGGGTCGGCGGACGACTGGACTCGCGGATGCCCCAGACGACGCGACCGCCGTAGAGCCAGCCCATGAGCGAGCAAAGTTCATTGGCGATTCCCATGTAGCCATGCAGCACCTCGGGCCGGATCGCCCGCACCAGCCGCGCCAGTCGCCACACGAAAGCGGGCACATCCCAGCGTCCTTTCTTGCCGAGGGACACGAGGCGCACGCCGGGGAGATTTTCCAGTTCCGACCACAGGCCGCCGCCGTCGTAAAAGGTCGCGACGGTGACCTTGAAACGCGACTTGTCCAGCGCTTTGACCAGCTCGATGAGCTGCCGCTCGGCACCACCGTGATCGAGGATGCGGATGAGAAAGAAGAGTTTCATCGCGCGGATTTGGGGCGGGTGCTTGCGGAAATGAGCGCCTCCCACTGGCCCATGATTTTTTCCAAGCTGAAGCGCTCCAGAACTTCCGGCGCGCGGGCCGCGAGGGCGGCGCGCTGGGCGGCATCGCTCATCAGGCGATCCAATGCGGCGGCCAAAGCCTCGACGTTTTCCGCCGGGACCAGCATGCCGTCGAGGCCGTCGCGGATGATCTCGGCCGGCCCGGTCGGGCAATCGAAGCTGATCACCGGCAACCCGCAGGCCATGGCCTCGCCTAGCGACAACGGAAATCCTTCATAGCGGGAAGACAGCACGAAGAGATCGGCGCCCCGGAGCTTCGCATGCGGCTCCTTGGTCGTGCCGGGCAGCCGGACGCGGTCGCGCAAACCGAGCGCCTCCGCCTGCGTCTCCAGTTTTTCGCGCAAGGCTCCTTCGCCGAGAATTTCGAGGGACCAGTCGGGATGCCGGCCGGCGATTCGCCCGAACGCTTGGAGCAGCAGGTCAAAGCCTTTCTGCGGATCGAGGCGGCCCATGGCGATCAGGGTCTTCGGCTGGCCGGGATTTGCCGCAGGCCGCCGCGGCTGGCCGGTGACGATGACGGGATTGGGGATGACCTGGGCGCGCTGCCGGACCCGCGGAGCGAAGAAGCCCAAGGAGCGCCCGGTCAGGACGACGACGGCGGTGGCCAGCGGATAAACCCAGCGCCGCAGCACATTCCAGGAGCGCGGCAGGCCGTGTTGAAACGGATCGTTTTGCTCCTGCACGAAAACCGGCACGTTCGTGCCGATCATGGCGAGCAAGGTGAGGACATTGGTCTCGCTCATCAGCGAGATCACCACCTCGGGCTGCGTCTGGCGCAGGGCGGCGCGCAGCCGGCGCACCCGACTGGAGTTTTTCCACAGCGCGTCCACGACTCCGCTGCCGCAGCCGGCGAGTGCGAGCGCGCGGTGGGCCACGGCGGGGTGCAGCGGGTAAAAGGGCGGCGTCTCGCCCGAGTCGAGGGTGAGCACATGGACGGCCCACCCTTTCGCGGCCCAGAAATTGGCCATCGCCGCCAGCACGCGCTCGGCCCCGCCGGCCCCGAGGGAAAAGATCACCAGCGTGACTCTCATGCGGGCGCGGCTTGCGAGACCTCCCGCAATTTTTTCCACAGCACCGTGCCGAGAAACATGCAAAGCACGGCATAGACGATACTCGTCGAGAGGGCGATGCCGGCCACCCCGAGCACCCGCATCAGCACGTAGTTCAAGGTCACATTGAGGATGACGCTGATGACCGTGCCCCAGATCAGCAGCCGGTTCGCCTGGAGCGAGGAGATCATGCGGACGAAAAGAATCGTCACCGTGTAAAACGGCAGCTTCAGCATGAACATCGCCTGAATGTGCGCCACGAGGACGGTGTCCTCCGCGGTGAAATGGCCGCGCTGAAAGCACAGCGCGACCAGCGGTTTCGAGAGGAGGATGCCCGCGCCGGCGATCGGAATGGTGATGAGCAGGATCAGCCAGACGTAAGTCTTCAGGGTGTGGCGCAGTTCGTCCCATTGCGCGGCGGCCACCATCTTGGAAAAGAAGGGCAGCACCGCGGTGCCGAGCCCGGTGGCTCCCACCACGAGCGCAAAGGACACGAGCTTATTGCCGTAGTTCAAGGCGGCAATGCTGCCAGCATCGAGCACGCTGGCCATGGATTGATCAATCAGGTCCGAGCTGCACATCATCGCCGAAGCCGCGACCGCGGGCAGATATTGCGCGATCAGGCGCCGGAGTCCCGCATCCATCCCGGACCAGCGAGGCGTGAAGCGCAGGCCGCGCTTTTTCAGCGCCGAGATGATGATGACAAACTGGACAGCGACGCCGCCCACGAAGCCGTAAACGAGGGCGTGAATCCCCCATTGGTCCGCCAGCGCCCAGATGAAAACCATGGTCAGGAGCGGCACCGCCATGGAGGCGATTTGGGCAAAGAAAAATTTCTCCCCGGCGTTGAGCACGGACTCGCAGTTCACCACCAAACCCGAAAGCACAATGAGCGGCAGGAGCACGTAGAAAAGCTGCAGGGTGAGCTGCAGCTTCGCGGGCGCGAAGCCGCTGCAAATCCAGGGCAGCACCGCCGGGGCGGCGACGCCGAGCACCACTGCCGCGGCCGTCAGCACCCCGATGCTCAGCATCAAAGCGCCGGAGAACAGCCTTTGGGCCGCCTCCGGCCCCTCCTTTTCGCGGACCTCGACGAAGACGGGGATGAGGGCCGCATTCATCTGTCCGGCGAGGACGCCGATGGCGTAAGAGGGCAGGAGGAAGGCGGCCAGAAAGGCGTCCATCGCATCGCCGACGCCAAAGGCCGCCGCGGAGACGATTTCCTTGGCCATCGCCACGAGTTTCGCGCACAGCGTCAGCCCGCCCACGAGCACGGCGGCATTGAAGATGCGCCGGTTCATGGAGCCTGGAGAAAGTTGCTTCCAGCGTGCGGGAATCATGGATCGGGCACTCATCTACAGATCGAAGACCAGCGTGGCGGCATCGAATGCGCCGAGCGGCACCCGCACCGTCCGGCCCTCCAGAGCGAGCGGCTGCTTGTTTCCGGCCCAGCTCACGGCGCTCGGCTGAAGGGCCGCGGGCAGGGTGAAAATCGCCTCGCTCGGCTGGTCGGTGGGATTGGTCACGAGCAGGTAGATTTTACCGAGGTACCGCTGGCCGACGAAGCAGACCGCGGGCGCGCCGCACGCGATGCCGGGCACCTCCTGGCCGAGCATGACGGGTGTGGCCAGCGCCGCGATCTCGGCATTGATTTCCCGGAGCCGCGGCCAGAGCGGCGAGGTGGTGAGGTCCCAGCCGTCGTGCTCTTTCCGCGAATACCAGAAGATGCCTTTGGCTCCGCCAATGAGCGCGAGATAAACCATCGTCCGCGCCTGCGCGAAGCTGGGCTGCGTCCGCAGATCTTTGGTCCAGCCGCACTGCACCACGTAGGTCAGGTTCTGCCAGGGCTCCATTTGTCGGCGCGTGAGCCGGCAGAAATCGAGCACCTCGGTTAGCGGTCGGCCGGGCACCGGATAGCGGTCGATCTCGACCATGTCGCAGAAGGGCGTCCAGACGCCGATCGTTGCATCCTTGCTGAGCGTCAGCTCCACGGGCTGGGCCGGATGCAGCGCCTTGATCGCGCGGTAGGCGGGCGCAATCTCCGGGCGCAGATGGGCGTTCGCGTGCGCATCCGGTTCGTCGCAAATCTTCCACGCCAACACCGCCGGATGCGCGGCGGCGGCGCGGATTTTGGCGAGCGATTGCGCGAGGTTCGCCGTCACCAGATTCCCCGCGAAGAGCGGCGCGGCGACGGCAAGGTGGTGCCGCTGGGCCATGTCGAGCGTCTCCATGAATTGCCCGACATCCGTGGCGAAGTGCCCCGTGATCGCATTGAAACCGTGCGCCGCGAGCAGCGCGTATTCTTCCTCGGTGTGATGGGGGCCGTAGATTCCGATCGGGAAAAATGGCCGGCCTTGCCGCAGGAGCGTGCCATCGGCGGTGAGGCCGGAGGGTTTCTCCCGCCGGACCGCGCTCTCCCCCGCCCCGCATCGCCGCAGGACCCCGCCGCCGATGAGGGCCAAGGCGAGGCCCATCCCAAGCAGTCTCGACGCTTTCATACAGCGCGCGGCTTCCACTGCATCTCGTCGGAACGCCGCAGCACGTCGGGAAGACGCCAGATCAGGCCGACCATGATGATTCCTAAAAAGGCCGTGAACTGGATGTGCCAGGTGAGCCCGATGACCAGATAGCAGAACCACATGAGGCCCACCGCGAGCCGGTCGCTCGCGAGCATCGGCGTGCGCAGCACCCGCGCCGCTCCCAGGCCGAGGACGAGCAGATAGGTGATGGCGAGGGGCGCACCCGTCTCGCCCCAGACGGTGAGGTAAATATTGTGCGCGGGCGGCTTGAGGACGGCCGGGATGTCCGGCTGCGCGTGCAGTTGGAACGTGAAAAGTCCCCATCCATACCACGGACCATCGAGCGCCTTTTGCGCGGCTGTCCTGGCGATATCAATCCGTGAACCACCGGAGGCCGAAGCGCTGGTTTCGCTGAAGTCGAGGAACCGCGCGAGTTGCCAGTGGTCGCCGGGGTGATACTCGAAGTGCAGGGCGAGGGCCACGGCTCCAGTGCCCGCGAACAGGCACCCGGCGCACGCGATGGCGAGTTTCGTGGAGTCCAAACGCTGGGTCCTCAGCCAATGGCCGGCATACCCCAGACCGCAGACGGCGAGCAAATACGCGCCGGTTCGGGAGACCGTCAGGAAAATTCCCACCACTGCGGCGAGCCGCGCGATCACCGCCAGGGGACGGCCGACCCAGCGCGCCATGAGCAGCCCAAAGAGAAAGGCGAAGGCGGCTTCATCGGGATTGCACCAGAGCCCGGCGGGGCGGAGCACGTCGTAGGCGGTGGCGTCGGGGTCGCGGATGCGGGCGATCCTCTCGTTCAGGCCAGGGGTGGCAGCCTCCCACAGGCAGAGCGCGAAATTTGCGAGCATCGCGAGCACGATCAAGCGGGCAAACGGCCGGAGCGTGCGGTGATCGAGAGCCACCGCCAGCGCGCCGATCAACAGGACGTTTTTGATGAAGGACTTCGTCCCCTCGCTGGCCGCGATCGGCACGGACGAGAGCACGATCATGCCCCAAAGAAAGTACCCAAACAGCCAGATGAGGTACGGCGCGACCGACCAGAGATTCCGGGTCACCGACCATTCGTAGAAAAAGCAGATGAACAGGCATCCCATGATGACGAGATAGGTGCCGTAGAGCAGGACCGGCGACAGCAGGAGGAAGAAGTCGAGACTGCCGGCATAAATGATGGCCAGCAGCAGCAGCAGGGTGCCGCGCGCCACGCGGAAAAGCGGCCCCACCGCGGACGCCGGGCCGCACTCCGCTGCGCTGAGGCCAAGGGCATTCATGGATGCAAGCAACCGATCCGCCCCGGCTAAGAAAGCAGCGGACGCGAGGCCCCGGTGTCCGCGAGGCGCTCATAGTAGCCGTGGTCGTCGCGCCGATACTTGACTTGATTCCAGACGAAACCCACCGGCGGTGCGCCGGCTTCCGCCAAACGCTGCGCGGCGCGCAGCACGTCCTCGGCCGGCGTCCGGCCAGCGTGAATCACCAGACACACCGCTTGCACATGCTTGGCCAAAAGCAGCGCGTCGCTGACCACGCTGATCGGCGGCGTGTCGATGACCACGCGGTCAAAATCCCCGCAGACTTGGGCGAGGATGGTCAGCAGCCGCGCCCCCCCGGTGAGTTCCGCGGAATTGGGCACGCGCTTGCCGGCCGGAAGCAAGGAGAGATTTTCGATGCCGGTCAGTTGGACGGCCTGGCCGAGATGCGTCTCCCCGAGGATCAGATCGCTGAGCCCCGGCAGGTCTTCCCGTCCGAGCAGCAGGCGCGCGATATTCGGGAGCCGGAGATCGGCATCGATGAGCAGCGTGCGCAGACCTTGCCTGGCAAAGGCCGCGGCGCAGTTGATCGAGCAAAAAGTCTTGCCCTCGCCGGGCAGCGCGCTGGTGAAAAGGATGCTCCGGCGGTCCGCCCCGTTGCCGAGGAGGGAAAGCGACGTGCGCAGCGTGCGAAACGATTCCGTGGCCTCCGCATCGGACGCGGCGAGGAGTGGGGAATTCTTCGCTTGGCGGGGCCGTCCCTTGAGCCGCGGGATTTCGCCCAGCGAACGCAGACCCAGCCGCGTCTCGGCATCGTGCAACGTCTGGAGCGAACGGTCGGTGGCATGGGAGGCAAAAGCCAGAAAGCAGCCGATCCCGAGCCCCGCGAGGATGCTGAGCGCGAGGATGAAGGTCTTCCGCGGCCGCACCGGCGTCTCCGGCAGCAGCGGACGCTCGACCACATGCAGCGCACCCTGCGCGATGTCCTTGGTGATTTCCGTCTCCTTCATCCGCGTGAGGACGGACTCGTAAAGCGCGCGGGTCGAATCCACCTCCCGCGCCAGCGCGGCGGAACCGAGACCGATGGTATTCACGCCGAGCGACGCCTGCTGCTGGTCCCGCACCGCCTGCTCGAACCGTTCCTCGAGCCCTTTGGCGGTCTGGTATTGGGCCTCAAGCACCTCGGCGGTCTTGCGGACCTCCGTGCGCAGGGCCGCCCGCAGCTCGTCCAGCTCGCTCTGTGCGGCGAGGTATTTCGGATGCTCAGGCTTGTAGCGCTGCGCGAAGGTCGCGAGCGCCGCCTCGCGGTCGCCGATCTTTTTTTGCAAATCCGCAATCTGCAGCGCCCCGGCAATGCGCGGGATGGCGAGCAACTCCACTGGCGACTTCGTCTCCACTGTCCGCAACTGCGCGGAATCCGCCTCCAGCCGGAGCCGCTCGGACTTCGCCTCGGTCCAGCGGAGGTTCAACTGCCCGAGCTTCTCCGCCATGAAATTTTGCCGCTCATCCAGCGACACGGTCGCATGCTTTTCCTTGTACGCTTGGAGCGCCTTTTCCGATTTTGCCAGCCGCTCGCTGAGTTCCCCGGCGCGTTCGAGGAGAAAGGCACTGGCCCTTTCCCCCGCCTCGCGGCGCGACTGCGCGCACCAGAGGACAAATTCTTTGACGAGCAATTCCGCGATGCGCTGGGCGAGCGCCGGGCTCCGATGCTCCACCGTGATGTCGATCAACCGCGTTTCGTGCCGAATCCTCGCCGTAAGGTGCCGCGCCAGCGCATCCACGAGTAACTTCTCGGAGCGGCTCTCTTTCACTTCCGGGAGAAACATGGGGTCGCCCAGCAGGTCGTGGTTCTGGATCACCCGCAGCAAGACCTCCGTATTCAGCAGGTTCTGCTCGTAGGTTTTCAGCACCTCCGGCGATTTCAAATCCTCGCCCTGCACGCCCTCGATTTTCACCACCCGCTGCTCCTCCTGATCGACCTGAATCACCGTCTTTGCCTCGTAGATTTTCGGACTGGTCCGGGCGTAGCAAAAGCCGAGCGCAGCCGCCACGCCCACGCACAGGCCGATGAGCAGCCACCTGG
>JAYVNN010000412.1:0-3315 GCA_043758435.1 Chthoniobacter sp.
GGGCCGCTCGTGCGCGAGCACCGCCAGCTCGCGCTCGATCTTCGCGAGGTGCGTGTCGTTCAGCCGCTGGAGCGTGGTGATGAGGCCGGTCTGGGCGAAGTCGCTCATGGGGAATTTAGGAAGTAAGAAGGAAGATTTAGGAAGTTCGGAAGCAGGCCGCATCCACTCACTTCCTAAATGCTAAATCCTACTTCCTAAATGCCGTCACGGGCTTTCCAGCGGGTCGTCGTCCTCCACTTCGTCCTCGATCTCCTCTTTCATCTTCCTCGAAAGGAAAGGGCGCAGGAAGCCGTAGAGCAGGTAGCTGATGAAGATGACGGCAGGCATCCACTGGTAGTTCATGGCCGTGAAAATGAGCACGGCGACGATGGCGATGAACTTCGGCAGCGAGCGGGTGGTGCGGAGGTTCAGGGCTTTGAAGCTCGGGTAGCGGAAGCCTGAGAACATCATCCACGAGAGGAAAATCATGAGCGGCGGGAGCACCCATTTGCCCGCGCCGATGACGAGGTTTTTCTCATCGAACCACAGCAGGCAGAGCGTGACGGAGGCAATGACGCCAGCGGCGGCGGGGATCGGGAAGCCTTTGAATTCCTTGTTGGCCGCGGCGGAGTTGGCGGCGGCGAGGCAGTTGAAACGCGCCAGCCGCAGGGCGCCGCAGACGAGGTAGAGCGAGGCGATAATCCAACCGGCGCGGGAGAATTCGTGGAGCACGATGCGATAGACCATGAGCGCCGGGGCCACGCCGAAGGAGACGATGTCGGCGAGCGAATCGAACTCGCGCCCGAACGGGCTCTCGTGGCCGCCGAGGCGCGCGAGCCGGCCGTCGAGCGCGTCGAAAACGCAGGAGAGCAGGATGAGCCAGATGGCGATGTGAAACTTCTGCGCCGCCGCGGCCTCCAGCGCCTCCAGCGTGGCGGGCGTGGCCGGGGCGAGCAGGAGTGCGCCTTCGAGGATTTTGAGCGTGGCCGCAAAGCCGCAGAAAAGGTTCCCCGCCGTCATCAGGTTCGGCAGGAGGTAGATCTTGGGATTGCCGTCGTCGCTCATTTAGAAAATGGACTCGGGCCTTTTTGGAAACCGCGCGATGATCGTGATCGCGCCGGTCACGCGGTCGCCGACGGCGACCTCCACTTTCGCGTCGAGCGGCAGATAGACCTCGGTGCGCGAGCCGAAGCGGATCATGCCGAAGCGGTGCCCGCGCGGCACGTCGTCGCCGACCTTTGACCACGGCACGATGCGCCGGGCAATTGCGCCGGTGAGCTGTCGCACCACGAGCGTGGCGCGTTTCCCCTCGAAGGCCCAGGTGAGCGCCTCGTTTTTCTCCGAACACTCGGCATGGCGCGCGTCGAGGAAAAGGCCGGGGTGATGCTGCACGTAGCTGATTTTTCCGGCGATGGGCGCGCGGTTCACATGCACATCGAAGACCGAGAGAAAGACGCCCACGCGCCGGCATTTCGTTTTCAAAACCTCGTGCTCCTCGATCTCCACGATGTCCGCGACCACGCCATCGGCGGCGGAGAGAATCAGTTCCTCGCCCTCGGGCGCGGGACGCTCGGGATCGCGGAAAAAATTCAGGCAGAAAAGCAGTAGGGCGGTGGCGAGCCACATGAGCCACATCCAGCCGAGCAGCCAGCCGAGTGCGCCGACAGCGGCGATGATGGCAAAGATGTGACGGCCTTCGTAGAGAGTCTGAAATCGCATGAGGCGGCAGAGGCTACGCGCCGCGCGCGGGCGGGTAAAGCCCGGTGGTGGGCGCGCAGCGGCGCGCGACTGTAGGGGAAGCCGGCAGCTTCCCCTACAGTCGCGCACGCTGCGCGCTTTCCATCCTTCCGCACGCTGCCTAAAGACGCAGCGCACATGACTCCGTCTCCCAAGTTTCTTTGCATCGGCCACCGCGGCGCGCGCGGGCACGAGCCGGAGAATACGCTGCGCTCCGTGCGCTGCGCCTTGGAACTGGGCGCGCATGGGATCGAGATCGACGTGTGGTTTGTCGATGGCGAACTCGTGGTCATCCACGATGCGAAGCTCGACCGCACCACGAACGGGCGCGGCTACGTCTCGCGCAAAACTTTCGCGCAGCTCCGCGCGCTCGATGCCGGCCAGGGCGAGCGCATCCCCACGCTGCGCGAGGTTTTCGAGACGGTGGACCGGCGCGCATTCATCCACATCGAGCTGAAAGGCCGCCGCACTGCCGGGCCGGTGCGCGCGCTCATCGCAGAGTACGTGGAGCAGCGCGGCTGGCATTATGAGGACTTCGTCGTCTCGTCCTTTCATCGCACGGAACTGCGCGCGGTGAGCGAACCGCGCATTCCCATCGCGCTGCTGCTCACGCGGCCCACGAAGCTCTACGCGCTCAGCGCACGGCATGTGCGCGCGGTCGCGGTGAATCCCGCGCTGCGCTACGTCACCCGGCGCTTTGTCGAGGATGCGCACCGGCGCGGGCTGAAAGTTTTCGTCTATACCGTGAATGAACCGGACGACCTCGCGCGGATGCGGGCATGGGGCGTGGATGGCGTTTTCACCGACTTCCCCGAGCGCGCGCTCGCCCCGTGACACGGGCGCGATTTTTCAAACTCGCCAGCACAAAAACTGCGACTACCCTCCGCGCATGCGCACCTTGACTCCCCGCATTTTTCTCGCCTCGCTCGCGTTGCTCATCGCCGCCTGCTCGTCGCCGCGTCCGCTGCCGGCCTACCAGAAACCCATCGCCCGCACGCGCCTCCAGACCGTCCGCACCACGGCCTACACGCACACCGAGGACGACCATGTGCAGTACACGAATCACAACGCGCTCGGCGGCACCCTGCAATGCGGCCAGATCAACAGCGCCGCCGCCGACTGGTCGCGCTGGCCCGCGGGGACGGTTTTCCGCATCCGGGAAACGGGCGAGCTTTACCGCGTGGATGACTACGGCTGGGCGCTCGCGGGCACGAACACGATCGACCTCTACAAACCCTCGCGCGGCGCGATGAACGCGTGGGGCGTGCGTCATGTGACCATCGAGAATCTCCAGTGGGGCGACCCGCACCGCAGCCTCGCCATCCTCCGCCCGCGCTCCAGCTACCGGCACATCCGGCGGATGATTGATGAAATGGAAAGCCGCATCGCCGAGCTGGAGCAGCCCGTGGAAACCGCGACGCCCGTCGTGATGACCGCGCCGCCGCCGCTCGTGCCCATCGCCGCCGCCGAGCGCCCCGCGACCAGCCAGCCGAAGATCACCGGCCGCGTCGGCATCGTCGTCAGCAACGCGCGGCCCGCGGCCCCGCTGAATCCCTTTTTCGCCAACACGCCGCGCTGAGCCGCAGCAGCTGCGCAAAG